>JAWUXU010000094.1:0-110990 GCA_034111145.1 Paraglaciecola sp.
TGGTCTTCGCCACTGCCGCCAATACGCCATTCTCACTCTGCGCCTGATCCAATGATCTAAATCTACACATCGTTGATAGCTATTAGCGATACCAAAGTAGTTTATCCAGCCTCGTAAATATTGACTGATTTTAAAGAGTTGATAATGCATCGACACGCCCCAATCGCGGTTCGTTAACCGCCGAACTTGCTGTTTAAACTTCAGCACTGTCTTAGGTGCCATTGAATGCGGCCTGCCTTGAATGTGAAACCAAGGAATTTACTTTCACTGGTTTTAACGATGTGGCTTTTGACCGAGTTAACGATCAGTTTCAAGCGGTGGATCAGGGGTCTGCTGATATTGCTTAGCACGCGTTCACCTGCACGGGGAGTCTTTACCAAAATGGTGAAATCATCCGCGTAGCGAGCAAACTTGTGGCCTCGCTTCTCAAGTTCTTTGTCCAAAGGGTCGAGCATGATGTGTGATGGGCAGGCGAGCCTGGTTGTTGTCGCAAACAGCAAAAGGTGCACAGTCTAGTGCCGTATTGTATTCGATTGTGGCATCGGTAAAAGCCAATGGACTAACGCAGTATAATTACATCAGTCATCTGCTAGAGCAATTTAGTCAGCCCGAGCCTGACGTTGAAGAACGACTACCGTGGAATGTTAGCCTAGACTAGACGTCTTTAGCGAGACGCTTACAGACAAGAAACCTGACCCGTAGGTTTATAAAATTTATGATCTGTCTTGGTCAAGTTGCTTTGCGCTTTGCAATCAACAAGGCCAGCACAATCAAAACCGAACCTATACTAAGCCTGACAAGTTCTTGTGTAGTGCCTCCTTTGGCTTCACCAAAAATAAACAAGGAGGCAAACATCGCCAGTGGCACTACAGCATTGTTAAATGCGGCAAGTACACCCACGCTCGTTTGGGTTGCGCCTTTATTCCAAAAGAAGAAACCAAGCCCAGACGCAACCACACCAAGATACATCAAGACTAACCACTGGGTAGGTGTTGCACTAATAGGAATGGGCGGCTGTTGAGAAATTAGCAGGGTAGCAATGCAGGTAAAAACTGCAGCACCTAAGTATAAAAAGCCAAACACAGCGCCATCACTTATATTTGGTCGGGCTCGCTTCCAATCACGATAATAAACTTGCCCAAAAGCAAAAGCCATATTGGATATTTGCATAAGGCCAAACCCCAACCAAATTTCGCTTGAGTCTAGATTGCCCATTTTTATAACTGCGGCACCAAAAACAGAGAGTATCGTGGCCAGCAGATACCAAGGGGTAAAACAGCGCTGGCGAAGATCGTTGATAATAACGATATAAAGTGGTGTTAGCACACTAAATAACGCGACCAAATGTGATGGCAGAAAACGAAATGCAGAGAGGTAACAGGTATACATAACGCCGTACTGAACTGCACCAATAAGCGTAAGTTGCCATTTTTCCTGCCAGCTAGTATGACTCAGTTTTAGAAATGGAAGAAAAATCAATAGGGCAAGTAGCAGCCGAGTATCGGCTATCTGAAGAGGGTCTATACCTTTGAGCGCATTACCAATAAGGCCAAAGGAGAATGCCCAGATCAGCGTAGTGATCACTAGATATACCATTTACAAAACCTCTAATTATTAATTTTAATGGGGGGTATTGTTCAGGCTTAACTGAGTAACTCGCACTATTGCTAAACAATAACGGCTGTTACCACTATTTAAGCCCGACTCTTAGACCTTCTCTTTGCTCAATTCTTAACTCAACTCTTAACTCAACTCTTAGGGACTCACTATCAGTTGATAATGAAAAAACAACATATTGGCCACTTTAATTTGGAAAAATATCAGCATTCACTTTTTACCAATTATAAGTAGCAGTGACTGTGTACTGCTTTCCCCTTCCGGGTGTACCGGGGAGCTCTTCAAAGGATTCACTCCAAAGATTATCTGCAGCAAACGTCATATGAAAACCTTGAAACTGTGAAGGAGAAACCTTTACCGTGAGGTGAGTGAATAGAGCATCTTCGTCACCGTTTCGCAAAATATTGTCCTCCTGTTTACGCCACTCATTATCGATACGTATTTCAACGATGTCGCTAGGGTGCCATATGGCAGCTAGTGTAAGGCGATGATCTGGGTAGTTCAATGCGTAAAAACTGGCATCGATATCTGCGCCACCATAGTCTTCAGATTTGTCGAGAAAAGTGTAGCTAGTAATGATCTCTGCGTTCGCTAGACGTATGGTGGCAAGTAGTTCTAAACCTAAAGTGTCGATATCCACCGGGTTGGCTGAACGAGCCGATGTCGAATTAAAGCTATAGGTCCAATCGACTAAATCATTATCCTTGCGATAAAAAATAGCAGAATCAACACTCCATGTTTGTCCGCCTAATGCTAAGCCCAATTCCAGATTTTTAGTTGTTTCTCGTTCAAGACTATCATTACTTCTGAACAACCCGCTCGTGGTACTGCCACCAATAGCCGTATAACCTGCCACTTGACTCGCTTCTGCATAGGATAGATAAATAGTTTGTGAGTAATCGTCACTGTTAAATGAATTCCAGGTTATATCACCAATCAATGAAACGTCTGAATCATCTCGGTTAGTATCGTCAAAAGCAGCGCCGAGACGGAAAGTTAATTGCTGGTCATCTTTTAGACTCATTTGGTATTCAGGTAATACACTGGCCTTGTAATAACGACGAGACGTAAAGCTATTTTCAAGCGTGGTGGATTCGATGGCGTCTTCTATAAACTGTGCCGAATAATTCACGGCAAACGACTCTGTTTGCCCATGGCGACCAGAAAATGCGATGGACTTAACCTCGGTTTCGTGGAAAGCCTGAAATATTTCTGGGTTTTCACGAGAAAAAACATAATGGTCGTTATGACGACGGGTGTAAGCGGAAATTTCAAATGTGCTATCTATGGCATAATTCTGTTTATGATTTAGCATAAATAATCGCGTTCTAAGGTCTTCAGTCTCATTAACATTAAATGGCGTGTACATATTAGGCCAACCAAAAAACTTATCTTGGGAACCAAGAAATAAATCAGTCTGTGATGATGGCCCCACAAGTTGAATACGACCAGAGGCACGTTTAAAATCGTGGTCACCATTGTCAATAGTACCGTCACTTTCAGACACCGAGTACTCACCTTCAAAACCGATAATCCAATCCTTAGCATCATCTAGTGGCAAATTGATACCACTGTGCACTCTGTGCAGATTAAAGTTATTATTACCTGCACCAATCGAAACGCTACCTGCCGTTTTAATAGGTTTCCAGCCAAAGGAAACAGTACCCACAGAACTATTAGCACCGTAAAGGGCATTATCTGCTCCCGTCAAAATATAAGGGCCAGTCAACATTTCAGGAGCAATAGGAATTTCTGCAGAGTAATGTCCGGTCTGCGGATCGAGTAAAGTCGTGCTACCCACCCTAAATCCTGTATTTTCGAAAATGCCACCACGGATTGTCACATCAGCTTGAGCCTCAGCCATATTACGCGACTGTAAATCAACCCGCGGATCATATTCTAGGTTTGAAACTAATGAAACAAAGGTTCCCACGGGTTCTTTATTGGCAGTCGTAGAGCCTTCAACTGTAATTTTTTCAATATCATTTTTTGCTTCATTAGCAACGCCGGATGTGGCTGACAAAGTCACTATGCTGCACAACAAAGCAAGCAAAGCAGTTTGAATAACTCGGAGCATTTTAATGTTCTCTTTTAGGTGATTCTTAGACAATTTGATCTATCAGTAAAGGGAGAGCGATTATTTTTTCACTCAACACCACTTCTAGCTAACGGAGGAATAATTCTTTCGACTGCGGCTATTAGACCGTTTAAAAAGGCTGGAACAACCAATCCCACCTTCCTAATTTAATAATGGGGGCGGTTAATATGTAACAGTCGTTATTGTATATTAACCTATGAAATATTACACATGATAATCAGTCCCAACTATCAATCTCAATTATCAGTCGCAACCGTAGAAAACAGCTTAGACTTTTTTACTGCTGAAAATGTAAATGGAGTGGAAACTTCAATGCTATCATCACTTTGATTTTGCATTATAGATTGGCCCTTGCCAACAATTAATAGAGCCGTCCTAAACCTTTTTTTATTTTTTCACACATGCCAAATATGAAAACAAAGCAACAGACTAAAAATACCAGCACTAACCTAGAGATCATTTATTTTGCTGGTGGTTGTCTTTGGGGGGTGCAAGAATTCATAAAGCATCTACCTGGAGTGACCACAACAGAAGCAGGCCGGGCGAATGGCTTAACCGATACAACTAATAGCAATTATGATGGTTATGCAGAATGCGTAAAAGTGACCTTCGATACCAGCGCAGTCAATGCTAATGCACTTATAGGCTACTTTTTTGAAATCATTGACCCCTACAGCATCAATAAACAGGGTCAGGATGTTGGAAAAAAATACCGAACCGGCATATACAGTAAACAGGATAGTCACCTAAAAATTGCTATCCAGTATATCGCATGCCGTGACGACGCAGATAAAATTGCCGTTGAGATCCTACAACTCATCAACTACGTGAAAAGCGATGCGGAACACCAAGAAAGACTGACCCACTTTCCTAGTGATTATTGTCATATTCCTAAGAAGATACTGCATAAATACAAGTTTGATTGATTTTACTTAAGCAAGATTTTAATGATCACAACAGATACTTGAGCATTTATACACAGATAATTTATAAATTATCCCATTGCCATTTACCGGCAGAAAATCTAGATGAACACCCTAAGAAGTAATGCAAATCTGCTGTGCTGAAAATAAGGATATAAAAACCAATAATCTGTAAGCTTGGGTTCGTTGAAAAATAAAAAGGCATTTTTTGAGCCTAAACATAAATATCCAAATGTTTCGGCCCTTTGGGTTTCTTTTGTTTGGTATCGACAGCGTTTTCTGCAACTTGATCTCGGCTGGACTCTTGCTCCGGCTCTGGCTTTTGCTTACTTGTGTTGCGCTTTTGTTGCTTCTCTCTCGCTTCCCTCTCTTCACCTTTAAGTTCTTTTTCCTCGTCACTTAAAGCGCGTAACTGCTCTTGCTTATCAATTTTCATCACTTTTTGGCTATCATGGGCAATCGGCACTTTGCCTTCTCGTGGTAGTATTGAAAATAGAAGGTCGGTAGTCATAATTTCCCCTTCGTCGATACAACTATTTAGACAACTATTTATTAGACAATATTGCTCACAAAACATTCAATCACTTGGTTGTATACTAACATAGTTGATTTAATTGTAAGAAAGCGGTTACTTTCGTCCGAAATATCCTTGCATTAATCAGACCGATTGAATAGTGTATGACACATCAAAGCGCAGTGATTTGGAACAGCCAAACTTATGAAAATTACCTTGAAAGCAATCGTACATCACCATATAGCTTAACCTTTCAGGTATTTGCTGGGAGGTCTATTAAAACCTTCTAGCGGCGCAGACACACTCTAAACCCCCGGAAGGCATCTTTCGGGGGTTTTTCTTTTTGGCCGTTCTTTTAAGCCAGCAGAGTCACGAATAGACTGCAAGTTAAGTAACAAATTTTTAATAGGATTAGAATAAACATGATTGATAACAACAGATTACGTATTGCCGTACAGAAATCAGGAAGATTGAGTGACGACAGCATCTCTTTATTAAAAGCCATCGGCATTAAATTGCAAATTCGCGACCGGTTGTTGATTGCTCATTCTACTAACCAACCTATTGATTTGTTATTGGTACGTGACGACGACATCCCCGGTTTAGTGATGGACGGCGTGGTTGATTTGGGCTTTATCGGCCAAAACGAAGTAGAAGAGAAGATGCTCGAACGCCAAGCGGCAGGCAAAAAATCTGAGTATATCGAATTAAGACGTCTAGATTATGGCGGTTGCCGCTTATCTATCGCGGTTCCTAACGAGATGGATTACCAAGGGTTACAGTCATTACAAGGAAAAAAGATTGCCACAACTTATCCTTTTTTATTAGAGCGTTTTTTCAAAGAAAAGAACATTGACGCCAGTACAGTGATGTTAACCGGATCGGTTGAAGTAGCACCTCGTGCTGGTTTAGCAGATGCGATTTGTGACTTGGTATCAACCGGTGCCACGCTTGAAGCCAATGGTTTACAGGAAGCGGATGAAATATTTAGATCCAAAGCGGTATTTATTCAGCGCGGCGGAGAAATGTCAGAAACCAAACAAGCACTTATTAGTAAAATGCTGCCACGTATGGACGGCATCACCCAAGCCAAGGAAAGTAAGTACATTATGTTACATGCGCCCAAGGCTTATTTAGAACAAGTGAAAAGTTTATTACCAGGTTCTGAAACCCCCACCGTTTTACCTCTTGCAGGCAGTGATGAGACTGTTGCTATTCACGTGGTGAGTCCTGAAACCCTGTTTTGGGAAACGATGGAAAAGCTCAAAGCACTGGGTTGTAGTTCGATCTTGGTGATGCCAATTGAAAAGATGATGTCTTAGGGCAAAATCAAAATTATTAAGAGGCCAAATAGTCATGCAAATATGGGCACAACTTAACTCAACTGAACAAGCTAAATTACTTAGCAGACCTGCCCTTGCCGATAGTAAAGCTCTGAGCGTTACAGTAACGGATATTATTGAGCAAGTTAAACAGCAAGGCGATAAAGCCTTGTTGGATTTTACTGAGCGTTTTGACGGCGTAAAATTAGAGAGTCTACAATTTAATGATGATTCACTCAGCAGTTTTGCAGGCCAAATCAAACCTGAAGTTAAATGGGCAATAGACCAAGCCTACGCCAACATTAAAGCCTTCCATCAGGCTCAATACCCCGAGGATGTGGTAGTGGAAACTACGCCAGGCGTGGTTTGTGAACTTAAGCATGCACCTTTAGCATCCGTTGGCTTATATATTCCAGGTGGAACAGCCCCACTACCTTCCACAGTATTAATGTTGGGTGCTACCGCTCAGGTTGCGGGTTGTGCTAGAAAAGTCATCTGCACACCACCCAATAAAGAAGGCAAAGTTGCTATTGAAATTCTTTATGCAGCTAGCTTATGCACCATTGACGAAATTTATCTCGTCGGCGGAGCACAAGCAATTGCGGCTTTAGCACTGGGCACTGAAAGCATTATAAAAGTTGATAAAATTTTTGGGCCCGGCAATAGTTATGTCACTGAAGCCAAACAACAGGTGAGTCTAATTCCAGCAGGCCCTGCGATCGATATGCCCGCAGGTCCGTCTGAGGTATTAGTGATTGCTGATGAGCATGCTAACCCAGTGTTTGTTGCAGCCGATTTATTGTCGCAAGCCGAGCATGGCAATGACTCTCAAGCTGTATTATTGTCAAATAGTAGTGATTTAATCGACGCGGTAAAACAACAAGTTACATTGCAATTGAAAACCTTAAGCCGACAAAAAATTGCCAAGCAGGCAGTGCAACACAGTCGCTATATTTTAACTGATACTCTAGAACAAGCATTTGAAGTTAGTAATGCGTATGCGCCAGAACATCTCATTATACAAATAGAGAATGCCCGAGACAGTTTAGATAAATTGACGAATGCCGGTTCAATTTTTGTCGGCCAATGGTCACCTGAATCAGCTGGAGATTATGCCAGTGGTACCAATCATGTGTTGCCAACTTATGGTTATGCTCGCAATTATTCTAGCTTGGGTTTAGCCGATTTCATGCGTCGCTACACAGTTCAAGAGCTGAGCTATCAAGGTTTAAAGAATATTGGCAATGCAATTATGGACTTGGCTGATGCAGAAGGTTTAGATGCCCATAGGCAAGCTGTTGCCCTTAGATTAAGTGCTGAATACTTACAAAGTGAAGATTCATGAGTGATTTAGTTAACACGTTAATCTGCGAAAACCTTAAGGTATTGAAGCCTTATGAGTCAGCTAGGCGCATTTTTGCTGGCGGCGATAGCGACAGCGAAACTTGGCTAAACGCCAATGAGTCACCTTTTGCTAATGATTTTAATATTGACACGTCACATTTTAACCGTTATCCAGATTGCCAACCACAAAGTGTATTATTACCTTATGCAGAATATGCAGGTGTGCAGGCCAACCAGCTATTGGTAAGTCGCGGTGCCGACGAAGGCATTGAGTTGCTTATTCGTACATTTTGCACACCAGGCAAAGACAGTATTCTAATCTGTCCACCCACTTATGGTATGTATGCTATCAGTGCTGAAACGTGTAATGTGGGTATCGAGAAAGTCCCCCTAAATGCTGATTTTTCTTTAGACATACCTGCTATTAATGCTTACCAAGGTAAAGTGAACTTAGTGTTTATTTGTTCACCTAATAACCCAACAGGTACTTCCATTGACAAAGCGCAGCTTAAACAAGTAGTAGAACACTTTGCCGACTCAGCTTTAGTTGTGGTCGATGAAGCGTACATTGAATTTGATGCCAGCAGTACATGGGCAACTGAATTGCCGACATATCCTAATCTAGTGGTATTGCGTACTTTATCCAAAGCGTTTGCATTAGCAGGGTTGCGTTGTGGCTTTACTTTAGCCAATAGTGACGTAATTCAGAGCATCATGAAGGTGATTGCCCCCTACCCTATGCCAGAGCCCGTAGCACAAATTGCAGCCCAAGCACTTAGCACCACAGGGCTCAAGCAAATGTCCGAGCAAGTTGAGTATTTGCAACAGCAAAAACAGTGGGTCAAACACCGGTTAAGTCAGTTTCCCGCGCTAAAATTAGTCGGTGGAGATAAGGCTAATTTCATATTGTTTCGTCACCCACAAAAACAAGCTTTAATGGACTTTTTAGTAACAAATTCAGTACTCATTCGTGATCAATCTAAACAAGTGAGCTTAGATAATTGCCTGCGTATTACGCTTGGCACCCAACAACAAAATGAAAAGTTGCTAGCGTTAATGGCAAGCTTTTTTATACACCAGGGAAAATCAGCATGAGCCAGCAACCTATTCTTTTCATTGACCGTGACGGTACTTTAGTTGAAGAGCCTGCCATCGATAAACAACTTGATACCTTAGAAAAGTTAGTCTTCGAACCACAAGTTCTGCCTGTGTTAATTAAATTACAACAAAATGGTTTTCGTCTAGTGATGGTGTCAAACCAAGATGGATTGGGAACCGACAGTTTTCCACAAGCCGACTTTGACTTAGCCCACAATAAAATGATGGAATTTTTTACTGGCCAAGGCGTGATCTTTGACGATGTATTGATTTGTCCACACTTTGACACCGATAACTGTGCTTGCCGCAAACCTAAACTAGGTTTAGTAAAAAATTATTTGCAGCAAGGTAAAATTGATTTCGTTCGTTCGTATGTTATTGGCGACCGCGATACTGATATTCAGCTAGCTGAAAACATGGGCATCGTTGGCATTAAGTACAATCGCGACAACAACAACTGGCAAGCAATTGAAAAACAATTATTGGCCTCAACTCGTGTGGCTCACGTGGTTCGTAAAACATCAGAAACCAATATCAATGTCACAGTAGATTTAGACTCAAGTGCCAAATCCACTATCCAAACAGGTCTTGGATTTTTTGACCATATGCTTGATCAAGTGGCTACTCATGCTGGCTTTGAACTAACACTCACCGTAGATGGCGATTTACACATAGACGATCACCACAGTGTTGAAGATACCGCCCTTGCACTTGGCGAAGCGCTTAAAAAGGCGTTAGGCGACAAACGCGGTATTGGTCGTTTTGGTTTTGCTTTACCTATGGATGAATGTCGCGCTGAATGTATTTTAGACATATCCAACCGCCCACACCTAAAATTTGATGCTAAATTTAGCCGCGATCAAGTAGGTGACATGGCCACAGAAATGGTGCCACACTTTTTCCACTCTATCTCGCAGGCTATGGGCTTGTCTTTGCACCTTTCGACCACCGAAGGTAATTCTCATCATCAGGTAGAAAGTTTGTTTAAAGTGTTTGGCCGCGCATTACGCCAAGCTATTCACAAGCAAGGCGAGACTTTACCCAGTACTAAAGGCGCTTTATAGACATGGCGTTGCAACAAATTGTTATTGTTAATACTGGCTGTGCGAATATTTCATCTGTCAAATTTGCCATTGAACGTTTAGGTAAACAAGTCACTGTCAGTGATGATTTAGGGGTTATTCAACAAGCCGACAAAATATTTCTCCCTGGTGTAGGCAGTGCTAATGCAGCGATGGCTAGTATTGAAAAAAAACAACTTGTCAGTTGTATTCAAGGCCTAACTCAGCCTGTACTTGGCATTTGTTTAGGCATGCAGTTGATGGTTCAAAAATCAGAAGAAAGCCTTGCCGATAACACCCCTTGTTTAGGCCTTATGCCCGGGCAAGTGAAACGAATGCAAGTAGGCACTTTACGCTTACCTCACATGGGCTGGAATACTGTCACTCCGATTGTTAATGGGCCTTTATTTAAAGGCATCGATGAGGGTAGTTACTTTTATTTTGTCCACAGCTTTGCGGTGGCAGTCTCAGAATTGACAATAGCCAGTTGCCAGTACGGTATGGATTTTTCAGCCGCTATTCACAAAGAAAATTTTTTTGGTGTGCAATTTCACCCCGAACGTTCAAGCGATGCGGGTGCACAGCTTTTAAAAAACTTTATCGATTTATAAAAACCGTATGATGTGAAACAAAGTCATAAAAAAGGTTAATAAGTAAAAATATGATCATCCCCGCTATAGATTTAATTGAAGGCTCAGTAGTGCGCTTATACCAAGGCGACTACGAACAAAAAACCGAATATAAACTCGACCCAATTGATGTAGTGCATAGTTATGCCGACCAGGGTGCGCAGTGGTTACACATAGTTGATTTAACCGGCGCTAAAGACACCAGCAAACGTCAACTCGACCTTATTGGTAAGATGGTTGCCACTGGGCGTATGTGGTTTCAAGCGGGTGGTGGGATTCGCACAGAAGACGATGTAAAACAGCTTTTAGACATAGGCGTAAAACGTGTGGTCATTGGTTCATTGGCAGTCAAGGAGCCTGAACTGGTTAAAGGCTGGATTAAAAAGTACGGTGTTGACGCCATCGTGTTGGCACTGGATATCAACATTGACGATTCAGGCAACAAATTTATCGCCACCCACGGCTGGCAAGAAAATTCAGGTGTGTCGATTGAAACATTACTTAAAGATTTTTTATCTGTGGGTGCTAAACATGTACTTTGCACTGACATCAGTCGCGACGGCACCTTACGAGGAGCGAACCATCAACTTTACACTGAGATGACTCAACAATTTCCTAGTGTGGGTTGGCAAGCATCCGGCGGTATTGGTAACCTTAACGATATCGCAGTGCTTAAACCTACCAAAGTAAGTGGAGTCATTTTAGGTCGTGCACTTTTGGAAGGAAAATTCACAGTAAAACAAGCAATTGAATGTTGGAATACAGCTAAATAGCATATGCTAATTAAGCTTGGCAACATCCATAAATAACAACAAATTAGGAAATTATCATGGCGGCTTTTGGTACAGTGTTTATGCCTTATATGGCGTTCACTACCTTTGAAAACGAGCAATGGAACGAAGCAACGATCGTTGCATCTGACAGCATTCAATTACATCCCGGTGCACATGTTTTACATTATTCCAGTACCTGCTTTGAAGGATTAAAAGCCTTTAAACATGCTGATGGCAGCATACACGTTTTTCGTATGGATCAGAACCTTGCCCGATTTAATCAAAGCAGTCGTTTATTATCCTTGCCAAATATTGACCCAACACAAGTCTCTAAAATGATTTTGGACATTGTTGAACAATACACTGCTGATATTCCAGAGCCACCTGGGTCTATGTATATCCGCCCTACACACATTGGCACAGAGGCAGCCATAGGCAAAGCCGCTGCACCTAGCACTAGTTCTATGTTGTATGTACTCATTTCTCCAGTCGGTGACTACTTTGCTGGCGGTGCTAAGCCACTGAGAGTGTTACTTGACGAAACGGGTATGCGCTGTGCCCCGCACATGGGCATGATCAAAAGTGGTGGCAATTATGCCAGTGCACTCGGTCCAATTTTAGCCGCAAAACACGATGTACAAGCCGATCAAATTTTGTTCTGCCCTAATGGTGACGTACAAGAAACAGGCGCAGCCAATTTTTTATTAATCGACGGTAATGAAATCATCACCAAAGCATTAGACCAAACGTTTTTACATGGTGTGACCCGCAGCTCAATTTTAACCTTAGCAGCAGACATGGGCATGAAAATCACTGAGACTCAGTTGAGTGTTGATGAACTATTAAAAAGAGCGGCTAAACCTAACGTTGAAGCAGCCTTATCGGGCACTGCAGCAGTACTTACGTCTGTAGGCACACTGATACATGATGGTAAAGAACACGCAGTAGGTTCAGGCGAACATGGCCCATCAACCCTAAAACTTCGGCAAGCACTGAACGATATTCAGTGGGGTAAAGCGCCAGACAAGTTTAATTGGTTAACTAAAGTAGGTTAGTACAGCTTCGTACTTCGAGGCTCGTAGCTAGAAACTCGCTGCTAATCTTTTATTTTTTTAGCTCGTAGCTTATGTTTTTAAAGGTTTTTTTTATGTTAGCTAGACGTATTATTCCCTGCTTAGATGTCAAAGATGGCAAAGTTGTCAAGGGTGTGAAGTTTCGGAATCACGAAATCATTGGCGACATAGTGCCTTTGGCTCAGCAGTATGCTCAGCAAGGTGCTGACGAATTGGTATTTTACGACATCACAGCATCCAGTGATAAGCGCGTAGTGGATAAGAGCTGGGTCACCCGTATTGCACAAGTGATCGACATTCCATTTTGCGTCGCTGGCGGCATCAAAACGATTGAAGAAGCAGGCAAAATATTAGAAATGGGTGCTGACAAAATATCCGTCAACTCCCCTGCTCTTGCCGATCCTGAATTGATCACACGCTTGCACGATACCTTCGGCCAGCAATGTGTAGTGGTGGGTATCGACAGTTTCTACAATGAAGAAACCGGTAAATACCAAGTCCACCAATATACAGGTGACGAAACTCGCACCCAGGTTACCGCTTGGGAAACGGCTGATTGGGTCAAAGAAGTACAACAACGTGGTGCCGGTGAAATAGTACTTAATTGCATGAATCAAGATGGCGTTCGCAAAGGCTACGATATTGAACAATTGGCTGCTATTCGAAAAAGCTGTTCAGTACCATTAATTGCTTCAGGCGGTGCAGGTGAAAGCGTGCACTTTAAAAATGTTTTTGAACAAGCAGACGTTGATGGCGCATTAGCCGCATCAGTATTTCACAAAGGCATTATTCCCATACCAGAATTAAAAGCGTATTTGCGAACGCAAAATATAGCGATAAGAGATTAAGAACAGCTACGAGATACGGGTGAAAGATAAAATAAAAGATTAAGGTTTAGTGATCTCAATGCACTAATCAGAGATGTGAAATTTGAAAAATTAAAGGTTTGGCAAAGAAGTTGTTCACTTGCCGCTGATATGTACACATTATTCAGTCAAAGTCGTGATGTTGGTTTTAAAGATCAAATTACGCACTAAATTGCAAAAATTGCACTGTCTGTTCCTAGCAATATTTCTGAAGGGTGGGAACGGCAAACAGAAAGAAAAAAATTTAGGTTTTTATCCATTGCTAAAGGCTCTGCGGGTGAATTAAAAACGCAGTTAATGATTGCAGTAGACATTGGCTATACCCCTAAAGATATAGGCGTATTAAAAATAAAAGAGATAGACGAAATCGCGCTCATGTTGGGCGGCTTAATGAAATGTCTACATATTGAAAAATAGCTTCTCTTGGAAGCTATTTAGTTCGCACATTGGGGCGACAGGCTTATGGCTCGTAACTCGTAACTCGTAACTCGATGCTCGATGCTCGATGCTTATTTACACTAGAGATAAAGATGATTATTACAAAAGAAAATGTGCTGAAACTGGCTTGGGATAAGATGGATAATCTTATGCCTTGTATTGTGCAAAATGCGGTTAGTGGTAAAGTGTTAATGCAGGGGTTTATGAACCAAGAGGCTTTGCATAAAACCTTAAAAACGGGTTTGGTGACTTTTTTTAGTCGCTCAAAACAACGTTTGTGGACCAAGGGAGAAGAGTCTGGGAACCGTTTACACCTAGTGGAAATCAGCAGCGACTGTGACGATGATTCATTGCTTGCTTTGGTTAACCCAATCGGCCCCACATGTCATAAAGGAACAGAAACCTGTTGGTCAGATAGTCAATCGGCTGACATCAGTTTTATCGCTGAATTAGAAACAGTGATTGCCTCGCGTAAAGGTGCCGATCCCGACTCTAGTTACACCGCGCATCTATACAGCAAAGGCATCAAACGTATTGCACAAAAAGTCGGTGAAGAAGGGGTTGAAACTGCATTAGCGGCGACGGTAAAAGATTTAGATGAGTTAAAAAATGAGTCTGCAGACTTGTTATACCATCTAATTGTATTACTACAAGCCAGCGATTTGAATTTGTCTGATGTAGTCAAAGTATTAAAAGAGCGTCATTCAAAATAGATGTCTGAGGTAATTATCTATTCCTTTCATGCAATGTGAAGGAATAGATTTTTTATGAAACCCAAATCCCTCTAGTCACTACCATATCTTACCTACCATATCTTACCTACCATGATACCCTTGTGACAATCGATGCAGATAAAATAAACTATTTTTCATGTTTGAGTAAATCGATATTGGGGCTAGCTGTCTTGTATTATTTAAACAAAAACGCCTCTAAAATAGAGGCGCTTTATGTCAGGGTATTATCTAACCTTCTTCCTTCTTCCTTCTTCCTTCTGAGAATGTTAGATAATACATTTTGTATGAAAATCTTAGTTTGTGATTACTGTATCAATGACATGAATGACACCATTGGTGGTATAAATGTCTGTAGTGATAACGTTTGAACCTTGGATTTGCAAAGATACTTGTTCTTGTTTCACTGTCCACCATACATTACTTGCGCCTTCACCCATCATGTCACCCGCAACAGAATCGTTCACAAAAAAGTATAAAGGGCGGCCTTTATAGCTTGCTTGCATTGAACCATCATCACGCTCAACAGTTGATAATCCTGGTATATTTTCAACTTCACCATCAGTAACAAGAACAGGAGGCCAGTTTGTTGCACAACCATCATTGCAGGCACTACCAGATGTGCCTAAATCGTTATCAAAGACATATAATGTTAAGCCACTAGTTGGCGAGTTCATGCCGCCAACTAAGATTTCTGAATCTGCGTTGTAAGCTACTTCATCAGTTGCATCATTAGTCGTTTGGGTGAAATTAACCAATGAGACACTGACGTTATCGCCACCAGCAGTTTCAACCATTGCGCCATTTTCCGCGAATGCACCTATTGAATTAATTTCTGATCCACTCACTACGTGCTTTAATAAAACGCTGGTTAAGGCGTCTGCGTCAGCAAGTAGTTCATTAAGCACAGTGGCATCAATTTTGGCGAAAGCTGCATTAGTTGGCGCAAAAACTGTAAACGTAGCGCTTTCATCTGCCAATGTTGTAACTAAATCTGCGGCTTCTAATGCCGAGACCAAAGTAGAGAAGTCAGGATTTCCAACAGCAACATCCACAATGCTCATGGTTGGTTCACCTTTGGCCGTAGGAGGTAAAATAACTTGGTCTACCACATGAATAACACCATTATCAGCCAAAACATTGGGGGTAGATACTGATGACTTATTGATAAACAAATCCGTGCCTACAACTGACAAAGAAGTCATTTGTGCCCTTGGATTTGCCATAGTCACCCTATTACTATCAGACTGGGCAATAGTGATCGCTGCGTCCGCTAATACACGACCAGGTGCAACGTGGTACAACAATATATTTGAAAGTGCATCTGCGTCCGCCAATAAGCCATCAAGAGTATCTTGACCTAGAAGTGCAAACGCAGCATCTGTAGGAGCAAAAACGGTATAGGACGTATCTAAATCGCCTAAAACGATATCTAACCCGGTTGCTTGCAAAGCGTCGACCAGCGTAGTGAAACTCCCATTAGCAACAGCAACATCCACAATAGATCCAACTGAAGTAGGTAAAGCAACATCAGCTACAACCACCATGTCTATTACGTGTATCACGCCATTAGTGGTGTACAAATCTTTAATAATTACATTTGCCCCACCAAAGGTAAGACTATCCGTAGTGCTATTGATAACAATCGGTATAGTATTGGTTGATGCTGTAGTTACTGATTGATTGTTTAATATAAAGGCACCCACTGAAGAAACTTCACCTGCAACAACATGTTGAAGCAGGATTTCAGAAAGGATTTCTGGATTGTTAAGTAAAAGCTGAATATTTTCTTGACCGACTAATCCAAAAGCGGCGTCAGTAGGGGCAAATACAGTATAACTGGCATCAGCATCAGCTAGTACTAAATCTAAATCAGTAGCTTGTAAAGCAGTCACTAAAGTTGTGAACCTTCCATCAGCTACTGCTGTTTCAACAATATTCATTGTTGGCTCACCTTTGGCTGCTGGTGGTGATAAAACAGCATCTATAACGTGAATTATACCATTGGTGGTTTGAAGGTCAGTAATAATTACCGTTGAGGTGTTGACCAAAAGAGAGCCATCCGCATCAAGTGAAAGGCCAACAGAATCGCCGTTGAGCATTTCCACAAATGAACCTTCACCTGCGGCGGTTGTGGCTGTAAGCGCATCTACTTCGCTGCCAATGACGTGATAGGTTAAAATATCCGCTAAGGTGTCTGTATCTGCAAGTAAAGCATCAATTGTATCTTGACCTAATAATGCGAACGCATCATCTGTAGGGGCAAGTACTGTGAATGTGCTAGTTGTATCGGCTAGGGTAACGTCTAAGCCTGTCGCCTGCAAAGCAGCGACAAGTGTAGTAAATCTACCATCAGCTACAGCAGTTTCAACAATATTCGAAACAATTTCAGGTGTTTCCATATTGACATATTCGTCGTCATCATCGTTACACGCTTGCAGTAAAAACAGGCTTATCATGGTTATATAAATCGTTTGTATAATCTTCACTATATTTACTCTTTTGATTAACAAGGGTAATTTATACAACCTAAAAGTTAATTAAGATCACGATAGAGAATTAGAATATTAATCATTCTTATTTATAGCTACCAGTAAATAAGAATCAAAAACTTCGGCTCTGTGCACTAAACAATTTAAATTGGTGCTCCAAAAATTAGTATCTGCATCCTGCCAGTTAAAATAACTATTATTGGTTGTTTTACCGTCAGTAAAAAAAGCGCCTGTCGTATTCTTTATAAGCATCACCCAGTGTTGAACGTCATAAACCCACGTCAGCGAATATGAAAAAAACTGCACAGAGCTGTGACATGACTGTCGTATTTTAAAATAGCTGAATAAATCCAGTGAACCTGAGTATAACTACATTAGCCACTGATATTGAGTTTAAACAGACGTCGCTATTAGCTGTTTCTAAATAATATTCTATGATTTATTAAAAGGACGGTTAAACATTTACAAGCATGCACATCGGGTACTTCTCATCTGAAATATACACCATTGAATCCGTTTTTAACCGGTCACTTTTATATAGCAAGAAGTAAAAATCACACTACTTTGTGCATTAATTTCTATCCAAGCACTTTGGGATGCAGTTAAGAGCCAGGGAATTTCCTTAATCCGAACCTCAAATTATTGTTTTTGAAATAACACGATAGAAAAAGTTATGGAAACCCATATCTAAGTATCAACGTTTAGGTTTTTCAATCAATCCAAGTGGTCTCTAATAGGGTCATACCATAGCCCCAAAACATAACGCAGCAACTGCTGTAAATAAATCAACCATCGAGGACTTAACCATGTTGAAAATAGTTAAAACTTCAATCGTTATCGCAACCGCTTCTTTACTCTTTTCTGGGACCGCTCAAGCCGACGTCAATGCAGCATTGCAAAACATCTGTACTATTGTCAAAGCAGATGACAAGAGTGAACTACGTAAAAAAATGAAACGTGTTCAGTCTGATTACAATTTAAAACTGAAAGACTATTACACAGCCATATCTTGTGGTGGTAACAGTTTAATTCGTACAGCTATGCTTAACAATGCAGAAAAAACAGGTACTTTGATGGTTAAAAAAGTGCCTAAACGTGATTTACAAACACCTGAAAAAGATGGTAAGACAGTGTTAATATGGGCTTCTGAAAATGGTTTAGATGCTTCACCTATTGTTGCTGTTCTTATTGACAGAATATAGGCTACTAGCTACACAAAAAATGTTCTTTCGCGAACTTAACTTTCAACATGGTAAATAAATTATTATTAATTTAATAATAATTTATTCTGGGAAAAATGGCCTCTTTTGAGGCCGTTTTTTTATGCCTAAAAACAAAAAGAACGTTTACAAAAAAGGCGCAGGGGAAATACATTTAATTCTTAAAAATTCTTCTCTGTGCAGTCCAGCGCCTCAGGTTCTGTAAACTCTGTGGTTCAAACACTTCTATTCTAGCTATTTAGCTTGCAGCTGTTTTTAAGGTCTTAACGTCATTTTACCTTTTACTTCTCGGTTCATGACCTTGTTTAACGCATCTTTGGCATCCTTCAAAGGTACTACTTCATCGACTATTACTTTGACTTTACCTTGCACATACCATGCTAATAACTCTCTCATGTTATTCGCAAATTCTTTTGGTTGATGTTGGGTAAACGAGCCCCAAAAAACGCCCATTACCGAGTAACCTTTTACCAAGGCTAAATTTACTGGGAATTCAGGGATTGTTCCTCCAGCAAAACCAACCACTAATAGTCTGCCGTTCCACGCCATGCTTCTGGAACATGCGTGGAAAGTATCGCCGCCTACACATTCATACACTACGTCTACACCTTTACCTTCGGTGACTTCTTTAATAGCCGTTTTTAGATCGGTTTCTGTGTAGTTAATTAGAATGTCGGCACCATTGGCCTTAGCCATATCTAGCTTTTCCTGGGTAGAACAGACCGCAATAACCTTAGCGCCCATTTCTTTACCAATTTGCACTGCTGCAAGACCAGTTCCACCAGCGGCACCCGTCACTAATAGAGTTTCACCAGGTTGAATTTGTGCCCGTTGTTTTAGTGCGTGGTGGGCGGTTGCATGAGCAGTCACTAAAGCGGCAGCTTCTTCATCAGGAATTTCATTAGGAATGGGCATAATATGGGTCGCAGGACATAATACTTTCTCAGCGTAACCACCTAACATACACATGGCAATGACTCGCATACCGACTCTAAGATGCGGCACACCCTCACCTAATTCAGTTATTACACCTGAAACTTCATTACCAGGTGTAAAAGGAAAAGGTGGTTTCATCTGATACAAACCTTGTACCAATAATCCGTCGGGGAAGTTAACCCCGCATGCTTTGACATCAACCACCACATGACCTTTCTTAACCACAGGATCTGGCACATCTTGATATTTCAGTTTTTCTACAGGGGCAAATTCTTCACATACTATGGCTTTCATTTCACTCTCCTTGAAAGGTCTGGTATTCAAGCAAAACCACGAAATTTTGCTTTTATATTATTCGGTTAGTTTTAACGCGTATTGGGCTAAAGGTTTAACAATTGCACCCACTGCTTGGGCTTCTTTATTTGAAGCATTACCATCTTCAGCTCGTTTTGCTACACCTTGAGCTATAGCCCCTAATCTGAAAAAACTAAAGGCTAAGTAAAAATTCCAATTGTCTATTTTATCGATGCCCACCAATTTGCAATAAGCGTCTACATATTTTTGTTCTTCTGGGATCCCTAGTGGTGCTCTTTCGATACCGCCTAGACCAGTAGCTTTACCGACATTTTCAGGCAGACGCAATTGCATACATTGGTAAGCCAAATCAGCATAAGGATGGCCTAAAGTGGATAATTCCCAGTCCAACACAGCTAAAACATTTGGCTCGGATGGATGGAACATTAAATTGTCCATACGGTAATCACCGTGCACTAATGACACTTTGCCATCATCTTCTGGCAAGTGTTTTTCTAGCCAAGCGATTAATTGATCCATTTCAGGGATATCTTGGGTTTCTGATAACTTGTACTGCTTACTCCAACGACTGAATTGACGTTCGTAATAGTTACCGGGTTTGCCATAATCCCTCAGACCCACTTTCTCGATATCCACGCTATGCAGGGCTGCCATCACCTCAACCATATTTTGATACATTTGGCTACGGATCATGTTGTCGGAAATGTCTGGTAATGCGCTATCCCAAAATACTCGCCCTTCAACATATTCCATAATATAAAACATGCTGCCAATCAGTTCTGGGTCTTCACACAAATGATATACTTTAGCTACCGGCACATCCGAATGCTCAAGAGCAGCCAAAACTTTATACTCACGGTCAACAGCATGAGCAGATTTAAGTAACTTGCCGGGTGGCTGGCGACGTAAAACATAATTCTGACTTGGGGTCTCAAGTTTAAAGGTTGGGTTGGATTGTCCACCGGCAAATTTGGTGGCTTTTAAGGGACCACTAAAACCCACAATGTGTTGGCTCAAGTAGTCCGCTAAGAAAGCCTCATCCAAATGTTCTACTGCACTGTTTTTGGTCATATTATATTATCGCCCCTAATGTGTTGGGTTATGCTCTTTTCACCAGAGTGTTTTAACTAAAGTGTTTTGAATAAAATGTTTTAACTCAAGTGTTTTGAATAAAATGATTTAAATAAAGTGATTTAAAAAACGCTTCCACAAAGGGAGCATTTATAAAAGACTCTTTTCATCAGAGTCTCTTAGATAGAGTCTTCCCATTAAAAACCAATGCATTTAAACGTTTTAGTCTTTAGTAAGATCAAGACGCATTTTGCGTCTTTAATAAGATTACGACGCATTTTGGTCTTTAATAAGATTACGACGCATTTTGGTCTTTAATAAGATTACGACCTAATTGCATCATGTGCACTTCATCGGGCCCATCAGCTAATCTTATGGTGCGTGCATAAGCATAAATACCAGACAAAATATAATCTTGACTAGTTCCACCACCACCGTGCATTTGAATCGATTGATCAATCACATTACAGGCCATTTTAGGCGCTACAATTTTTATTGCAGCAATAATATTGCGACTGACTTTATTGCCATAGCGATCCATATTATCAGCAGCTTTTAGTGTCAATAATCGCGCTTGTTCAATATCACAATGCATTTGTGCGATACGTTCGCGGATAGATTGCTGTTTACTTAAGGTCTTACCGAAAGCGACACGGTTTTCAACTCTTTCACATGCCATATCTAAAGCACGTTGGGCGCAACCAATTAAACGCATACAGTGATGAATGCGGCCCGGACCTAAACGCCCTTGAGCAATGGCGAAGCCCTCCCCTTCACCAACTAATAAGTTTGCTGCCGACACTCTGACATTGTCAAATAATACTTCAGCATGACCAATTGGCTCATCATAATGGCCCATTGCAGCTAACGGACGAACAATTGTGACTCCCGGAGTATCAAGGGGTACCAAGACTTGTGATTGCTGTTGGTGACGAGCGGCAGTAGGATCAGTTTTACCCATCACCACCATGATTTTACAATTGGCGTTCATGGCCCCGCTGGTCCACCACTTGCGGCCATTTATCACATACTCATCGCCTTCCCGTTGTATAGAGGTTTCGATGTTAGTGGCATCAGAAGATGCCACTGCGGGTTCAGTCATAGCAAAAGCAGAGCGTATCTTACCCTCAAGAAGTGGAATTAAATATTTTTGCTTGTCCTGCTCAGAACCGTATCTAGCCAATACTTCCATATTGCCGGTATCAGGAGCGCTACAATTGAACACCTCTGGGCTCCATAATACTCGCCCCATGATTTCGCACAAAGGTGCGTATTCAAGATTGGTTAAACCAGCGCCGTAAGGCAGATAATCTTCGGGTAGAAACAAGTTCCACAAACCTGCATCTTTGGCTTTTTGTTTCAATTCTTCCATCACTGGTGGTGTTACCCAGCGTGTTGCTTCACTGGCAGAATTTGCGTGTACCTGATCAGTATAGGCTTTTTCAATAGGATAAATATGTTCATCCATAAAGGCTTGGAGACGGTCGATCAGTTGCTGCGTTTTGTCGGAATAATCAAAGTTCATGGTTGTATTTCCTTTAGCTAAAGGTGATGGAGTCCAGTCTGTCTGGGCTGTCTAAATGTGGGATATTGTTAAAACTTGATAAACGTATATTACTTTTGTTGAAGTAGAAATGGCTGATACTGGTATTACGTACTTGCATATTCAGTTCTATTACTTGCTTAGCATCAAGCCCTAATACCAAGCTGAGTAACATAGATATGGCTCCACCGGAACTCACAATCAAAATTGGCTTATCACTGTCTTGATGGCAAACTGAGTGAAGAGCAGTTTGTACTCTATGTTTAAAATCTAGCCAACTCTCATCTAACGTATGTTTAGGCAACAGGTCCTGTGACCATGCGTGCATTGCCAGTTTTAACAAACGATAAAAATCAGCAGGTTTTGGATCCACAGGCAAACTACTTTGTGGATTTAACGACAGATAACTATCACCAATGTTTTGAAAGTTAAATTCATTAAAGCCCTTGTCCACCTTAATAATAAGAGATTGGTTTGAACCATCTATAATGCCTTGAGTTGTTTCTCTATGTCGAACCATATCTCCCATAAATGCATGTGAAAAAATGATATTTCGAGTTGTAAAGTATTCTCCAAGCCAACGCGCCTGTTGATGTCCTAGCTCACTTAACTTGTCGTAATTTTTTGCTCCGAATGAAGCCTGCCCATGACGGACTAAATATAACTCAGACACTTATTCACCGATAATTTTATAACCTAATTGATAGTATTATTAATGGATCTATAAGTTGAATTTATTATTTTAATAAAATTACATTTAGTAAATTGATATATACAGTAATTTTTGAATGACTCATTGACAAACCAACAGATTATTCAATAGGTTAATCCTTAGATATTAGTCCAAATCTTTGCGCAAATTGCTAAACACTCGCAACAACAAAATTATGAAGAGTAGATAATCGAACGCTTAAATATATACAGACACATCCACAAGTTTTCTCTGTGTTGATTAATGTAAATTTTAAGGCCTATGTGTGAAGTCTGAAGAATTAACTGCAACAATAGCACCAAGTTATTTAACAGCAAGCTAATATCAAGTGAACAAGGCACTTTTATTGAGCGAGTGATATTAATAAGGTATAGATATATTGTGTTGTTCTTATGGCTTTAATGTCTTCAGAGATTCATTTTCACTATTTCAAAAAAGAAATAAAAAAATAGACTAGCTCAGCTAGCAAAAAGAGAACACACAATGCCCCCCCTAAACGTTTTAAACTTTATGTGGTATCAAACTTAGTGACTTTATCCTTGGCACTCTTAAGCTCCATGGCCCTCGCTCAAGAAGAAGCACAAGAGGGCCATTTAGAAACCATTACGGTTACCGCGCAAAAAAGAGCACAAAACATTCAAGAAGTCCCCGTGTCAGTCACCGCTTTTACCGGTGATGAAATGGCCGAAGCAGTTATTAAAGACATGTACGACCTTCAAACAAACGTCCGATCGCCCTGATATTGTTGAAGATATAGAAGATGATCAGATTACAGGTACACTTAAATTAAGCTGACAACCCAACTGAGATACATTGGTATATGGATAGTATGGCACAGGCTATAAATCTGGCGTTACAAACACAGACCGTATAGCAAATGGATTTGAACCCTTGTTTGACGCTGAAACTTCAGAATCATTTGAATGAGGGATTAAAAAAGACTTTCGCGAATATGATCTTCGTATCAACGCAGCAGCTCATTACACCACTGTTGAGGATTTTCAAGGGAATACCTTCACAGATAATGGATTCAATTTACAAAACGCAGTAGATTATGGTTATGTGCAAGGTGATTTCAGCCACACAAGCGACATCCTTCTGGATGGCAGTAACGACCCATATGCTATTCAAGATGGCTATAACGTGGTTAATCTAAGATTATTGATGAACGTTGAAGAGCAGGATATGGACGTAGTTGTTTGGGCGCGTAACCTTCTAGACGAAGAATGCATTAATCGCACTAACTTCAACGCACTAACTTCAACGCTCCATTACAAACGGGCAAATTAAATGCGTATATGTCTGAACCTGTTACATTTGCTGTGACTGTTAAGAGTTACATTTGCTGTGACTGTTAAGAAACGTTTTAATCCATTCTTCTTTCGTAAAGTTTTTTAAGTCGGCGTTTGCCGGCTTTTTATTATATTTTAAAACGTCAACGGCACTCCTCACCAATCCAAGCGATTCTAATCAATATTGTTATCTTTTGTTTTTTTGTTAACATTTTCCCAACCATATATTTACTTCACATTATTATTATTGATAATATGTCTGGTATGATGAGTATTTTTAATCTCACAAATCTCTTACCAACATCGATTCTTAATCATTTTTTACTATGAAAGCAAAAAGGAAATTCAAATGAAAAATAATAATCTAGCGCACACACAAAAAGTGTTTAAACAAACACTACTCGTTTCAGCTTTATTGAGCGCTCTAAGTGCGACTTCACTTCAGGCTCAAGAAGAAGATGCTGATGAGGTTGATGATGGAGGCATGGAACGGATTTTTGTTACTGCGTCTAAACGCGAAACAGGTTTACAACAGACCCCAATTGCGGTGACGGTGGTCGCTGGTGAAGCGATTGAACAAGCAAAAGTGCTGGATATAACAGATTTACAAATTTTAGTGCCTACATTACGGGTTGTGCCGTTGCAACGTTCAACCAATACAACCTTTTCAATTCGTGGGTTTGGTAACGGCGCCAACAATGCTGGTATTGAGCCATCCGTAGGTATCTTTATCGATGGTGTATACCGTTCTCGTGCAGCTGCACAGATAGGTGACTTGCCAAGACTGCAGCAAATAGAGGTCCTAAGTGGCCCTCAAAGTACACTTTTTGGTAAAAATGCCTCTGCCGGTGTGATTAATGTGCGTACTGAAGAGCCATCTTATGATCAGCAAGGAAGAGTAGAAGCGGGCATCGGTAATTTTAATCAACGTTTGTATAAAGGCTACTATTCCAACGGTATTACAGATAATTTAGCCTACAGCGTTTCTGGTAGTATTAATACGCGTGATGGTTTTACTGACAGTTTAACTGGACTTGGTGAACTGAATGATCGTGATCGTTGGAATTTACGTGGACAGATGCTTTATGAACCAACCGAAGATGTAACATTCCGCCTAATTGCCGATTATAGCGAAATTGAGGAAGTGTGTTGTACCACAGCAAGACCTATAAATGGACCTGCAGATCAAGCTATAGCATTTTTAGGGGGGCAATCGCTGAATGCAGATGACCCATTCTCCTATGAATCAGTGTTAAATTTTGACCCTGTCAACAATGTCGAAGACAGCGGTATTTCACTACAAGCCGATATTGATTTTGATGGTTTTACCTTCACTTCAATTACGGCTTTTCGTAATAATGAATCCAGTTATTTAACTGATGTTGATTTTACTTCATTAGATATTTTAACCGAAGAAGCTCGCACTAACATTGATACTTTTACTCAGGAGTTTCGTTTAACGTCTACAGGTACAAGGACTGTAGATTGGATGGTCGGTGCGTTTTTCTTTGATGAAGACTTAGACAACGGAGATACCTTATTTTACGGCAATGAGACACGTAGTTACTTTGATACCTTACTCGCTGGTGGTGGTGCTCCTGGACTTTTAGGCAGTACTGAAGGTGTTTACGGTGCTGATCCGGGGACGTTTTTTGCGCCTGGCCGTGCGATTACCACTGATTTTAATCAACAAAATCAAGCATACTCAGTTTTTGTCAACTTGGATTACCATATTAGCGATAAATTAACAGCGACTCTGGGTATGAGTTTTACCAATGATGAAAAACAAGTAAGCAGGGTTACAGATAATGTCGAAGCCTTTTCAAAAATCGATTTAGTAAATGATAACACGGCTTTTGGGGTTCCACTTCCTTTAACCCCGCTTGCACCAGCGATTGGCACCTTACAGGGCTTGCAGTTTTTACCACAAAGAATTGACTACCCTAACGCAGTGGAAGACGGTGAGAGTTCAGATAGCCAAACTACTTGGTCTGCACGTTTAGCGTATGAGTTCAATAGTAATATTAACTTCTTTGCTACTGGGGCAACGGGTTTCAAAGCATCATCTTGGAATTTATCACGTGATTCGCACCCTTTTGCTAGTGACACTGCAGCCTTAACAACTGCAGGCTTAGTGCAACCAAACCAAAATTTCGGAACACGTCTTGCCGCTCCAGAAAAAGCAATAGTGTATGAGCTGGGCATGAAAGCGAGATTTCAAAGAGGTGCGTTTAATATCACATTATTCGACCAGACCATTGAAAACTTCCAGTCCAGTATATTTGTAGGCACCGGATTTATTTTGTTAAATGCTGGTGAACAATCAACTAAAGGCGTTGAATTTGATTCTATGTATCGAGTGACTGATAATTTGATATTTACTTTTGCCGGTACGTTGCTTGACCCTACATTTGATTCATTTGATGTAGCATCAGGGATAGATAACGTACCAATCAATTTAACGGGTACAAGACCTGACGGTATACATGGAACAAGTTTGACTGCAGGTATCACCTATAATTACGACTTGGGCAATGGTATGTTTGGTTACGTGCGCGGTGATTACATTCACGAAAGTGAAGAAACGATAGCGGTTAATATACCAGCATCCCTGACCCGTGAAGTGAATACATTTAATGCCAGTGCAGGTTTGAACTTTGATAACGGCGTGAACTTACAGGTTTATGCGCGTAACCTTACTAATGATGAGTTCTTTATGTCTGGGTTCCCTTCACCACTGCAAGCTGGGAGTTTCAGTGTTTATCCGAATCAACCTAGAACAGTTGGCATAAGTGTCTCGTATGAATTTTTCTAAACTATTTTTCTAAACTATAAACATCCAAATTAAAGCCGGTTTTTGCCGGCTTTTTATTATCTTGTAACACGTCAACGGCACTTAATACACCCAAAAAACCCTAAGCAATATTGTTAGCTTTTATTGTTAAACCTCACTTTTATTTAACACCCCCATAACTACTTATTTACTTTTCATTATCATTATTGATAACATCGCTGGTATGATGAGTTATTTTAATCGCACAACCCCCTTACCGATATCGATTCTCAATCATTTTTTACTATGAAAGCTAAAAGGAAACGCCGATGAAAAACAATAATCTAGTGCACACACGAAAAATATTTAAACAAACACTACTCGTTTCAGCTTTATTAAGCGCTTTAAGTGCGACTTCCCTGCAGGCCCAAGAAGAAGATGCTGCTGATGAGGTTGATGATGGAGGCATTGAACGAATTTTTGTTACTGCGTCTAAGCGCCAAACAGGTTTACAACAGACCCCAATTGCGGTATCTGTCACCAGTGCCCAAACCATTGAACAAGCTAGGGTACTGGATATTAATGATTTACAGGTATTGGTCCCAACATTGAGAGTCACACCATTACAACGTTCAACCAATACTAACTTCGCCATACGTGGATTTGGTAATGGAGCAAATAACACCGGTATCGAGCCTTCAGTGGGGATTTTCATAGACGGCGTGTACCGTTCTCGTGCAGCCGCATCAATAGGTGATTTACCAAGACTACAGCAAATAGAAGTACTGAGTGGCCCGCAAAGTACACTTTTTGGTAAAAATGCCTCAGCAGGTGTCATCAGCGTGCGCACCGAAGCTCCTTCCTATGATTTCGAAGGAAGAGTCGAAGCTGGTGTAGGTAACTTTAACGAGCGACGACTTCGCGGCTATATTACAAATGGTATTACTGATGACTTAGCTTTCAGCCTATCTGCTGGTGTAAACAAACGTGATGGATTTACAGAGAGTATTACTGGGTTGGGCGAATTGAATGATCGTGACCGCTGGAATCTTCGTGGACAAATGCTTTACGAGCCAAGTGAAGATGTAACATTCCGTTTGATTGCAGACTACAGTGAACTTGACGAAACCTGTTGCACAGTGGCTGGTTTTGAAAATGGACCTACTGCCGCTGCAATTGTAGCTTTGGGAGGCCAAGTAACTTCTGATGCAGACCCCTTTTCTTTTGAATCAGCACTGAATGTTAATCCAAACGATACCGTGAAAGATGGTGGTATTTCTTTACAAGCTGACATCGACTTTGAAGGTTTTGCGTTCACCTCTATTACCGCCTTTCGTAGTAACGATTCCACTTACATAAATGATGTAGATTTTACATCGTTAGATATCCTTCAAGAAACCAATGGCACCAAAATTGATACCTTTACTCAGGAATTTCGCCTGACCTCGACTGGTGATAACAAGTTAGACTGGATGGTGGGTGCATTTATCTTCAGTGAAGATGTAGATACAGGTGATAACTTAATTTATGGCGGAGCGACTAGACCATTCTTTGATGTGCTGACAGGAGGGAGTCTTGCAGGAATTGAATCATTAATGCCAGCTCTTGATAGCGGTGATATCTTTTTGGCTGGCTCAGCCATAGCGACGGATTTTACTCAGGAAAACGACGCCTATTCGTTTTTTGTTAACTTGGATTATCACGTAACAGACAATTTCACTGCCACGTTTGGCGTAAGCTATACTAATGATGAAAAAGAAGTCACCATTCAAGCCAATAATACCGACTTATTTTCCCAAGTAGATTTAGACGCTGACCTAACTGTTTTTGGTGTACCCCTTGTTCAAGTCCTCACTGGTCAAGCCATTGAGCAAGGCGCTCCACCCGAAGCAGCAGCAGCTGGAGCCGCCGCTTCTGTTGCTGGTTTACAAGGCCTTCAGTTTCAACCGCAAATGCTTGGATTGCCCAATAGTGCAGAAGATAACCGCACCGAAGATGACAAAATCACATGGTCGCTTCGTGGTGCATATACTTTAAATACAAATGTTAACTTTTTTGCCACTGCAGCAACCGGTTTTAAAGCCTCATCATGGAACTTATCTCGTGACAGCAGGCCGTTCGCTGGTGATGCAGGTGCTATTGCTGCAAATCCCAGCCTGGCAAGACCAAATCAAGGTTTTGGCACCCGATTTGCTGGCCCAGAAACAGCGACTGTATATGAATTAGGCATTAAAACCAGTTTCAAAAAAGGGGCGTTTAATGCCACGATTTTTGACCAGACTATCGATGGTTTTCAATCGAGTATATTTGTAGGAACGGGGTTTATACTTGCTAACGCGGGAGAACAAAACACCCAAGGCATCGAATTTGATTCTGTTTATCAAGCCACAGACAATATAACATTAACCCTTGCTGGTACTCTGCTTGACCCTCAGTACGTTTCGTTCGTCAATGCCACCAATGAGAATGGCCCGGTAGACTTATCTGGCACCCAAGTTGCGGGCGTTCATGAGCAAAGCATCGTTGCCGGCATTACCTATGACTTCGAGTTTGACAGCGGTATGTATGGTTATGTGCGCACAGATTACATTTACGAAAGTGACGTCAGAGCGGTTGACAATATTCCAGATACAACAAGGCGTGAGGTAGGCACATTAAATGCCACGGCCGGTCTGAATTTCGAAAACGGTGTAATGTTACAAGTATTTGTTCGTAATCTTAATAATGATCAATTTTTCCTTTCAGCTTTCCCACGTCCGATTCAGGCCGGCAGTATTCAAGTCTACCCGAATCAACCAAGAACATTTGGTGCAAGCATCTCATATAGTTTTTTCTAAACAGAAAACATCAAAATTAAAGCCGGCATTAGCCGGCTTTTTATTACCTTAAAACAAGTAAAAGTGATCCATAACGCCACCTCAATGACTAGAGAATAAACAAACCACCATAAACTTACTATTCAATTGATTAAACCCAAACGATATCTAGACAGATATGGACCCATTTAAAAAGGTACTAAATCATGAAGTCATTCTTATGCATTAATATTAAAACATTCATTGTCATAACATTGCTATCAGTTACATCAGTCATTCCAATCAGTGCACGTGCAAACGACTGTCCAGACTTACTCAAGTTTGTAAAACGTAAACTTAACTCACAAGACACCGTTAATATGTGTGAAGCCTATGAGGGTAAAACCATCTTATTTGTGAATACTGCCAGTTATTGTGGTTTTACCCCACAGTTTGAGGGACTCGAGACCTTATATAGCCAATATCAAGACAAAGGTCTTGTAGTCCTAGGTTTCCCTTCAAATGACTTTAATCAGGAAGCCAACAGCGAAGTCAAAACAGGACAAATTTGCAGATTAACCTACGGGGTTAAATTTCCTATGTTTGAGCCGATGTCAGTAAGAGGCGAAGATGTTGACCCTCTTTACCGGATGTTAGCAAATAAATCAGGACAAGCGCCCAAGTGGAACTTTTTTAAGTATCTAATGGACAAAAATGGCAACGTTGTTAATGCTTACGCATCTTCAGTAACACCTTTAGATAAATCCCTGGTAGGTGATATTGAAAAGGCACTACTGTTATAAATAAAGCTCAAGTTATGACGTTCTACCCAAGCTAAAAAAACGTAACTACCCTACCCCAATATCGAATTTAGATATTCCTCCCCAAGCGAACATTCCAGTGTTCGCTGTATTTTTTTTATGTCCGCTATGTGTCCGGCTAGGTGTCCGTGATGTGTTCGGTCATCTTAACATCACATTAAAAATCATTAAACCATTGTAATAACTACCTATTATTAGTTGGCAAGGTCTTTGCTGTACTTGCTTTGAAGCTCAGAGCTTATAGACAAAAGCTATAACTAATAAAATTGTAATGGGACCGACACTGTGAATATGCGTAACACATCAGGACAAGACACAGTGATTGAAAAAAACGCTCTGCCCTACAGAAAAACAATTCTCGGCGTTACTACCACGATAGTGATGGGTATCGCTTTATTTTATGCATGGCCTAGCTTGACGCGTTTATTTAGTGCGGACCAAACAATATCACAAGCTCAGCTGCGCTTCGCAAAAGTACAAGTAGGCGATTTACAACGTGATGTATCAGTGCAGGGTAAAGTGATTGCAGCAAATAGCCCTACTCTTTTTGCCCCTTCTTCAGGAATAGTGAGCTTACAAATAAAAGCAGGAAATAAAGTACAAAAAGATCAAGTGCTGGCCTCGATATACAGTCCTGAATTAACCAATATGCTTTCTCAAGAAGAGTCGACCTATGATCAAGTAGCAATTGAAGTAGGTCGTCATAGAATACAAATAAAGAGTTCACTGCTCAACAATCAACAAGCGATAGAGTTGGCTCTGGTAAACCTTGAAGCATTAAAAGTTCATTGATCAGCCAACGCGAACTAGAAGAGAGAGTAGCCACATTTAAACTTGCCACCCTAGCTTATCGCCATGCTTTACAAAATCATCAATTACAAAAAGAACAAGAATATGATTTGTGCAACATGCAATTTCGTAGTGATGCCATGTTGCAGTTGCTGCAAATTGCCACACAAGTCGCCGCCGCTGATTTGCCCATATTGATTACTGGTCCTAATGGCTCAGGTAAAGAAAAAATAGCAGAAGTAATACAAGCCAACTCCAGTTGTAAAAACGGGGCATTTATTAAAGTGAATGTGGGTGCGTTATCCCAAGACTTGCTCGAAGCAGAACTTTTTGGTGCCGAGGCAGGAAGTTATACCGGCGCCAACAAAACTCGTATAGGTCGTTTTGAGCGAGCAAATGGCGGCACGCTGTTTTTGGATGAAATTGGCAATTTATCCATACAAGGGCAGGCAAAATTGTTGAGAGTATTAGAAACAGGCGAATTTGAACGTATTGGTGGTAGTCAAAGCATTAAAGTGTCGGTACGTATCATCCGCGCCACCAATACCGACATCCCTCAAGCTATTATAAATGGCAGTTTCAGGGAAGATTTATATAACAGGCTCAACGTTATCAATTTAAAATTGCCCCATTAAACGAACGTAAAAAGGATATTTTTCCTTTAGTCGACACCTTATTAAAAGATCAGAACCGACACAGTCATCCAGTCAACCCCAGTCGCGCTGATTTTGACCAATAACCATGACCATATTGTCTATAGTAACCTTGCAGCAAAAATCCTGCTCAACCAGAAAAAAACCTTAGAAGGCATGAAATTCGCAGATATTTATCAACATATGCCACAGGCATTAATGGAAGCAACAGCAAATAAACAAGACGGATTGATCACAGAAAAGTTAAACGACGAAACCATTGTTTATCACCTGAACAGTCAATCTTTCAGTTTGAATAAGCAGCAACATCATCTGTATTTATATAAAAATCTACGTATGCTACCTGAAATGTTAGATACTACTTCCCGGCGAAGCGCACACTTACATAAATTTATCGAACAATATGCGCATTTTGCTCGCCTACCCCACCCCAATAAATCAGTGGTTGAACTAATACCCTTTATTCAAACAATTACACAATTATGTGCCGTAGAGGCCGTCACCCGATTTGAGGCTCACACACTGCTTTTTGACACGGCTAAAATTGATAAAGTGTTGATAAACATAATAAAAACGCCAAATAATCAGGCTCAACGTTAAATGAAATTTTACTCAGTGTTTATCAAAAAGCAGACCAAATAACGTTTGAAGTAACCGACCAAGGTAAAGGCATGACAGAGCAGCAACGTCTACAAGCCTTGTTACCGTTTTACACCACAAAATCTCAAGGTACAGGGGTTGGGCTGGCATTATGTAATGAGATAGTGATTGCACATGGCGGCAGGTTAAAACTCGAAAACCAAAAAGGTGGCGGTTTAAGCGTCGCTTTTAGCCTGAGTTTTGCTTTAGATTAATTTGCGGTTACCAATACAATAAACTGACAATCTAAAACGGTTTTTTACCTCAATCAAAAACCTCATCAACATTGTTATGTGTTGCCAGAGGCATTCATTTACGATCCACACATCTTCTTTATATAGTCCCCGAATAGACCACCAAAAAACACTATCTTAATTTAATTAAGTACATACGACTAATGTCCCATTGAACTAATAGGTTTTCTGACAGATTCTACAAAACTAAGCCTATTACTGTGAAACCAATTTGAAACAATTTTACTTTTGCATTACCCTAATTTTTTTCACTCACGCTGCGTTAGCAAGCACTCAGTCAAACGATTTAGACTTTAACTTGGCCATAGTTTTATCTGCTTTCATTATTGGTATGTTCAGCGCATTAATTTTATTAGTAAACAAAAAAATACTCTCAATTTATACCGCGCGTTTAAATAAAAACAAACCAGATATAGGCCTCTCTGAGCAAGAAAATAAAATGAATGAGAGCGCTGCATCAATTGGCAAGGCAGCAAGTACCATAGCCATTGGTGGTGCTAATGTGTCGCATTTCATTGATCAGCTGACATTATTATTTAATAAACAAGTGTCGCAAACAGACCAGACTTTAACCGATATGCAACATTTGGATGATGGCAACGAAGCTTTGATAAAGCATTCAAATTTGGCTATGAGTAGTATTGAGGAATCTGATGACGCGACAAGTAAAAGCAGCAATATGCTCCAGAGTTTGCTACCACAACAATCATCCTTAAATGAACAAATCCGAATATCCAAAGATTTATTAGATGGGCTGACATCACAAGCTGCATCAATTGGCAACATTATTACTACAGTGAACCAACTAGCTGATCAAACTAACTTATTGGCATTAAATGCAGCTATTGAAGCCGCAAGAGCTGGAGAACAAGGCCGAGGATTCGCTGTAGTGGCTGATGAAGTTAGAGTATTGGCCGGAAGAACATCAGATGCCATCAATGGCATTGAGAAAGTACTGACCGAAATAACCTCAGGCACATCTCAATCGGCTGGTGCCATCGAACAAGCATTCGAAGCAGGGCAAATCATGTCAAAAATCATTGATGAGATATCACTTAGTATTGAAATCGGCACTACAGCCACACGCAGTGCAAGTAAAACGATGAAAACGGCGAAAGAAACTATAGCTGAACAAAAAAACACCAGTCTGGTGATTACAGATAACGTTAAACAGTTACAAAAAACTTCACAGGCCGTACAAAATGATTTTAATGATGTATCTGGTAAAGTGCTGGGGTTAAGTCATCAAACTGAAGGCATATTTAGGCTTTTATCTGTTTTTGAAATTGATGACAGAAATAGAACAGTGCAAAACATTGCTACACAGACGGCAAAAAAAATCGGCGAGGTTTTTGAAATTGCCATTGAAAATAACACGATCAGTGAAAGCTCACTCTTTGATACAAATTACCAAAAAACACTCAATACAAACCCTGTAAAGTTTTCTACCCGTTTTGATAATTTCACCGACAATTGTCTGCCAGCAATTCAAGAGCCTATTCTTGAGCAAAATAGTTTTATCGTATTTGCTGGCGCAGTGGATAAAAATGGCTATTTCCCCACTCACAACAAAAAATTCAGTCATATTATGACGGGTAACTATGAAAAAGACTTATTAAACAGTCGTACTAAACGTATATTCGATGACTATACCGGTAGTCGCTGTGGATCTAATACTGAAACGTTTCTACTACAAACATACAAACGTGACACAGGGGAAGTGGTTCATGATTTATCTGCGCCAATTTTCGTAAACGGTCGTCACTGGGGCGGTTTTAGAATAGGTTATATGGCCTCTATAATCTAAGGCCAATATTTTTTTAGTCAATGATTTAAGTAATATCATTATTTACAGCAGTATCAGCTAAGAGGCGGAGTTAGCGTCAGAGTCACCGTTTTGGCATCAACCCGGTCGATGATTTTAATAATGGTAGTTTGCACAGTCTCATCCTTACGAATATCCGTTTGGCTGTTAAACGTTTCCAGAAGTGGTTCAGCATTTTCTTCTTCAATAAACCCCACTTCTACTTTTGTGGCTAATATTTCGCTAGGACCGAAGTATTGAATACTGATCATCGGATAACCATGAAATCCACGTTTAACCCGCTTGCTAATACGTTTTTGCGACTTGTCTAAGTTCATATTTGGCCCAAGAAATGATTTTTAGGTCATTATCATAACGGCTAAAGCACAGTAAGAGGGAATTTTTTAAGTTTGTATTCGATTAAAATATCATTGCCTGTGACGTAGAGCGACCACTTAACGTATAATGGTGCTAACAAATTATGTTTAAGATACCCCCATGACAGTTGAAACCTTTACCCCGAATAGAACCACCACTTTAGAAACGCCAATCAGGATCTTAGAAAATTCGCCTGTGCAAAAAAACACTGGCACTAGGATCGGCTTCGTAAGCCTCGGCTGCCCTAAGAACTTGGTGGACTCAGAGCGTATTTTGACTCAGTTGCGCACTGAAGGTTACGATGTGGTGCCTACCTATAACGATTCAGACTTGGTGATTGTGAACACCTGTGGTTTTATTGATTCGGCTGTTCAAGAGTCATTAGATACCATCGGTGAAGCGCTGGCAGAAAACGGCAAAGTGATAGTCACAGGCTGTTTGGGTATTAGAGAAGATGAAATACGTGAAGTACATCCGAATGTATTGGCAATTACCGGCCCTCATGCTTATGAAGAGGTGGTGAATCACGTACACCAACATTTACCTCAGCCTGAACATAATCCTTATTTAAATTTAGTGCCAGATATTGGCGTTAAGCTCACCCCACGCCATTATGCCTATTTAAAAATATCCGAAGGCTGCAATCACAGATGCACCTTTTGCATTATTCCTTCAATGCGTGGCGACTTAGTAAGCCGACCAATAGGTAGCATTTTAGACGAAGCACAACGTTTGAAGAATGCTGGGGTTAAAGAGTTATTAGTGATTTCTCAAGATACCAGTGCTTATGGCGTAGACGTAAAAAACAAAACAGATTTTTGGAACGGCATGCCGGTTAAAACCGATATGAAATCACTCTGCGAAAAACTTGGCGAAATGGGTATATGGGTGCGTTTGCATTATGTGTACCCCTACCCTTCGGTGGATAAAATTATGCCTTTGATGGCCACTGGTAAAATTTTGCCGTATTTGGATATCCCATTCCAACACGCCAGCCCGCGCATTTTAAAACTGATGAAACGCCCTGCCGCTGCCGAGCGCACCATGGAACGCATAAAAGCATGGCGTGAGGTATGTCCAGATATCGTTATTCGTTCGACCTTTATTGTTGGTTTCCCCGGAGAAACTGAAGAAGACTTTCAAATGTTGTTGGACTTTTTAGACGAAGCCCAACTTGACCGTGTAGGTTGTTTTAAATATTCAGATGTTGAGGGTGCAAAAGCCAATGCTCTGCCAGATCCTGTTACCGAGGACATCAAACAAGTGCGTTATGACCGCTTTATGCAAAAACAATCTGAAATTAGCACGGCTAAGTTACAAGCTAAGATTGGTTTAGAGTATCAGGTCATTATAGATGAAGTGACGCCAGAGGGTGCGGTGGGCAGATGTTATGCTGATGCGCCAGAAATCGATGGTAATGTGCACTTAACTGATGAATTTGATGTAGAGCCAGGTGACATTATCTGGGCGCAAATCATTCACAGTAACGAATACGATTTATGGGCCGTAAAAGTAGAAGATGAAGACGAAATTGAAACTGCTGAATAAATGTAAAAGGACTTAACTATGTCAACGTCTGTCACAGACCTTGCTCAAGTCATACAAATTGTGGTGGCACCCATCTTTATGTTGACTGGCATAGCAGGCTTTCTGAACGTCATGTCGGGACGTTTAGGAAGAATTGTTGACAGAGCACGTATTATGGAACGCCGTGTTCAAATGATTAAAAATCCAGATCATTTAGAACCATCAGAAAATGAATTAAGAAACTTATGGCGCAGGATCAAACTGATTAATCGCTCAATTGGCTTGTGCACTGCCTCAGCTTTGTTTGTCTGCTCTGTGGTGGTGTTCTTATTTTTGGGTGATTTGTTGTTGTTTGATTTGAGTAAATTAATAGTGACACTATTTGTTATTGCGCTGTTTTTATTGATTTTTGCCCTTTTAACTTTTTTAAAAGAAGTACAGCTAGCAACTAGAACCTTACAGATGGGTAAAGAGAAAATATTCGACGAGTAACCCTATACCCATTGCATTTCACGTAGCAAAAATAATCCTACCGTTGAGCTAACAATCGACATAAGGGTACTACCAGCAATAATCGCAGCTGTTAAATGATAATCACCACCAATGCTTCTGATCATTGGATATGCTGCAGCCGCCGTAGGTGCCCCGGTCATCATAAAGAGTACCCCAAGTTCATTACCTTCTAGCCCAAAATAAAAACCTAATGAGGTAGCCACAATGGGGATAAATATAATCTTACTGCTTATTGCCCAGTACAATATGTTTGAAGAACGAAACTCTTGTAGGCGGATAGTGGCCCCGACACACAACAATGCCAAAGGCAGCGTCATACGAGCAAGGTAATTACCTGTATCTATCATCAACTTGGGTACTTGAATAGGCAACAAAGCCACCACTATTGCCAACGAAATGGCAATGGCTAGAGGGTTAGTTAACACACTACGTGTTACCTCTATGAGACTCGGTGTTTTTTCTTGATGGTAATACAATGTTAAAATAGAAAAAATATTTAATGGCACCACCAGTACAGCTAAATATATCGACGCAATAGACAAGGCTGGATCACCAAAGGCATTGACTGACAGTGCCAAACCTATGATGGCCATGTTTCCTCGACAAGCTCCTTGCACAAATGCCCCTCTAGCAAGTTTGTCAGCGATGCCGTAAGCCATTAAATGGAAAAGGATAAACGCCCCCGTCATCATACTGCCAGCAAAAACAATCAAAAAGGTAGGGAAATGATCAGTCAGATTAGTGGTAGCAATATTAACAAACAATAAGCAAGGTAATGTGAGGTTAAATACCAAGTCAGAGCCTGTTTTAGCAAAGTCGTCTGTTATCCAGCTTATACGTTTTAACAAAATACCTAGGCCAATAATAAGGCTAATAGGCAATGTTACATCTAAGGCATAAGCTAATGAGTCAAACATAGGGATTCGTCCTGTGATTACCCGATAAAACTAGGCTAATCATCTGTTAATTGCTTATTTTGGCTACCTTCAACACTAAATTGATAGTAAATATCAATTGCATCGCTGGCCCCACTTACCGCCTCAATATATAATCTCGGAATTAATTCGTAGCGAATTGCTACTTCTGAAATAGAGTCAAACACCCCGACCCCGTAACGTAACTGAACACCGGGAGCTATGGTCCCAGTTAGGGATAACTGAGTATCATCACCTTGGCCCGACGTATCTAAATTCACGTCTTCAAAACCCATTTTATTACCTACCTTGCTGACCAGGTTTTCGCTTTGCCCTAAACCAATGGACAATAAGGCATTAGTTAAAATAGTATTGTCGCTACTGTTGCCATTGTCGCTAAACTCGCCTATGCCTCGGCCTGTTAGCATGTAGGACAAAATTTGTTGTTGCTCCATAACAGGCTCAGAAAATACACTAATGGTTGGTTCTTGTGCTACCCCTTCTATTCTTAGGCCTGCAATCACACCGTCGGACGTTAAATCAGGATCCCGTACCGCTTCGATATTTAAAAATGGGCGGTCTAATGAGCTATTAAAAAGCAGATCGCCATCTCGAATAATCAAATTTTGACCATAAGCCTGATAGCGGCCATTAACCAATTGCACTTCGCCGCTACCAAATATTTCATTTTTGTTGTTTTTCAATTGCAGGTCACCTTGCAAGTCAGTTGTTAAACCAAACGCATCTATTTTAACTTCGTTGCTGCGTAAGGGATCAACTTTTAACAATATATCGAGGGCCAATCTATGTGGGTACGCGTTTATTTCACCTTGTTGTTCTACCAAAATCACATCTTTTGAGGGCGAAATTGAACCCTTAGGTAAATCGCGTACTTTGACTCGTGCATAGGGGATCGTTACTTCGCCGTTTATCTCTAAGTTATTATGTTCGAACATAATATTGATATTTGGACTGACCTTAGCCTTGATCATACTTTGATAATCAAATTCCAATTCATCACCTGATATCTGTAAATGACCTTTAAGTGTTGGCAACCATGTAATATCACCCTTCATTTTACCTAGGCCTTTGCCTAGCTTATAACTGCCATTAAAATCAGCACTTTGCCCTTTTAAGCTGATGCTTTGCTCAATGGCACTTAATGCAACAGGCAATGATTCATCATACAACGCACCATTGGACAGCTGTAATTCGCCAGTCAGTAGAGGTTTGCCAAGTGTGCCGTCAATCTTTGCTTGGCCATTAATACCACCTTCTAATACGTCTAAGTGTGGCACTAGCGGCTTCAGCGCAGCTAGGTCAAAACCCTCAATTGTTAACTCACCTTGTATGGGTCTGTTTAGTGGGTCGGCATACACGCCAGATTGCCCCTCTACACTGGCACTCAAGGTGCCAATTTTATCACCCGAAAAATTAATTTCAGCCAGAATTTTTTGGGGGCTGATCTGCGCCTCAAATAACGTCTCGTCTAAGGACAGTTGAAGGTGGTTCTGTTCACTAAACACCCAATCACCTTGACTGAGACTGGCACTTAAATTTGCATTAGGTAGTTGCTTGATATCCCAGTCACCCGTCATATCTAAATTTAAGCGACTCTTAGTTTGAATTAAGGGTATTCCTGGCATAAAGCGGCTAACAAATGAAAGTACATCAAACTCTTTAAGAGAGAGATCCCAAGTAGCCGTATTTTTCTTAAACTCAGCCTTTTTAATACAAAGCTCATTTTCGGTATGACGCCAACAGTGAGGCGCTATGAAGTATTCTTGCTTAGCCCAATCGGCTGCAATTTTAAAAGGCTCGAGTAACGTAAGATTTGCATAAGATGATTCAATGTCACCAGAAAGCCAGTTACCTTGCCAAGACGTTTGATTAAGCTGTCCTTGAATGCTCACATTAACGCTGGTGCTTTGTCCACTGGTTGTTAAGTCTAATTGATGGTCCCTAGCATCACCCATTAATACTATTTTTGCGCTATCAACTTGATTATTAATTCCTTGAATACCTGTTAACTCTATCTTTAATGCAATGGGTTTTTGCTCGTTCCACTTGATATTACCTTGGCCCAATGCGTGCTCGATAAACACTTCTGAAACCAACAAATGATTGCCTAACAGCTCATAATTTAATTCCGGCTGCTCAATGCTACCCCTCAGGTTGCCGGCTAAACTGAGTGTGCCAGCCAGTTGTGGAAAAGAATGAGAGAGGTCTGCTGCATCCAGCATAAACTTAATATCAAGTTGTCGTTGCTTAGACACGCCACCGTCTAATGAAAAGATGTTGTCTGCACTTTTTAACGATAATGCGCGCAGTTGCAAACCGTTATTTTGATGAAAATCGATACTTCCTGACGCACTTAAGGGATAACCTTGCCATAGTCCGTTGATATTAAGCTTATTTAATTTAGCTTTCCAAATACCTTGGCTATTATTGGCTTGAGTCAACACCTCTCCATTGATATCTGCCACCCGTTCAGGCCATAAAACACTTGGATCAATGTGGCTAATAGCAGAACTGCCTTGCCAATTGATAAATTCGGAAAAGGTCAGCGTCCCTTTACTGAGCACTTTTCCACCTAAGGTTTCTAACAACAGTTCATTTAGTTCAAAGCTTTTATGCAGTGCAGTTGATGTGGCGATAGCACTGAGGTCGATCTTGACATCTGGGACATGGGTTCCAGATACCATAGAATGAATAGTCATTTTTAATGCGTTTAAATCACCTATAATATCAATCACACCCGACTCGGATTTTAACTCTGGCTCTGTTAGAGGCCATGCCAAATCACTCCAACCTAACCTCATTTTAACAGGCAGGGTTTCTTTGGAAGCTTGGGCCGTTAAATCCATGACTAGTTTTAAAGGCTTGGCTTGAGAAGTAACAGTTTGCATTTGAGTAGACAAACTTGTCTCAACTAATTCGACTTGTGTAGACAGCGAATGAATATTACCTGAAGACCGAACTGTAAGCTTTAATGGGGTTTGCTCGACCCAATTAGCATTGGCGTCGACAGAAAATACATGTTCAAAATCCCCCTTTAACTGCACGTTGCCTTTCGCTAATAATCTTCCTTGTTCATGCTCTATAAGCAATTCATCTAGTTGCACCCTTTTCTTACTGCCCTTGGCTTTAAGGCTAACCTTCTGAAGTTTTATTTCTTGCTGCCTTGCCAATTGCAAACTAGTGGCAGACATATTAAATGCCAACACCTCAAAATGTATAGGTAATATAAAAGGTAAAGGAGTAATGGGCTGATACTGCCATTTAGCCCAATCAAAGGGCTCAGCCTGAGTAGCTACTTTTGGTATATCTGAGGCAAAGGTCGTTAAATTAAATCCATCCAGTTGCATATGTTCAATACGAAGACGGTGATAAAAGTCCAATTTACTCGTTAGCTTGTGCCACGATATGCTTGCCGTGTCTTTTACCTCTAGAGAAAACGTATTTAAGTTAATATTTTCCATATAAATAGGAAAAGGTAAGGTAAGGGCTGATGAAGCTGGCTCAGTAGCAGGCGATGGGCCTGATGGTTGTATTTGAACAACCATTTTATCTGTACCCACTGAGTCAATACACAGAGCAAGTCTCCAAACACAAGACAACTTGATTGATAGACGCAAGTTGTTAATATCAATTTTGCTATGAGGTTGTTTCCATTTCACTGAAGACAAATGCAACTCAGACCCTAGACCGCCGCTGCGATAATCCATAGTCAGCTCATCAATTACACTACTTGCCGTATTAATGACTATTTTTGCACCCCAAGGAGTGAGTAAAAATCCTATCAAAAGACATATAACAATCGTTACCACTAGGGATGACTTGAGTATGCCGGTGATAATTTTACGGTTTAAGCTTGACTTGTTTTGTTGTTTTTTAGCAGATTGTTGATCGCCAAATACAGGGCTCATAAAGAAGACCCCATGGAAATATGGAAATAACGTGTTTCACCAAAATCACTCTTGCCCTTGGCCAGATACAATCGAACCGGTCCAATTGGTGAGTTCCATATGGCGCCAAATCCAACCCCTATGGCGGGATCTTTAAATAACTCTTGTGTAGCATTACCTGCATCAACAAAAGCAGCCGCACGCCAATTTTCGGCAACAGGATAAGAGTATTCAACACTCGCAACAGCTAAGTATTGCCCCCCTGTGAGTTCGCGCTCGCCATCTGAATCGAGTTCGAAGGGGGATAGGGTTCTGTAATCAAAACCACGAACACTTTGGTCACCCCCCGTAAAAAAACGCAAACTTGAGGGTACTTGTTCAAAATCGTTGGTAACTATACCACCAAGCTCAGCGCGCCATGAAAAACGATGTTCACCATAACTTCTAATCCACTTCGATGCTGCTGTTATCCGAAACATATTGATATCTGACAACAGCGAATTAGAAGTAAACTCGCTAGTGATGGTTTGTTTATCACCCCAACTGATGTCTAAGCCGCCCTGACTGCGTAATCGGCTCAAGGTAAAACCTGGTGTCAAAAGGCGGGTTGTTTGTTCTGGATCTAATCCTTGGATGAAGGTTTCTTGCTCGAGTCTAAGAAAAGCAGAACGTTGCCAGTCTGAGTTCACCACTGTCCAATGCCGAGTGGCTGACATAGACCACTTATTACTTTGAGTATCATTATCATTCTGGGCTTGAAACCCCGCCTGATAACTTAAATAATTTTGGATGGCGTCTTCTAAAGGTACCTTATAATCAACAGACACATATTGTTCAGGAGATGAAACATACACTTCAGCCCCAATAGAATGGCCACTTTCATTTATCCACGGACGCTGCCACTTCCCCGTAAAGCGAGCACCATCAATATCAGAAGATCCCCCTAATCCGATATCAAAATTGTCTCTTGGCTTATGAGTTAAAATAACTTCGACAGGTACCGCATCATTGATTGCGTCTGCCACCAAGGGCCTAACGATAACATGACGAAAATATTGGGTTTGTTTAAGCCTTTGATTCAGTAAACCCAGTTGACTGGCTTGGTAAAAATCGCCAGTTTTAAAAGGTGCTAAACTAGTTGTTAAGTTTTGCGAACGAATATCCTTACCAAAGCGTAAGTCGCCAAATTTGTAACGCGTGCCACTTTTAATATGAAGAGTAATATCGGCGGCATTTAGCGACTCAAACACTCTTATGTTATTTAGTTCAAATTCAAAATCAAAGTAACCCAGTGATAGCGCTAAGCTTTTAAGGTCATTTTTTGCATTTTCATAGGTTGAATGTTCAAGGGGTTTACCCTGCTTAAGTTTGAATGAGCTAACTAACGTTTGGATCTGTTTATCCTCAGCACCTTGTCCCTCAATTTTTATAGATAATCTCCTAACAAGTGTGATTGGCCCTAACTCAATTTGCAGGTTCCAATTTTTATTTTTTGCTAAATGACTGGGAATAACATTAGGAGGGGTGACCAATGTAGTTGCATGGTAATAACCAAACACTTGTGTGGCCTCCTCTACTTTTGACTGCAAATTTTCTTGATACTGACTAAATTGATAATTGGCAGTGGGCATATCTAGGCTTTTGATATGCGCTCTAATATTTTTTAACACACGATCATTTTCAATACCCTTGATATTGACTTCTGCTCCATGCACGTTAAACCAAACAAAAAATAACAGTGGAAGTAAAAAAAGTATTCTTAAAAAGGAAGTATTAAGAGACAAAGTTTCTCGATTTTAATAAAGGACGACATTTAAAAAATAGCCTATGCACTAAAAATAATCCGAAGTGTATTCTACTATAAGCCCTTGCAAGTATATTGCATAAAATATGTATTTGCACTTGGTCAGCCCGTCATGTTGCATTACTCTTGTTTGATATTTGAAATTGAATTTAAGTTTATATGTCTAACACCATAACCACTTTGATAACCACCCACTCATTAGATAAACCAGTTTGTATTGTCACCGGAGGAAGCTTCGGTATAGGTGATGCGGTGTGTGCAAAATTTAGTGCGCAAGGTTACGCAGTAATAAACCTAGATATTAAGGCCAATCCTGTACAATCAAAAGAAATTGATTGGCTTAAATGTGATATCTCAAAAACGTCTGAAGTGAGTCAGGCGATCCAACAAACTATTAGTAAATATGGCAGAGTTGATTGCCTTGTATCAAACGCAGGCATACATTTTTCTGCGACCATCGAAGATACCAGCGAAGAAGACTTTGAACGCGTATTTGGTTTAAATGTAAAAGGTGCCATTGCTGCAACTAAAGCCGTATTGCCACAAATGAAATCACAACAAAATGGGGTGATTTTATATATGGCTTCTGACCAAGCTATCATTGCCAAACACAACTCGTTCGCATACAACATGAGTAAAGCTGCGCTGGCCTCGATGGCCAAAACAACTGCCTTGGATTACGCTAAATATCAAATAAGAGCCAACGCTATATGCCCCGGCACCATAGAAACACCGTTATACCACAACGCTATTAATCACTATGTCACACAATCTGGAGCCGATATTAACCAAGTGCATGCTGAAGAAGCGGCGCTTCAACCGCTTGGCCGCCTCGGCCAAGCTAGCGAAGTGGCCGCTTTAACCTACTTTTTAGCCACTGATGAGGCCCGATTTATCACTGGCAGTTTGCAGGTGATCGATGGTGGTTACACTGCGCAATAATTGTCTAAAAAAACATGAATAAAATTATCGACCCTCATCTGCACTTATTTAATGTGCACGAAGGCGACTACACTTGGCTAAAACCTCAAAACCCACCTTTTTGGCCAGACAAACAGCTAATAAACAAGAGTTTTGCAGAGGTCGATATATCGCTTCAGCCCCCTAATCAACTATCCGGATTTGTGCACATTGAAGCAGGCTTTGATAATCAGCAACCATGGAGAGAAATAGATTGGTTACAACAACATTGCACCTTACCCTTTAAAAGTGTGGCTTTTGCCGATATCACCGCCACAACTTTCACTGAACATATCGACCAGTTGAAACAACGTAAATCAGTGGTAGGTATTCGGTATATTCTCGATGAGCGAGCAGAACAAGTCCTTAGTTCTAAATTAACACATCGAAATTTTGCGCTGCTATCAGAATATGAATGCAGTTTTGATGCACAGTTATCACTAACAGATACTCCAGCTATCGAGCAATTGGTTGTCTTGGCAAACAAACATAAAGCAGTGCGAGTCATCATCAATCATGCAGGGTGTCCACCAGATGGCAACGATTTAAGCAGACAGAAAAAGTGGAAAATAAATCTGCAAAAACTGACTCAGTGCGAAAACATCGCGATTAAATTATCAGGCTGGGAAATGTCGAATAGAGCTTGGCAACCTCAACAAGCTTCCACGGTAATACAAGACTGCTTAGCAATATTAGGCGATGCAAGAGTCATGTTAGCCAGTAACTTCCCACTGTGTTTGTTCACAAGGTCTTACGCAGACTTGTGGAACAACTACGTAGAAATGCCTGAATTAAGCGCTCAGTCTTTTGAACAAATCTCCTTCAGTAATGCGAAACACTGGTACAAATTTTCTAAACACGAACTAGAATTGACTTAAAATTGCTCTAACAATGCATCCATGATCCAGCGCTCAGAGTAATCAAGTTTCAGTCAGGCATTTTGCATTTCTATCTGAGTCATTATCTAAGTCCCGCCTGAGTGAACCAACACACTTTTGCTGATAATTTAACGCAGCACAAAAAAATTCCTCCGAGCTGAGGAAAGAACGCATTTAACAAGGTCCTAGTTATATCTGTAAAATTCGGCAATAATGGTCAGACCAGACTGCTTGGAGCATTTTTTTTGAATGACTTAAACCTTTGTGAAAACGCTGCATCTTATATACAAAGCTCATTAAAAGTAGGTGTGCTGACTATCATGATGAATAAGCCAAAGAAGTTAAATGGCTGGACAACTGAAATGATGGAGGCCTTTGCGATGGCGTTTGAAAAAGCCGGTAAAGACCCACAAACCAAAGCAGTAATTTTCACCGGTGCGGGAGATTACTATTCCGCGGGGGTTAATTTGGGTGGCACCTTAAAATTAATGGCACCCAAAAAACTACATAAATTGATTGTTGAACATAATGAAAAATTGTTTGATAATTTTTTGTCATTTAGCAAACCTATTTTAGTCGCAATCAATGGTCCAGCTATTGGTGCAAGTGTGACTTCAGCAACCTTGTGCGACGGAATTATTGCTGCCGATACTGCAACGTTTTCGACTCCTTTTGCGGCTTTAGGTATCACACCAGAAGGTTGTTCTAGTATTCAGTTTGCCACACTGATGGGAGAAAAGAATGCTCAGCGTATGCTCGGAAGTGAAGGCTGGAAGCCAAGTGCAGAAGAAGCCCTCGCTGCCGGTTTGGTGCAATGGGTAGCGCCAAAAAATCAGCTACAAGCTGAAGCCCAAGCAGTAGCCGAAAAATGGGTTTCTGATGGTTGCAACCGCAAAATTTTAGCGGGCAGTGAATTATCAGAACTGCGAGCGGTTAATGCACAAGAGTCTATAGAGCTTGCTAACCGATTTTTAGGGAGTAATTTTTTAAGAGGTCAGTTCACTTTTCTTTGGAGTAAAAAGAAACACCCACAGTCTATGCTATTCTTGTTTCTTTGGTTATTTAGACCCTTGTGGAAACAACTACTTTAATAGAAATTATAGAATGACTTTCAGAGCAGCTAACGTTTTTGATTTAATGCTGTTACTGTAGGGTTACTAATTGTAGATAGGCGATTCTAAGTAAAAAATATATGTCTAATCAGAAAACGGGCTCAAGCAGTTACGAACAAGTATTCGCCGAGCAGCAAGAATACATAGCCAAGCGTGCATCGGGTTATCGTGAACAAGCACTTAAGATATACCCTTGGATCTGTGGCCGTTGTCGCCGTGAATTTATCCACAAAAACCTTTCAGAGTTAACGGTACACCACGTTGATCATAACCATGGCAATAACCCCAGCGATGGCAGTAATTGGGAATTGCTATGTTTGTATTGCCATGATGAGGAGCATTCTAAATTTGAAAATTTAGTGCGCTACGGTAGTACTGAGGATACTGAAATCAAAACCAGTACTTACAATCCATTTGCAGATCTAAAAGACCGAATGAATCAAAAAAGGTAAGTGCAACAGACAAACTCACCATTAATACTGATGACCCTGCCAAATCTGCTTAGTCAGTTTATGTGATGTCGCTTCGCAACTGCCAATTTCTGCCTTACCTCTTATCAAAATTCCTCAAGATGCATTTTGAAGCTAGATGACAACTAATATATTAGTTCTTTCATTACTTGGTTTTACCGATCAATCTGAAGTGGTTAGATAAAGAGTTTTGTTTAACCCATAAATCAGCAATCTATGTTCAGCTTGAGGCAAAAGAATTAATAACCTTGGTATTTTACGAAAAAAAAGTGACTTTTTTGACAACTAAACTCCTCTATAAGACAGCATCGATATTAATATGGCCATCTAACATTCTTTAGGAAAATCAAATCTGAAATTATTGCTAAAAATCCTTCCTGTAATAACTTACTTTCTATACGAGTTTACAAAAGCTGGTAGTATGCCCCCGAAAGTCACTTCGTATTGATGAACGGGTCCTCAAAATAAGTGATGGTTTAATTTTTTTAACTTTTATGGGTAATATAATGTCAGAACAACCAAGCAGAAACAGACGTCAACAAAAAAAAATGTATTTGGGTGAGTGGGCTATCTTAGGTTTCGAGTTTAATTTTAAGTTAAACGACGCATCAGAAGAACAATATAAACTTTTTTTTAATAGCCTTGAAGAACTAGTCAACACTAAAGAGCTATTTATTAGTCTTGATAATCATAGTGAGTTATTCGAAGGGTGTGCAACATCAGCAGAACGTTATGGCAGTGCTACAGAAGAAGACAGAGCCACAATTGAAGCCCTTCTTAACAGCCATGACATCGTAAGTGAAGTCAAAGTAGGTGCTTTAGTGGATGCATATTACGAAATGTAACCATTCTTATACCTGCATAATAAATTGCAAGTTATCAAAAACAGTCCAATAATCGGATGCAGATAGTGCACCTCTTTACCAGTATGCAAATAAAAGGGGTGCTCTTCTAAATTGAATCTGGGTATGCCGATATGCATATTCAGTGATGACTGCTCATTTAACAGTCATTCAGCTCTGAGGCTCAATTGCGAATGCTTTTTTTTCTTTGTGCTCCGCAATACTTATTTAAAATACACCTATTTAAGATCTACGAAAATTGCGAGCAGTTTTCAGAGCAATCAGTGTGATATTAACTAGCTCTCAATACCCTAGACACAATGGTGAAGCACTTTCACAAAATATTCTGGAATAAGTCTACTAAACTTTTAAAAAACACCTCCAAAAACACCACAAATTAGTAAAATTTCAAGTCAAAAACTCGGACATAATTATTCTCTAATTACCTAGTTTGAGTTACCGCGCAATGGCTGCTCCACAAGGAGCACTTCCCTTAGACAAAGATGTAAAGCATATCATAAGGTTTTTTGAACCTGAATTTGGGCAGATCAGAGAGATACAAGGAGAAATACATGAGTTTCAGCTGACATGACTACGCAAGCCCCGATCCCAAGTCTGTTTTTTAAAGTGGCGTTTAAACAAATATGTCTGATATTTTTACAAAAAATCAATCATCTATTAACTAGAAAATTTTAATTTCATAAAAATCAACTACATAATATTCTGGTCTAAATATTGCTAACCAAGTAGTACTATCTGAATACATAAGCCTAATTTTGGGCGACGTGTAAAAGTATATTGAGAGGAACTAAAATGAAAGCACGTAGCATAATTAAAACAATATTGGCTGTCACAGCATTATGTTTGTCACTAAATTCATCTGCTAGTTTAATTTTTAATTTTCAAGATAACAAGAATGACGGTAATCACACTGTAGATTATGAGGTTAATGGCATTGTGTTAACTGTTAGCGCTTATAATCCAAATAATTCTGATGGGATAATTAATAGAAGTAACCGCGGTCTTGGTGTTAACACTAACCCTGGTAATAATGGAATTGGCCGTAATCGTAATCGTAATCGTAATCGTGGCGAGTATTTGGTTTTCTCTTTCAGTGAACTATTTTACGGTAATATTAATATTACATTCGGTAATTGGTCAAATAATGACAGAGCTAGAATAACTATGAACAGTGAAAACACTGGTTTTGGTGCCAACCGTCCTAATAATATGTTTACTTCAAGTTACGCAGCATTTAACAGTTTTAGAGTTGAGGGCCGACGTGGTTCATTTAGAGTAGCAAATGTCGAATTGGTGCCTGAACCATCATCACTGGCTATAATAGGTCTAGGTCTACTTGGTTTAGGTGTTCGCCGCTTTAAAAATGCTATTCGTGATTTTAGCTAAAGGTGGTTAAAGAATAGTTAAAGTATAGTTAAAGTATAGTTAAAGTATTAAATTAACTTTACCCTGCCCTCGTCTAATAATCTCAAACAGCTCTGAATATTAACGTCTAAAAAGTATCTTACAAATAAGGTGCTTTTTTTCTTTCCACCGTTCCTCAATTAATATTAATTTCCAACTTGATACTTAAAACTATTAGGGTCAAAACAAGATAAAATCAACCTTTGCAACATCCAATAACTATTAATAAAAAAAAATGTAAACGTTAACATAAGATTAACATCACTACTTGGCCCAAAAATACCCTTAAGCAAAATTATGATGACATACATTTTGGTTGTGATGGTCGCAGTTAATATAGGTAGTTCGGGCAAAAGGTGTGCAATACATGAAATGAATACCATGAAAAAGTATCAAGTCCCTTTTTAAACTACAAAATGTCCTTAAAAAATGTTTAACAGCGATTACAATGAGTGCTGAAGTAAGGTTCGGATTACCCGCACACAAGACAGCTGTTCGTTTACACAGAGGCATAGATTTTTAAACATAAAAGAATTTTCTGTGCTTTCTTCTTTTCCTCTGTGGTTCGATTTTCTGTTTTGAAACTTAGCTCACATCATGCTGTAACCAGCTTAAAAATTATATCGCAAACCTACAGAAGTAGTGGTTACTGTTAAGTTATTCTGTCCTTTAATATATTCAATTTCAGCGCGCACCATAGTCTGGGTTCCAATAAAATAATCAAAACCAAAACCAATGACCCCTGCAACACCGCCTTCGTCATAATCACACATAGTGGCAGCACCAAAATCAGCGATAGCCAAAACATTGGCTTGACCGGACTCGCATTCTCTCACACCGGCAAAAACTTGTTGGCCTCGGATATCTGTTTTCAGCATGCCTATTCGATAAAATAACTCACCTACTGAACTAGATGCTTTGCCAAGGAAAGACAAAAACAAAGCATCACCTTGCTGAACATTTTTATTATTAGTGATATCTGTAGGGGTTGGTAATTTATTCAAATATAGATCGTCATGTATCAATTGTTGGTAACCCATTTCAACGTACCACTGAGGGTCAAACTGATAGCCAAGAGCCATTTTATAACCAAAACCTTCATTAGAATTTTGGATGAAATCAACATCTGAGTAACCGACTGAAAACACGGTATAAATATTACTTGCAGCTAAAGTTTGCAAACTAAACATGCAACTTAGCACCAGTACACCAATCTGCTTTTTTGACACACTAACATCTCTTCCTACCAACTGTTATTCATACAATACTACATTCATACCCAGCTGCAATAATATGTTAACTTATATCTCAATAAGATTGTATGAATAGCCGTAATTTCAAATACATCAAGATAAAGCTGATTGATTGATAGATTTTTCCATTAATTACCCATGACAAATTGCGATCCTCTTTGACCCTGTTTAGTATTAGCCATTGCATGCCTAAATCTCAGCAAATACAAATCTGGAGTGTCTTTTGTTCAAACACGTTTTTTTTAAAATATTAACCATTAACTTGTTAGTCAGCGCATGTGCTAGTAACACCCCACCTATCATGACAGATGAGAAATTTGACTCCCGATTAACAGACGAAGGGCAAACCGAATTCGTTTATGGTATTTCGTGGCAAAATACGTCTAAGGAATCATTATTACGTGATGGTCGTACAGAAATAATGCGGGCTAAAACTGACGAACGTTTCTCGAACAAGACACCTTACAGATTGGCCATGCAAGCCAACAATCAAACAAAACTTGAATTGGAAGACCGAGCGGCACAAGCCTTAAAAGGAAGACTATTAAAAGAAAAGCTTTGTGCGAAAGGTTATGAGATCAGTAATGTGATCTGGAAAGCCGACAGCATCCGCTTGCTCGGGTATTGTTTTTAGCCTTAGCAGTCCAAATCTGGGCGTTAGAATGAATAAAAAAAGGACCAATAATGAAAAGTATCAAAACTCGCGCTGCTGTTGCTTGGGCTGCAGGCGAACCACTAAAAATTGAAGAGGTTGACTTAGCACCACCACAAAAAGGTGAAGTGTTAGTCAGAATAGTAGCTACCGGTGTTTGTCATACTGATGCTTATACATTATCTGGTGATGATCCAGAGGGTTTATTTCCCGCTATTTTGGGCCATGAAGGCGCAGGCATTGTCGAAGCGATTGGCGAAGGCGTGACACTGGTTAAAGTAGGTGATCATGTTATACCTTTGTATACTCCTGAATGTGGAGAGTGTAAGTACTGCCTGTCAGGTAAAACTAATTTGTGTCAGGCAATCCGTAGCACACAAGGAAAAGGAGTGATGCCCGACGGCACCAGTCGTTTTTCCATTAAGGGTCAGCCAATTTATCATTATATGGGCACTTCTACTTTTGCTGAACATACAGTAATACCTGAAATTGCTTTAGCAAAAATTCCTAAAGATGCACCATTAGAGAAAGTGTGTTTGTTAGGATGTGGTGTCACAACAGGCATGGGGGCTGTAACTAATGCAGCCAAAGTGCAAGCAGGCGACACAGTGGCAGTATTTGGTTTAGGCGGAATTGGGCTTTCAGTGTTAATAGGTGCCAAAATGGCCAATGCAGGACGCATTATTGCTATCGATATCAATGAAGACAAGTTCGAAATCGCTAAACAATTAGGTGCAACTGATGTAATCAATCCTAAAGACTACGATAAACCTATTCAAGAAGTCATAGTCGATATGACACAGGGTGGTGTCGATTATTCCTTTGAATGTATCGGTAACGTTAACGTGATGCGTTCAGCATTAGAGTGTTGTCATAAAGGTTGGGGCGAATCTATTATTATTGGTGTGGCAGGCTCAGGACAAGAGATCTCCACTCGCCCATTCCAATTAGTTACCGGCAGAGTCTGGCGTGGCACTGCTTTTGGAGGGGTAAAGGGCCGCAGCCAATTACCCGGTTATGTTCAACGATATATGGACGGTGAATTTGAGCTAGACACATTTATTACTCACACCATGCCTTTAGAAGATATCAATACTGCTTTTGACTTGATGCATGAAGGTAAATCTATTCGTACAGTGGTGCATTTCTAATGTTAGATGAACACACAACTGAAAGCGCAAGCGGGTTAGCTGAACTTAGTGCCAATAAGTGTTTTGGGGGTTGGCAAAAGCGCTATAGTCACAAGTCAGCTTTACTTAAGTGCGACATGCAGTTCAGTGTATTTATTCCAGAGATTGCCGATACAAGCGAAAGGCTTTCGACGCTGTATTGGTTGAGTGGGCTAACCTGTAATGACGAAAACTTTTCTGTAAAAGCTGGGGCACAAAGGATCGCTGCTGAACTGGGTATCATGCTCATTATGCCTGACACCAGCCCTAGAGGCGATCATGTAACAGATGCAGCAGACGCAGCTTACGATTTAGGCCTTGGTGCCGGATTTTACCTTAATGCCACACAGGAGCCCTGGCATGAGCATTATCAAATGTACGACTACATTGTTGAAGAGTTGCCGGCTCTGATTAATAAAGAGTTTAGGATAAAAGCTAAATCGGCAATAGCCGGACATTCAATGGGTGGACATGGTGCGTTAATTATTGCTTTGTCCAATATGAAGCAATATTGTTCGGTATCGGCTTTCGCGCCTATTGTTAATCCTGCAGATTGCCAATGGGGCCAAAAAGCGTTTAAGCATTATTTAGGCGATAACCAGAAAGACTGGGAGGCTTACGATAGCTGTGCGTTGATGCGTCAGCAGGGAAAGTTTCTGCATATACCGATGTTAGTAGACCAAGGCTTAGACGATAATTTTTATCATACTCAGAAACTCACCAAACCCTTAGAAACAATAGCATTAGAGATAGGTTATAAAGCCGACTTTCGTTATCACACGGGATACGATCATAGCTATTTTTTCATTGCCAGTTTTATTGAAGAACATCTACGATTCCATGCTAAGTATCTTGCTCAGCAGTAGCAATCTTCTCAATAGTCATAATTACGGCATCTGTAATTATGACCGAACAGCATATATCTATGCTGTTCGGTTTGGTTTGGTTTGATAACAATATTTGAGAAGAAAATAGCAACCATGGTGGCAGTAAACGATTAAAATCCCCCCTAGAAATCACCTAACAATATTCGGTTTATAGCCCCTTTAACAAGCACCTGAAATCGTGTGATTTAATGATTTAAACTGGATCATTTTATTTATTTTCTACTTGTAGAATGTAAATTGTAAAGCTCAAATTTTATAATTATAGCAATCTAAATTATCTCTGATGATAAATCACTGAGTAATATCAAATAGATAACAAAAAATAAAAGCCTGTTACAAGTAAACTCGATGTATAGTCTAGTTCAAGGATATTTTTTGGATAATTTACTGTGTCAAATAAACTAAGTGCACTTGATTTAGCTTTTTTAGCTTTAGAAAAGCAAACCACACCTGTCAATGTCGCCAGTCTGGCTATTTTTCAGATACCTAAAAATTATAAAGGGAATTTCGCTCGGGATTTGTTAGATAAATTGGAAGTACAGCCTGCAGGGCCACCTTTTAATCAGAAATTAAGCAATGTGAGTAGCGTCAAATTACCTAGTTGGATAACGGATCAGCACTTCGATATTCATTACCATGTAAGACATTCTGCCTTACCAAAACCAGGAAAAATGGAAGACTTATTGGAGTTAGCCTCCCGCTTACACAGTCGCTTGTTAGACCGGGAACGTCCTTTGTGGGAATTTCATTTGATCGAAGGCTTAGAGGGCAATAAATTTGCACTTTACATGAAGATGCACCATGCCGCTATTGATGGCATGGGTGGCATTGAATTGATGGAAGCATGTTTTGGTTTATCTGCATCTGATGATCTCAGAGCGCCTTGGGTAGGTGTAAACAAGCAACAAACAAGTCTCCCACAACACAATCTCAGTTTAGGTGAGAAAACCACTCAGCTTACTGCACAAGTGAAGGGCCGCGCCAACATGGTTCAAGACCTGTCAAAAATATTCTGGCAGCAGGGTCTTAAAGCCACTGGCATTAGTAAAAACACTTCCCCCGTTCCTTTTACAGCACCCAAGTCGATTTTTAATGTTCCCATTACAGGTACTCGTCGCTTTGCGATAAAATCAATGTCGTTATCGGAAGTAAAAACCATCGGAAAACAGGCCAATGCAACGGTCAATGATATGGTTTTAGCATTGTGCTCTGGCGCATTGCGCAGATACTTACTAGAAAAAAATGCATTACCCAAAAAATCAATGATAGCTTCAGTCCCAGTTTCTGTGCGCCAAGTTAATCGAACGGGAAATCAAATCACTTATGTTGCTGCAGATTTAGCAACAAACGAGCCCGACTCTATGGCTCGCTTAGCCAAAATTGGTGCATCGACTAAAGATGCAAAACAAGAAATAGGTGCGGTGTCCTCGGATGCAGCTACTAGTTTTGCAGTGATTGCCCAAGGTTTGGTTGCTGTAACGAATCAGCTAAATATGACCAACTTGCTGCCGCCAGCAGCAAATGTCACCATATCCAATGTACCCGGTCCCAGACAGCCTTTGTATTTTGGGCAAGCAAAAATGGAAGCGACCTATCCGTTATCTGTACTGATTGATGGGCAGTCTTTAAACATCACAGTAGTAAGTTATTGTGACTCCATAGATTTTGGCATCATGGCTTGCCGAGACATTATTCCAGATGTTGAAAAGATTGCCGAATATATCGATGCCGCTATGGATGGCATAAAAGGAGGGATCTATATGCAGGGCCTCATGCAAGATAGGGACAATTCACTACCTCAGGGATCTTAAAATATTACAGTTAAGGGTAATAAGTTATTATCTCATGAGGCATTGACTTCAGGCTTCTCGAAATATTCATGATGTTAAAGATAATTTATCCCATCAGAAAAAAATCTAATATGGTTTAAAGGCCACAACCACAATTTATCAAGCCCTTGTGAATGAAGACATTCATTTACAACAGCTTGGTAATTATATGGCTAAGGGATAAGAATAAAATTTTTCTTAGCTATGTTTGCTAATCTTTCTGAGATTAACATTAAAATCCCTATCAACATGCCCTAATCAGGCATGTTAACGAAACAAGCAGAATACAGCGGGCACTACTTGTAAGATAAAAACGAGCTAGCAGTTGATGATTTCATGTTTGAATGCATAAAAAACACTGAACCTCATCGTCTTATATTGTAATAATACTGACTCTAAATAGCTTAAAAGTAATGCTCTAAGCTGAATTGAATATAATCGTCTCTTCGTAATAGATAGGTAAACTCAGAAGGTTCGTCGCTACTAAACATCCAAGCGTCTAATCGCCACTTCCAATTGTCGTTAATACGACTAGACGCTTCGATAAAACCTGTTCTGACATGAGAGTAATCAAGATCTTGCACAAAACCCAATAATACTTCTGTACCATCCACATCGTTAAACACAAACCGACTGCCGACCATTAAATCATTTTGTGCAAAGGCATTTAATTCACTTTGCGCAAAGGCATTAGGTAAATCTTCGCGACCATCATATTGATATTCCATTAGCCAGTTTATGTCGTAAATACTATCAAAGAGGCCAACAAAAGAATATTCAAAGCCCCCCACAAAAGCAGTGAAATCTTGTTCCATGACCTTACGTTGAATACCTTCGAACTTAATTGTCCAGCCGCCCACCAAGCCTAAAACGTCTATGCCGGTTTGTTGTATTTGCGGATAAAAAGGACGAAAACTTGGCTCTAATAATTCGTTAGTGGCGAATACAAAATCTGGCTGTCGGGAAGTGCCGTCAAAATAAGATAATCCTACTTCCCAATCTCCTATTGAGCGTTGCCATCTTATTGCCCAGTCAACATTTTTTTCTTCATCTTCAGATTCGTATATTGGGTTGTCGGTATCCACTGCAAGGGGTGGCCTTAAACGGCCGTCACCACCTGAAAATGTTCTCTCTCTAAAATAGGGCAACACATACACTGTGGTATTTCCCCAATCTTTGAATAGAGAAAAAGCGACCATTGGCTGACCTAATTTATCTTCGCCATCAATAGCTTCAACACCATCAGTTTGATTGATGATGTCAACTAAATGCAATGACTCAGTTTGCCCCCAGAAGACTTTACCTATACCTGTCTGAACGTCCCATTCTTCACCACTATGGGTCCACTTGAACTCTCGGATATCACCATGGGTGCGTTCTTCATCTTGTTGGTCAAAACGGTAAAAACCTTTGAATAAAATGCTGTCATTCCCCCCATTGAATGAAGTATAAAATTCTGGAGCAAAATATACCGACATATTCGCTCTCTCCTGCTCAGAATAAAGCGCATCTTGGACAAAATAACGTTGTTCAATAGCTGCGCTGCCGCTGTATTCAATTTCCGCAAACACATATATTGGTAGAAATACTACAAGTAAGATCAGTGTCTTCAACGTGGATCCTTTAAAGCCGAACAAAGAATTCATTATCATAGTCTATTTTATCGAACATTCTTCAATGTCCCTTTATTAAAGTCACTGTCAGCTAATCCTGTGTTAAAAGTTAATTTATGGGTTACAAGCTCGGTACTTTTACCATTTTGCTCGTTAAACATCTCAATACGCTTAGGACGCCAATACTTGCCTAGATACAAAGTAAATTCGTAATTAACTAATTCTTTAAGCAAACTACCCTTACGATCATAAAACTCAACTTTTAATACTCGGTAGTATTTTTTATCAACCCAAATAATTTGTTTTGAATAACCTGAATTTTCATCAGTAGGTATTTGTTCAAGCACAAAACTGGCTTGCCCTTCAAAGGCTTCATCGCGTAAATATTTAAATGTAAATTTTTCAATTTCGAACGAAGTCATATCTTCGAATGCAAACTCACTCCCCATAAAGGGGCCAGACTTATTTCGAGAACGTATTCTTTTTACTTTACTTAACCTAGGTAAAAACATCCATTGATCATCCGCCTCAGTTGCATGAGAAAAATTCAAAAAAGCGGTGCCTTTTACATCTAAAGGTTGATCAAAAATAGTTAATCCTTTGTCTCCTTGATCAACTAATTCCAAAGATTTTAAACGCATTTTACGCTCAACTTCATCACCTTGTGCATTACGTAAAATCATACTCATATCGCCGGTACTATCGCCCCAGCCCGTATCTCTGAGCTTACGTTCTTTGGCGATAACCAGGCCTTTTTCTTGTGCTGATTGTGCTGATTGTGCTGATTGTGCGTAACGATCTAAAGAATATGTGACCAGTGTAAAAACCAAGATTACTTTTGTCACTGATAAAAGAAGATATCTATTCATTGGCAAACTCCTGCTTAATATTTTTTCTGTCTAGGGCAATTAAAAATGAGGGTAAAAACAAGAAATCGACTGCTAAGGCAACCACTAAAATAATACTGGTTAACATGCCCATATCTGAATTTAAAGCGAAAGGTGATAGCATCAGTATCGAAAATCCAGATGCCAATACTAAAGTGGTTATCCATAATGCTCGACCGACACTTGCAAATGCATAACGCACACTTTCTTCAGCGTCATTACCATTAACCCTAGCATGTCGATATTTGCTAAGAAAATGCACTGTATCATCCACAACAATACCCAATGTCATGCTAAGAACAATGGATAATCCAAGATTAACGTTCCCAGAATACATCCCCCAGATACCAAAACCGATAGCAGCTGGTAATAAATTAGGTAAAAGGCTTATCATCCCAATTTTAAAGGACTTCAGTGCAAATACCAAAAGGCCGGATATTAGTATAAGTGCAACTATATTTCCCTTGAGCATACTAGTCATATTAGTTTCACCTATATACGCAAACATTAATCCCGGGCTAGCTGCGGTGAGTTTTAAATGGGATGCGTTAGTTGAAAACCATTCTTGCGCCTTAATTTCAAGTGCGCTGAGTTCTTTACTACCCGTTTTTTTTAGCATAGCCGTCACACGGGTAGCGGACTTGTTCATGTCCAGTTGGTTGGTTAAATCCAATCCATAGGGCAGTGACATTTCATATAGAAGCAGATACTGAGCAGCTAGCTCTCTGTCGTCTGGCAATACATAATAGTTAGGATCATCACCGTGCATGTTTTTACTCAAACGTTTAAAGGTATCGGTAATGGTAAAAACATGGCCGATTTCAGGTTGTATTCTGAGCCACTGACTAAACGCTTCAATTTTTTGCAGGGTTTGTGGTTTATTAATACCTGAATCTTCTTTTGTGAAAATCGAAAAATCCAAATTTATCATGCCACTTAGATGCTGTTGTTGAAAATCTGTAGATTGCCTAAACTCAGTACTCTTATCAAAGTAAGCAGTAGGCACATCATTTAACTGATTTTTGAAAGAGAACCCAATCCCTATAATAGCGACCACTAGGGTAAAAGGTAAAATACTCTTGTGGTGCGTAATGACCCAATCGCCAAACTTTTCTGTGTATCCCAACTTATGACTAGCTGTTTGTTTTGGTAATGGTTTAATCGGTAAAACCATTATCAGTGCAGGTAAAATTGTCAGCGAAAAAATACAGGCGAAAATGACGCCTAACGCTGTCAAATTTCCCAAGTCGGCTAAAATAGGCACTGCGGCAAAATTAAGAGTTAAAAAACCCACGCTGGTGGTGGCACTGGTAATAAGAACAGGCTTCTTATTAAGTGAAAGACTGTATACCAAAGCTTGCTTTTTATCTTTACCTTGGCGCATTCCATAAAGCATAGTTGATATTACATGTATACAATCAGCGACAGCGAGTGTCATCACCATAGTCGGCACATTGACTGTTGCAGTACTCATAAACATGCCAAACCAACCTGCTACTCCCATAGTTGCAGCGATACTAGAAGCAACAACCAAAACAGTCGAAAATGTTCCTACAGCAGTTTTTAACAGTAACCACATGATGATGATGATGGTTAAAAACATAAGGGGTACAATAGTGGTGAAGTCTCGCTTAGCAAATGAAACGAAGGAATAGTTCATTAGAACTACCCCAGTATGATAAAAATCATGTTCTGGATATTTTGCTTTATATTTTTCAGTTAAAGCAAGGACCGATTTTGTGATCATATCTACTTCAGCAGTTTGGTCTCCATCGGGTAAGTTAACAGAAATATTTATAACGGTAACATCACCCTCGGGTGAGATAATTCTGTTGACCAGGTTAGGCTCATTGAAAGCTACTGTGCGAATATATTCAAATTTTTGCTGATTGAGGTCGGCCAACTCGTAGACAAGATCTTCAACAATCATGTCATCCTCTTCAGCCCAGGTATGTTGGAAATTAGTTAAGGAATCAATGCGTATCGATAAAGGCGTTTGTTCAGCATCTTTAGTCATTTCATGTACCAAAGACAATGTTTGCAAAGTAAAAACGTTGCCTGATTTGGGCGCAATAATAATATTAGCGCCGTCATTCTTACTAAAGGTCCTTTGCATCTCCTCAAATGCTATTCTTTGGGGATTTGAATCTTCGAAAAAAACTTTGTAATCGCCGCGAAAATACAAGTTTTTAGCACCCAAAGCAGTTGCAATGATGAGCATAAATCCAATGATGATGACCGTCTTAGGGCGATTCACTGAAAAGTCTAACCAAGTATTATTCACTTATTTCCCCCACCACTTAGATTCAATGTATTCACCTTCAAAATAAATCAATATTACCTGCTGAAATTGGTAATTACACAATAACATACAAGGCACAAAACCAATGACTGAATGTTAGTATCCAGCATGATTTGGCTGTTTTTTACTCACAAGTTAAGACCATGATCACTAAAAACCCATACAATATTAGGTTTAAATTAACGTCTTTTATGCTCTTTAATAAATATGAAAAATCATTGATAAATATAGCTTTTATTCATAAAACGTATGTTTATATATCTAGCTTCCAAGCAATAGACTAAAGAATTTTGATCTTTATGTGGAAACTAGTATTATAAAATACAACTGGTCAGATGAGCGGATGAGTAAATTATGAGTATTAGAACAAGTCTTAAAAAAGTATTACCCCCTATTTCAATTACAGAACAAGAAGCATTAGAAGCGGGTGATGTCTGGTTAGAAGCCTCCATTTATCAGGGTAAACCTGACATGCACGCGCTGCGAAACATACCTACTGCTAAGCTTAGCGCTGAGGAACAAGCTTTCTTAGACGGCCCAGTAGAGCAAGTATTGGCGATGCTCGATGATTTCGCTTTACAGAGCGAAAACCATATCCCAAAGAAAATTTTAGATTTTATTTCTGTTAATAAATTCTTTGCATTAATTATACCTAAACGATTTGGTGGCTTAGAGTTTTCTCCTTATGCTAACTCTACTATAGTAGCTACTCTGGCGGCCAAAAGTGGAGCGTTAGCGGTAACCGTTATGGTACCTAATTCATTAGGTCCAGGTGAGTTACTGATGCATTACGGTACGCCTGAACAGCAAAATCATTACCTACCACGTTTAGCTGTGGGCACCGACATTCCATGCTTTGCCTTAACCAGCCCAGAAGCGGGGTCTGATGCCGGGGCTATTCCAGATGCAGGCATAGTCACCAAAGGTATGTGGGAAGGTAAAGAAGTAACTGGCCTCAAAGTTTCTTGGGACAAACGTTACATTACGCTTGCACCCATCGCGACCGTATTGGGTTTAGCCTTTAAAGTTTACGATGTTGACGGCTTACTCGGTGATAAAGTCGAATTAGGTATTACGTGTGCCCTTATTCCGAAATCACACCCTGGTGTTGAATTAGGTAACCGACACGACCCAATGGGTGTCAAATTCTATAACGGTACTACCCGAGGTCAAGACGTATTTATTCCAATGGATTTCATTATTGGTGGACAAAATAATATTGGCCGCGGTTGGCAGATGTTGGTTGCTTGTTTGGGTGCTGGCAGAGGTATTTCACTTCCAGCGATGGGTGTAGCCTCAGCACAAACGGCGCTTAAGTCTACCGCTGAATATTCATTTGTTCGTGAACAATTTGGTGTACCTATTGGTCGCTTCGAAGGCATTCAAGAAGAGATGGCTGATATAGCCGGTAAAACATTTGTACTCGAAGCCATGCGAGTGTTAACTACTGAAGGGTTAAATCAGGGTCTTATACCGGGTGTTGTCACTGCTATAGCCAAATACCATATGACAGAATTGGGCCGTGATGTGGTCAACACAGCTATGGATATTCAAGCTGGTAAGGCAATTCAACGTGGACCGCAAAATACTTTAGCCAGCGCTTATGTTGCTTTACCTATCGCGATAACTGTCGAAGGTGCAAATATCCTGACACGTAGTCTAATGATATTTGGTCAAGGCACTATGCGTTGTCATCCACATCTTAAAGAAATGGTTGAGCTAATTCATAGTAATGAGCAAGGCGCCGATGCGAAGTTCAACAAGGTATTAGGCAAAACCGTTGCTTTTAGTGTTAAAAATGCTTTCCGTAGTTTGTCAAAGAGTTACCTGCCCTTCACTCGTGGAGCACAGTCAACATTACCAGAAGTGCGTAAATACGAAAAACGTATGAATGCTCTGTCTGCAAAATTAGCGCCGATGGCTGATTTATCACTACTTGTCCTCGCGGGCGATTTGAAGAAAGCTGAGATGTTATCTGCGCGACTTGGAGACGTAATGAGTTATATGTATGCAGCTATGGCCGTGGTACGTTTTTACGAGCAGCGTGTTGAGAGTCGCCAAGAAGCATTGCCCTACTTTGAATATGCTATTCAGTGGTGTTTAAACAAAGGTGAAACCGCGCTGAATGAATTCATTGTGAATTTCCCAAACACAGCTGTTCGCGGTTTGATGCGTGTATTGACGAATACATACACCACTGCTGTCAAAGGCATTTCAGATGATTTAAAACGTGATTTATCTGAAGCTTCGATGCAAGATACCAGCATCAAAGCGCAGTTAACCCACCTTGTTAAAGTCATCCCTGGGGATGGTAACGATATTAACGAACAAGCTTTTAAAGCCAAGCATGCAGTGTTGCCTCAGCTTAAGAAAATTCAAAAAGCTTTGCGTAAAAACCCGGTAGTACCGTTTATTTCTTTCGAACATGCTGTTGGTAAGTTACAAGAAGCAGGCGAGATAACCGCACAAGACGTCGCGCTAGTTATTGATTATAACGACAAACGTAAGCTGGCTATCCGTGTTGATGAATTTACATTTGATATGGACTTGTTAGATAACAATCTTGAACTAGTTAACGAAAAAGAGATAGCAAACGCTGCTTAAATTCTAAGACTAAGTATTCTAGAAACAAAAACGGAGTTGAAATATCAACTCCGTTTTTTTTGACCTAAATATAGAGCCCTAGCAACTTGTTCGCACAAGAGCGATTAACAGCGATTAAGACATAAACCTACCGCCACTTATTTGAATCACTTCACCCGTGATCCAAGACGAATCTTCAGATGCCAAGAATAAAGCCAAGCTAGAAATATCATGAGGTTGTCCCAGTCTTTTTAATGGGGTTTGCCCAATGATCTCGGCCTCTCGTTTGAATAAACCTGCTTCAATATACAAATCAGTTTCGACGGCACCAGGAGCAATAGCATTGACCCGGATCCCTTTTTCACCCAACTCTGCGGCATAACACTTGGTTAAGGTATTAATGGCGGCTTTCGTTGCACAATAAATGCTGCCTCCTGCTCCACCCTTTGCGGCGATTGAACTGATATTAATAATGACACTGCCCTTCGACATGATGGCAGAGACTTTTTGAGTTAAAAATATTGGCCCAAACACGTTTAGCTCAAACTGCTTTTTGGTGTCATTAAGGGTAATATCCTGCAGGCGTTCAAGTGTCGCCCATCCGGCATTGTTCACTAAAATATCTACTTTGCCAAATGCCACACATGTTTGTTCTACCAAATGATCAATGCCACTTAGCTGACTAACATCTGCCTGAACAGCTGCTGCCAATCCACCTTGTTCAATAATATCAGCAACAATGGCATCTGCTTTTTCTTGGTTATTCAGATAATTCACCACAACCTTTGCACCCTGAGAAGCGAACTCACAAGCAATAGCAGCACCAATTCCTCTAGACCCCCCCGTCACAATAGCCACTTTATTCTGTAGTTTCATAGGCAACCTTACTTGACTTCCATATTAGGTGAGCGATAAACAATTTTGTCATTTAATTCGATACCAATTCCAGGCACTTCTGTTACTTCAAAAAAACCATTAACAGGTTGTGGATCTTGAATACATAACTCCCGATTCCAATCTTTAATTGCATAAGTGTGATGTTCATGGATTAAGAAGTTAGGGATAGCCGTTTCTAGATGTAAACTAGCAGCGGTGGCTACAGGACCACCACAAACATGGGCTTGAATACGCACATCGTATACATCTGCATAATCACAGACTTTTTTCGCTTCGGTGAATCCACCACATAAACCAATATCAGGTTGCAGTACGTCTAGAGACTGGTCTTCTAAATAAGGACGCACTCCCCAACGATTATATAAACGCTCGCCACCCGCAATCGGAACATTAACACGTTTAGCCACTTTATCATGAAGCTTGGAGTTCAAATAATTAACAGGTTCTTCGTAAAACAAACAGCCGATGTCTTCTGCCATTTCACCTAATTGTATGGCCGTAGAAACACCCGGTAAACTATGACACTCAAAAATAATGTCTACGTCGTCACCCACTGCATCACGAATAGCCTGAAGCCTGGCTTTAAATAAACGTAACTCTGGTTGCGTAAATAGTTTAGTTCGGTCAAAGTGACTCACGCCATCTTTGTCGTAAACGATAGGGTCGACTTTTACTGCGTCATAACCCTCTGCTACTGCTTTTTCTGCCGCCTTGCCGTAATCGATAGGATCGTTCAATCTGGTGACTTCTTTGTCCCAGTCAAATTGTAGTTGGCTGGCGTAGGTTCTAAGTTTTCCGTTAGTTTTACCGCCAAGCAGTTGATAAACAGGCACACCTAAAGCTTTGCCTCGAATGTCCCATAGTGCAGTATCTATGGCGCTCATCGCAGCATATATAATAGGTCCCCCGCCTAAGCCCCAAAAGCTTTCGCGTAACATGCGGCTCCATAACGCTTCAGTTTGAAAGGGATCCCAGCCAATCAACATAGCTTCTGCAATCTCTTTAATCATATGTGCGGCAGCGCTGTGACCTAAGTCATAAGCTAAACCCGCTTCACCCACACCTGAAATACCTTCATCGGTATGAATACGTACAAAAACTGGATTCCATCCAGCGCGTTTAGGACAATCGATGTCAAAAATTTCAACACGGTTAATTTTCATGTGTTTTTTCCTATTTTTAAATTCTTTAGATATTTATTCAAACGTAAATTATGGACTATTCGCAAAATGAAGGGTCAAGTTTGTAGACGCGTCTAAGCATGGCAGGCCAAGCTTTTTGACCACCTGTTTCGCCGCCATGCACAATGTTTGCCTGTGCATAAATACCATCAACGATATGTTGTGGGATCTCGATAACCGGTTGGCCACTTTGCAGCAATTCCATTTGAATTTCACAGGCTCTCTGCAAGTCGTAAAAACGCATAAAAGCATCGCCTACAGTGGCACCCAAGGTGAGACCACCATGATTATGCAGTAACATATGATTGGTCTGTCCAAGGTCTTGTTGTAAACGAATTTTTTCATGCTCATCCACTGCTAACCCTTCATATCCATGGTAGCTTAATGAGGATAACGAAAACATCGCATATTGGCTCCAAGGTTTTAATCCACCTTGCACAGTCGACACAGCAATTGTCGCTTTGGTATGTAAATGTATGACACAATTGGCATCATGACGCACTTCATGGATGGCACTGTGGATTGTAAAACCTGCGGGGTTAATTTGATAAGGTGAACCATCTAATACATTGCCTTGTAAATCGACTTTGACTAAATTAGAAGCAGTTACTTCGTCAAAGGTTAAGCCAAAAGCATTCACCAAATAGTGTTCTGTATTCGGCAACCTTGCGGATAAATGGGTATATATTAAATCTCCCCAGACATGGTCTGCCACCAGCCGATAACATGCAGCCAAGTCAACCCTAGCTTGCCATTCTTGTTCAGACACTTCACCTTTGAGGCTAAATTTTTTTAGTTGAAACACGGATTTTTTCTCACTTCTTGACATATATTTAGACCTTAAACAATAAGCACTAAATACTAAATACTAGAATAATTAACGATAATTACAGGGCACTTGGTTCAGCTTGTAGCCAATTCTCATCAGCGTATTGCGTATTGGCGCAGGTCATATGCAAGGTAAAAGCATGTCGCGACTTGTCAGATAAATTAGGCGCACTAAAATGGGGTAAAAGTCCATTGAAAACCACTAATGTACCTTTCTTAACTTCTAAGGGTTTAGCACTGTCATCATCAGGCCACGGCATATCATTTAAGGTTCTTAGCTCGGTGCTGTCATCAGGATAACGCAAAAACTGTTCTCTTAGTGGGTTATCTAGTGGGTTATCTAGTGGGTTATCTAGTGGGTTATCTGATGGTAAAGCCGATCCACCAGATTGCACTTGCAAACAACCGTTTAACAGGGTGGCATCTTCTACCGCCAACCAAAATGTGATAACAGAAATAGGTGACGTGAAAAAATAACTGGCATCTTGATGCCAACGAATAACACCACCAATTTTGGGTTGTTTGAAAATATACATAGATTGGTGAATTTGAGGGCGAGCTAAACCTAAATCTAACGCAATATCTCTTATTTTATCGCTATGACTAAAGTCTTTAAATTGTGGAACCAATTGATGCAGAGCATGGCCAATTTTATTGATGCTCAATGCCTTGTCTTGCTTGAGAGCACCTTTTTCATCAAACGCATCTTCTTCAAAAAAACATCGAACTTTATCGCCAGAGGATAAAAAATAATCATCGCGAGTTTTACTATGATCTTCAGTAGAAAATACCGCTCGGGTAGAGTTAGGGTCAAAGTTAGCCACTATTTCATTCGCTGAATTTTTTAGCATCTTCATATGTTCTGCAGAAAAACACTGTTCAAGCACTAAATACCCGTTTTGTTGATAAGATTTTATTTGTTCTGTTGTAAGCATTTAAATATCTCGAAAATCTAATAAATAGGATCCTAACAAAGCCAGCAAGATGGCTCATATAAGACAAAATTTCAAGTCACTTTGTCTTATATGAGCCATCTGTGAATTTACTTACAGACTGTGTAGAGGTAAGGTAATTAACCAATAATGTGCTATTTTAACTAATATTTTGCATTTTTACTTCAGACTAACCACTAAGAAAAATGAACATAATTATAATTATCATATGCTTACATATTTGGCACATGTTCTGCTTTATGTCGCCACACACACAAAAACCAGATCAATGATCTCATTACGCACTAAGGGCATCTATGACATTTTCTAAATTAACAACTGCGGCATTAATAACCGCATTAACCTTGAGCACATCAGGCTGTATCATTCATGTTGGGGGTCAAAATAATAACGACAGCGATAGTAGTGATCAAAGGGACTATAGTAGTGTATTTGGTGGGGTAGATATTTCCGAAAATGAACAGGTTGGTGATCTTTCGTCAGTCAACGGAAATGTCACCATACAAGATAATGCTAGGGCCCGTGATGTTAATGCTGTAAATGGCAATATTGAAATAAGTAATAACGTCACAGTTCACGATTTATCAACTGTCAATGGAGACATTCAGACTCAAAGTTACTTATCAGTAAAAGGTGATGTGAGTACAGTCAATGGCAATATTAGTTTTGGCAAAAATTCAAAAATTGATGGGGATGTTGCCACCGCAAATGGAGACATTAAATTAACAAAAACCGTTATCAGCGATGATGTTAGAACCAAGAACGGTAGTGTAACCTTATCACAAGGTTCGGTCGTCGAAGGTGATATCGAATTTGAATCACAAGGTGATGGCCGTTGGTTTAGTCATAAAAAACTTGAAAATAATCCACCGACTTTAACAATTGATCAGTCATCTGATGTGAAAGGAAAAATTATATTACACCAAATAGTTGTTTTAGAAATTGAAAATCCAGCATTGTTGGTGAAAGTTGAACGCCGTTACAAAGGTAAAGAATAAGCGATCACTGGGCTGAAGTAGATTGCACCGCCTGTTGAAAATTGATGAGGCATTCCTGCCACCTATTTGGGTTTGATACCTCCCCATATCAATTGCTAATTTAACAATAATATTGGCCTCTTAGTTTCTCAATAGAGGCCATTTCTAAGCGCTAATTCTTTTCTTATAGAGTTGCTGATAAAAAGGCTGAACTTGGTTAACCACTGATTGCTGTTCATCAGTCAGTCGAATATTTTTAGCTGAATAAGGCGCAAAACCACTAGAGTTATGGACATTCTTATACCAATGTTTGGCCCACACACCATCGCTTTTTCGACATCCTTGAGGCCACTTCAACATTGCAGGCATAAATGAAACACCTAATTTGTCACACAACAATTTTAACACTCTTTCAGGCTCCTTGAGCACATCGTTAGAATCAATAATGGGGATGTTTTGCCCTGATATTTCACTGATATCTTGATACAACTCGAACTGCCTTTTAATACCTATATCCTCAGCTGAACAAACTCCACGGCTGTTGGTATAAGAATTGATAACCTGAGCGGGATCGCGGATCAAAAAGCAATGTATTAGATCTTTGGCCCAGCTTAAATCTATTCCCGGTAACATATGGTGTGTCATATGTTTTTGATATTGTAACTTGCTATTACATGCTTCTTGAGCCAAGTGACTAGCCACTTGATCATAGTCGGTACTTTGGCTTTGCAACACTTCTTCAATGCATGGATGGGGGCTGCGGGTTTTATTTAGATAAAATGCGTAAAAGGGTTCATCAACCACCTCAGTGTCACTACGATTTTCCCAACTACGCATCATTGCTGTAGAAATATTCCGTGGACCAGACCACATAGCCATCCTGAATGTCATCATTAACTCCCTTGGGTTTCAGTTTCAATCAGCTGAATATACAACTGTTGAAGTCGCGCTAAAATAGGTTTGTTTCCCGTGCCTATGACACGCCCATCTATCTGCGCAACAGCAGACAAACCTGCAAAAGTACCAGTAATAAATGCCTCATCTGCCCCATACACATCAGCAAGTGAGAAATTGCGTTCGAATACAGGTATATCATTGGCTTTGCACAGGTTAATCACGTTTCGTCTGGTAATACCATCTAAACAAAAGTCTCCAGAAGAGGTCCACAATTCACCGTCTCGCGCAATAAAAAAGTGAGTAGAATTACAGGTTGCCACAAAACCATGAGGGTCAAGCATTAATGCTTCGTCTGCATGCGCCTTGGTTGCTTGAATACAGGCAAGAATACAATTTAATTTTGAGTGAGTATTAAGCTTGGGATCTTGTACATCAGGATAACCTCTTCTTACGTGGCTAGTAAAAAGTGACACGCCTGTATTGTCTATTTGTTCTATAGCTGATTTGTGTTCGGCAATAATCACTATTGTCGCTGCCGAAATCGTCACTCTAGGATCTTGATAAGGCGTGCTTTTAACCCCTCTGGTCACCATTAACCGAATATGTACCCCATCAAACATTTGATTAGCATCACAAGTGATTTTAATTCGCTCAACTAACTGCTCTTTCGTTAGTCCAATATCCATATCTAGCGCTTTGGCCCCATCATACAGCCTGCGCATATGTTGCTCGATAAAAGCTAGATGACCATTGTGTAAACGAATGCCTTCCCACACACCATCACCCAAAATAAACCCACTATCAAACACCGAAATCTTGGCTTCACTACGAGGGAATAACTCTCCATTGATATTGATTAAAATATTCTCATTACGAGTGTCTTGTTGATATTGATGTGTGCCAGATGCCATTAGGATTAATCCGAACAATTAGAATTGAGCATTAAGTTAGCATAGTTGATCCTACCTAGCATTTTATTTTGAGAGCAAAAAAGCCCTGAAACATTAATAGCTTATAGTTCAGTTAAGCATGTCTACTGGCTTACACCACAAGAACAAACAGCGGCTTAATCACTTGCCAAATTGTCATCTAGCTGGCAATAGCGATTAACACAGCCATTCACCTAAAGCTCAAAAATATATTTACTCACTAACAATTTATTCCACGATTATGCCAATTGACAGCTAAAACTTAGGCTTTACCTGCGACGTGCTACTATAAATTTCCACCTTACGACTTCGGGTTCATTATTATGCAATTTAGACTTTTTTTTACTTACACACTTATTTGTATCAATATTTTATTTAATGGAGTGGCTTTTGCCACAGACAAAACCAAACCAGAAACAAAACCTATACCTGAAGCACGTCAATTTATTAGCGAACATAAAGGACGTTTCAATGGTGAAAATATTAGTTATAAAGTGACTGCCGGTGAAACCTACCTGCGGGACAAAAACGGCAAGGAAACTGCCAGTATTTTTACTTTCGCCTATACAAAGAATGAGAAGAAGGCACAGTCCCGACCTGTCACTTTTATTTGGAATGGTGGCCCTGGTTCAGCATCAACCTGGTTACATATGGGTGCTTTTGGGCCTAAAAGGGTAAAAGTACCTAGTGATGGGCAATTTCCGGGAATTCCTCCATACCCGATATTAGATACACAAGAATCTATACTCGATGTGTCAGATCTTGTCTTTATAGATCCTGTTGGCACTGGATTTTCTCGGGCTTTGGGTGAACATAAAGGCAAGGAATTCTGGGGACTACAACAAGACGCCGCTTCGATGGCAGAATTTATTAGAACTTGGATTACGGCCAATGGTCGTTGGAATTCTCCGCGCTTTTTACTTGGCGAAAGTTACGGCACAACCCGAGCAGCTGCAGTGGCTAAAATTTTGGAAAACGATTTATCCATTAGCTTAAACGGTATAGTGTTTGTCTCCCAAGCTTTGGATTACCAAGGTTCATCTCCTTATGTAAAAGACAACATTATTTCTCATATTACTTATTTGCCAACTATGGCAGCCGCTGCGGTTTACCATGGAAAAATCAAACCCAAACCCGATAATTTAACAACCTTTCTTGAACAAGCGCGGGCGTTTGCAACCGATGAGTTAATGCCTGCATTATTCAAAGGCAATACGCTAGATACTGAAACTAAAACTCATATTCGCGACAGATTAGCCTATTTTACTGGGTTGACACCTTCGTACATAGATAGAGCTCAATTACGTATTCAAGGGTTTCATTTTGCAAAAGAGCTTTTGCGGGATAAAGGTTTATCCATTGGATTGTTGGATGCTCGTTATACCGTTGATGAAGTGGACGATTTAGCAGCCACACCCGATCATGACGCGGGAGGTTCTATTTCACCCGCCTTTAATTCAGCGCTAATGAGTTATATTCGCAGTGACTTAGGGGTGAATTGGGATCGTACTTATTTAGCACCGGCAGATGATGAATTGTCTGATCAATGGAGTTGGAGAACGGCTCCAGAAAATTCGGCATGGGAGCCAACGTATGTGAATACCGCACATGATTTATCAAAAGCGTTACGTATTAACCCAGCACTTAAAGTAATGGTTGCCTCCGGTTATTATGATTTAGTGACACCTTTTTTTGATGCTGAATATACCTTAAATCGTCATGGGATTAAGGCGCAGCAAATCCAATATCACTATTATCATGGTGGTCATGCGATGTATGTGAACGAGACAGCGAGAGTTGATTTACTTAAAGACACCCGAGCATTCATACAACAACAAACGAATTAAAACATGCCCTAATACCAAGGCAATATTAAGCATGAATTAATCCCCGCAGATAAATTGATTGCGGGGGGCGTTTAACCTGAGCTCGGAGTGATTCAATAACTATTTTGTTAATTCACTACAGCTAACGCACTAACACCCACCAACCTTTCAACAATCTGCTTCAACAAATAAGTCTCTCGCTCAATGGAAAGGCCTTTTTTATCACTGTTCGCCATCACATCTTCGTTGTGCGCAATAGCATCATGAATATTCACCCACATAGGTGTCATACCATTATTCACTTCATGTGACTCAAAGGCTGTGTCGCCCAACTCATCATCAATCTCACACTCATAACAATAGGAAATCATATAAATAATATCCGCATCATCTTTATACCACGGGCGATATTCATCATAACGGGCAAAGGCTTTTACATTGCGTATGCCCTGCGCGCCAGTTTCTTCCTGTAGCTCACGAATTAAACCGGCCACCTCATCTTCACCATCGTCAATACCACCACCAGGCAGACTGTAATCGTGATAACGCTGGGTAAAGAGCAGTAAAATATCCTCGCCCTTTACCACAATAGCTCGCGCCGCATGCCGTTCAATAAGCCTAAGCTCACTGGTAAGAGAAATATCGGTTGCAGAAACATCAGGGTGAAAAGCAGTTTTTAGCAGTTGCATTAAAGAGTTACCTAAGGGGCTTGGTGTTATTTTATCATTGTTCAGCCCAAATAATTTTTAATCATTTGTCTAAATTATTGATGTTTTATTATTGATGTAACAAACAGCAGTTTTCATTGACTCTGCTAGCGTATGTTTCTCATAACTACGCCTTTCTCAACATCTAGTTCATGTAAAAAAAGTGAAATTCCAATCATTTAAAAAATAAATAAACCATTGTTATTTAACAACTTTTAAACGATTCAAGTTAAATCAAGTTAATTCACAGTAATACCTTTGCTTATTGTTGCCTGTTGTACCAATTTAATCAGGTAAGTAGATATAAACACAAAAAGGAATGGTTAAATGAACAGGAAAACAAATCACTTTATAAAGGCAATGTCAGTCACAATATTAAGCGCGACTTTCGCCGCTAGTCATGTGTCAGCCAGCATAATTAGTACAGAACTGCGTGGCGCTATTGGTGACTATCAAAGAATAGATCCTGCTAGCGTCGGGTCGAGCATCAATGCAACGATTAAATCAGACGATGATGATTCGCACATCCGCTCTGGATTAGGCTATACCACGGCAAACATTGGCTCTGTTGATTTTAGAGGTGATACTCGCGCTGGCAGTAACAATACTATTGATAATATTCTCATCACGTCAATCGATGGCAGCCTCATAATAGATCCTAGTTCACTACCCATTCCAGCTGAATTTCACGCCCGATACTCAGCGACAATGGTAAGAGGTGTAGCTGATAACTCATCCTATTTTAGGTTTGGTGTAGGTATTGGTGGCTCGTGGGATTTTAATAATAATTTTTATGGCGACCGCATATACGGAGGTGGCGTATCTGGTATCTACTCAAGGTTTTTAGATTTACCGGTAAATCAATCATTTTCGCTTTCATGGACCACCGATATGATTATAAAAAATATTGAAATTCTTGGCAGTGGTTATTTTGGAACAGCCAATTATTCATTTGCTTTAGGTGGGTCACCTGTTTTTATCTTACCTGAGGGATATACCGCAAATTCAGCCGATGGTGCAATTGTTAACAACTACTATGTGGGTTTTGACCCATTTGCTGTTGATACAACGCCAGTGCCAGAGCCAAGTACCCTGATACTGTTAATGAGTGGTGTAGTATTACTTGTGCGGCGCCGGCTTTCTTTAGTGGTTTGAAATATGCAGGTAGCCAAGCCGGTTATGGCCTGACTACCTGAATCACTATAGTCAGGCTCAATTTAACTAACCGACCTAAGGATAAAATTAAGTACGTCATTGGCGTTAGATTTGACTCCACTCCTTTCATTAAGTCAAACCCATGATAAAACCCTATTTTTAAGCAACGCGTAAAAAAACAATTCACTTAATATATTACGTAAATGTCGCTAAATTGGCTGAATAATCATCTTCATTGCGTTTGCATTAGTACGTGATTTTTTCACAACATTCAGAATTCCATTAGTAATAGAGACATTGTTTCAACCCGCAAAAATTTCGATAAATAACTTTAAAATCAACAAGTTGAATTAAAACAAAAAAAACATCAACCACGCCAATCATTGCTTGTATTTAGCTTATACTCAATCAAAAAACCTACCATTATCTAGGCGGTAATATTGAATAATTAAGCCTGGAAATATCCATCAGCTTTGTTAGCCACACGATTGGGCGAATTGAATTGGAATCGACATTAGTTACAATCGCTAACTATGATTCGATAAAGATATAGGAAGCGGTATGAACAAATATAAAATATCTCTCTTAACGTTAATTGCGACAGTAGCAATAAACTCTACTGGTTGCTCTGAACAAAAAGCGACAAAACAAAAAGCTGAAGAAAAAGCTGCAGTAACAACCCTCAAAGAAGCCTACGCTGATAAGTTTTTAGTGGGTGCCACCTTAGGCGCATCCATGTTCTCTTCGACAGACAAAACGTCTTTAGCTTTAGTTAAAAGAAACTTTAGTGCCGTCACCCTGGATAATGATATGAAGTGGGCACAAATTAATCCTTTACCTGGGCAATATGAATTTGAGATTGCCGATAAATTCGCAAAACTTGGCGTTAATGAAAATATAACAACAGTTGGACATGTTTTGTTCTGGCACAGCCAAACCCCTGATTGGGTATTCCAAGATGATCAGGGAAATACATTAACCCGCGAAGGATTGCTTGCACGTATGCGTGAGCGGGCAAAAATGTTTGCAACTAGATATGGTGATAGGGTCAAAATTTGGGATGTGGTTAACGAAGCAATTGAAGACGATGGCAGCTTAAGAAAATCACTATACAACCAAATTATAGGCGACGATTTTATTGAACAAGCCTTCATCATTGCCGATCAAGAAATGCCCAAAGATTCGACGTTGTTATACAACGATTACGGCATGGACAGGATTGGTCGCAGAAATACAGTAATAGCCATGGTGAATGATTTTAAACAACGAGGTATTCGTATCGACGGCATTGGACTGCAAGGGCACTGGGATATGAATGAACCTTCAGCAGCAAAAATTGATGAAACCCTGACTGCCTATGCAGCAACGGGGTTACCCATGCACATTACCGAACTAGATGTTGATTTTCTTGGCCGTGATGGACTGCTTGGTGCCAATGTAGACATCAAAAAGTTACAACCTTCACCTGAAAACAACCCCTACCCTGATGGTAATTTTCCAGCAGAAGCAGACAACAAGTTAGCCAGCCGTTATCAGGATATTTTTAAACAATTTATTAAACATCATGCCAGCATTGATCGTGTCACTTTTTGGGGCGTGACCGATGGCGACTCATGGTTAAATGGATGGCCAGTAGTAGGTAGAACCAATTATCCTTTATTGTTTAATCGTGACGGCTCAGCGAAAAAAGCCCACGATAAAGTGGTTGAATTAGCTAAATAACAAAATTCGCTCAACTTTGAATATGTCATTTATGGCCTAATAAATATATTAGGCCTTTTTTGTCACATCTCTGGGGGAATGACTAGAACCGACTTTGCCCCTTTTAGTCTGATAAACAAATATTGTTTAACCTAAGCGATCTGTCTACAACGCAAATTACAATTGGAAAAGTACATTTCTGAATATTCTTAGCTTGCATATAATGCGTGTTGAACTAAATTAATAAACGGAATGGAATTTAATTTAGTTACCTGACTTTTCAATAAACCCACTTACTCCACCAGCAATATTTCTACATACTTGGTGTCCAAAAACTTTAAGACAAAGGAAGGTAAAAGTTTTGATAAAGAAAGCACGGAAATTAATGTTACAGAGCGCCGTTCTAGGCTGCTTGCTACTGTTGTTTTATGGCTGTGCTGACAGAAATTTGATGGCTGGAAATGTCGAGTGTGACCCTTGGTGCCAAATTCAAATTTCCGATTTAGGTGATGCTAATCTTAGTGGGATATGGGGTGATGGAAATCTGTTCTGGATCATCGGCCAGGACGGAGTGGTGGTGCACTATGACGGCGAGGCTTGGGGAACAAGCCGAACGTCACCTAACGATCTCATTGCGATCACGGGCAATAACCAAAGTCAGGTATTTGTGGTGGGAGAAGCAGGTACCGTACTAAAGTGGGTTGACGGCCAATTTCACACACTCCCCACCTCGCAATATTCGCAATACAACTTCACCAGCGTAACGGCTAATGCTCACGGTACTTGGATTATCGGTCATAGTGATGATAGTTCGCAGCCAGAGGTAATAGTTGTGCACCTGAAAGACGGTAAATTTCAAACCGTCTGGCAACCAATAAAACACAGCCCCTCCCCTTTCTTTACAGGATTATGCATTACCGATAAAGGTCATGCTTTTATTGTGGGTGGCCTAGGAGAAGAACCCAAACCACTGTTACTAAGTGGGATGACTCATCTAGAGGTTAAGTCACAAAGTCTTACTGACCTTCCGGCTGGCTGTGCCAGCTATGGGGAGACTGTGGCAGTAATAGACAGAGAAGGTATGAACGTTACTCTAATGATGGATGCAGAAACGCGAAATATCGACGCAAACGTAACAACTAACCAAGGGCAATCTATCTTTCAAGCAGGGGCCAAACCAGCGATGTGGCTTAGCGGTGAACAAACTGGATTTGCGGTTGCTGATGCAATTGTGGTGTTCGATGGCGATGCTTATCAAAGTTTCACATCTCCAAGGTTACTTCACGATGTACATGGCGATGCAGCTAACAACGTTTATGCGGTAGGCGAATCTGGGTTGATGATGAGATTCAATGGAACCCAGTGGCACACGATCCGAGATACAGGAGCAACGCTGAGGGCCATTTGGGTGTCTGCCCAACATATTGTTGCTGTCGGCGACGACGGTACTGTTCTGATGAATTCTGAAAAAACCTTATGACCGCCCGCTTGCAATTTGGTCGCCTGCACTGCACTCAACCTGCACACCCAGCAGGAGATCAAGTTTTATTGGGAGTGTATTTCAGCGAGGTTGGTTCTCCCTCGACCTGGTTCTGGACCTCGGGGGAGGAAATAATGGTCGCGGGACAAAATTGGCAAGTGAATGCGACCACGGCAAATTTTGAGGGTGACGTTTATATTTGTTTGATAGAGCCTGATGAAGAAAATGACGCTGCCACATGTAACTATGGTCAGGAACGTATCAGTGCCGCTAGCGGTGTGTTGACCGAAACAGTGCCACGTCAGGTACAATTTAATTTGCATGGTGTGAGCTACACGCTTGAATACCGAATTATCGTTGCAGCTATTCCTTCGGTCGATCAACCATCAGAGGATCCACAGCTAGACCCTGATCTAGGCATGCTTAGAAATGGCTCTAGACTGCCAATTACCCGCCGCTTGAATGAAATTAAAGCCGCTATAAGTGATCTTCAGGATTTCCAAAACAAAGTTTTACAGTTCGCCCACGTTTGCCGCGAAGCAGTTAAACGTTATGAACGTGAGCGCCTAGAGTCATACCTTGATGTGACTACTGAAAATGATACAGAGAAGACTTCAAAGGCAACCCTACTCGCTCGTAATTCGGCACGAATGGAGTTTCTTCTCGGCTGGATGTATTACCAAGGCTACGATCCGGCCCAATCTTGGGAGATTAACAATAGAAACCACGGTCCGTTTACAGATATTTACAAGGGTGAACTTGGTAACAATCAACGAGGAACACGCAAAGGTGCTTGGTGCACCATGTTTTGTGGTACCCACTATCGTTGGCTCGGCTTTGACATCATCAATGCAACTAGAGACCGCGAAGAGCAGCGGATATTCTGGAGCGGATACAGATTACAGGACTGGGCACGGACTGGCCGTAATGTAGGTGGTAGAGAAATAGGGGATGCCATAAATGAGGATACTGGAGGTATCGTGTGCCGAGTGAATAGACGGTCACCTTGGGCTAACTCTACAAACACTAATAATGCGGTTACTTGGCGTGACTTATGGGATGACCTTGTAGACAAAAAAATAACACCGCAGCCTGGGGATATTCTTTTAATAAAACACTATGGGCATACAGTAATGGTCGATGATGTAGAGGCCGATGGTGATAGTTTTTATGTTTACACAGTTGAAGGTAACGCAAGCCAAGCAGTGCGTAGTCAACGTATTAATTTGCGTGCTGATAGTGATGTTATGACGTACAAATTGGCGCATAGGAAATGTCTAAAAAGCAATATGAATGTCTGCATTAGCGCGGCGAACGAATCAGATGACGAAAAAGTTAGAAAACAATCTCAACGCCGTTACGGTATCGCTTTGATCCGTCCAGGATGGGACAACTTTGCCGAGGAAGAACCTAATATAAATCAGGTTATCGTCGCCTCTGATGATATGCAAAATGGTGCAAGCAATGTTATTTCCGTTGATAATTTGGCTCCTGCCGGTGAACTCCTTAACGTGATTTTAGAAGAATTAAAAAATTTTATGGCCGACAGCAGTCTACAAAATGGACCCTGGATCAGCAATCCTGAGTCGGACCGAGTTTGGGACTGGTGCGGTCGTCCTGGTGGCACTCATACCATTAGCTAGGGGGAATTATGTCAATTGTACACACAGTGCTACAAGGTGAATCACTCAGTGGCATAGCAAGTAAATATGGATATAAAGAAGGCAAAGATATCTACGTTCACCCTGACAACTTAGCCCTGCGTAACAAACGGCCCGACCCAAATACACTGCATCCTGGTGACCGAGTTAACATTCCCGAAAGAGAAAAATTTCAAGCAAAAGTTACCTCTGGTCAAAGACACAAATTTATACGTTTTAAGCCAACAACTAAAATTATACGTTTAGAGTTAGATGAGACACATACCAATAAATTTTGCAAAAATGAGTATGAACTGAAGATTCAAAAACCCGACTCTTGTAGAGGTGAATACCAGATATATTCAGGCTCGTTGGACGAAAATGGATGCCTTGAAGAGGAAATACCCATTGCAGCTTTAAAAGGCATACTGACTGTCAATACGGACGAAAGTCCTTTTAAGCTACACATTCTGATTGACCATCTCGATCCTGCAGACGAAATAAGTGGAGTTCAGGGTAGGCTGAAAAATCTGGGGTTCGATCCCGGACCTATCGACGGTATTGCGGGCTCACGCACTAACGATGCATTGCACACTTATCAAAGACTAAACGACTGTAAGGTAGGAGAGATAGATAACCAAACTATTGCTCACCTAAAGAACAAACATAAATGTTGACGACTATTTAATACATCACAGTGTTTCAACTTTATCTGCTAGTTTCGTTGAATAGTATTTAGCTTGTCCTTGTGCATTTCAATAAGATTCAACCCCAATTAATACTACGCCTGCCCTTATTTTCTATTTACTCAAACTTTTTTCAACCCTTGCTCGACTAATAGTATGAACCTTATAAATACAGAGTGAACCTATGAAAAAACTGATCATTGTCGGTTTGATGAGCGCGACTATGTTTGGCGCAACGGCAGCAATAGTGCAAAACGTTGCAGACGATCTTAAGCCCACACAACTTGAATTAATAAAACACGCCATTAACGCAAATGACTATCAAACAATATCCAACATGCTCAACAATGGTCTGGATATCAATGCCGAAATTGAAGGAGATGGCAGCTTGTTGATTATGGCCATTCAGGCAGACCATGAAGCAATGATTTATGCTCTGATTGATGCCGGTGCCGATGTTAACCAGGCCGTTATCGCAGATGGTAACCCACTGATAAACGCAGCCATGACCAACAACGTCAGTGTGGCACATCGCTTATTGGATAAAGGAGCCTTGGTGGATGCGATGGTAGAACATGACGAAACGGCTCTGATAAATGCTTCACGAAAAGGACATTTTGAGATGGTGAAGTTTCTGGTTGAAAACGGCGCCGATGTTAATTTGGGCCTTCAAGTTAATACCGTTAAAGGTAATATTTACCGTAGCCCGCTCAATGGAGCGAAGACCCATAAAATTCGTGGTTACTTGTTAAACATGGGTGCAAAAGTATAACAGCACTGGACTAGTCTATTGAAAATAGCCCGTATAAGCCCTGCTGTTACGGGCTTTTTCACATCAGTTTATGAGGGAGCACTCATTTAAAACACATCTGCTATTAGCGAATATTTTTATAGGTTTCTTATTAAAATGTATCTGTTTGCTAGGGGCTGCCACCCATGCTACTTTGACTTCAGTCAATATCAGGGGATAAATATTGTGCGAGCTCTTATAACAAGTATCATCTTAATATTAAGTATTTCTACCTTAACAACACAAGCAAACGCTGAAGAGGTCAAACGATATGTTTGGCTAACGCAGGGCAAGTTATCCGGCGAGCAAATTGTTACCACCAATGGTAATGATGCAACCATCCAATTCTCCTACAATGATCGCGGTCGCGGGCCTGATACCCTCACCAACTTAACTAGGAATTCAAAAGGCGCCATCACCTCTCTAAAGGTAACGGGTGTTAATTACACCAAAAGTAAAGTCGATGAATGGTTCCGAATTAGCGAAGACAATCGCGCGGTTTGGCATTCAGCCAAAGAAGATGGTGACGAGCAACATACAGCAGGCCGTCACTATTTAAGTGTTGATGGAGCGCCTCAACTAATGGGTTATTTGGCTGAAGCCGCTTTGATGTCGACTGACAACAGTGTTGACCTGTATCCAAATGGTCGCATTAAGCTGCAAAAAGTCAACGAACTTGTGGTTGAAGGACCCAAAGGAGCATCGACCATCACCCTGTACAATATGCATGGGCTGGACATCGCCCCTGAATCGGTGTGGCTTGACGCTGAGAACCATTTTTTTGGTGTTGATATGGATTGGGTAGCCATAGTGCCAGAAGGTTATGAAGCAGCTATTCCCGCCATGCAGAAAGTACAAAACATTGCGAAAAAAGCCTATTTAGACGAGCTTGGCAGTAAACATATTGATCATGCAGCGAACCCTATACATGTTCTTGGTGCTAAGATTTTTAATCCAGAAACAGGGATTCTATCCGCTCCATCCGATGTCACCATTAAAAATGGCATTATCATAAAAGTTGAACCCGCCCAACAAGCCACGCTTACAGACGCCTATATCATTGACGGCAAAGACCAAATACTCATGCCTTCGCTTACTGAAATGCACGGTCATTGGGGTGATAGTCAATTTCTGCATTTAGTCAGCGCAGGGGTAACCAATATGCGAGATATGGGCAACAGTTTTGGCACCCTAAAACGTCTACAAAAACAGCTCAAGTCAGGTGAGCTAATTGGCCCTGACATTTATCCAATGGGCTTTATTGATGGCAAAAGTAAATATTCAGCCCCTGTCGGTCGTTTACCTGAAAAAATCGAAGAAGCCAAAGCAATGGTGGACGACTACGCAGGCGAAGGTTTTACTGGTATCAAGTTGTATAGCTCTTTGCCAATCGAATGGAGTTCAGTGCTGGCCGACTATGCTGCCACCAAAGGCATGGGCACTAAAGGTCATATTCCAAGCGGCATGAACGCAGTTGATGCAATTGATGCTGGTTTCACTGAAATCACCCATATCAACATGATCATGCTCAACTTTTTAGGTGCAAGAGAACTAGACACACGCACACCCGTGCGTTTTATTGTGCCGGGTAAACTTGGCCATACAATAGATCCCGACGGCGAAGAATACGGCGCATTCCTAGATATGATGAAGGCAAAAGGCATATCTCACGACCCGACATTATCAATCTTTCTAGATATGTTTTACGCCCAGCCCGGGACTATCATCCACAGCGCCCGAGCTTTTGCTGATCATATGCCCGCCAATGCCAAACGCTGGCTTATTCAAACTCCTGATTTCAACGAAGGGTTTGAAGCAGACTTTAAAAAATCAGGTAAAACGGCTGAGCGCATGCTTAAACGCATGTTTGATAAAGGCATCAACATTTTCCCCGGTACCGATAACCAATATCCAGGCTTTACCTTAATATCCGAAATGCTCAACTATGAACGTATTGGTATCCCAGCACCGGCTATAATCAAGATGGCAACCATAAATGCCGCCAAAAACCTAGGTATTGATAAAGAAGTTGGCACCGTAGCCGTCGGCAAAAAAGCCCATCTCATTCTAGTAAAAGGCAACCCAACAAAGAACATCGCTGATCTTTATAGAGTAACCCGAGCCATCAAAGGTAACTTGGTAATAAAAACCCAAGAACTAAGGGCTGGCATGGGCATTACCCCTTGGAATTAAAATACTGGCCTGTAGATTAAAGGGACGAGATAAAAGGGGATGCTTCAGGAGCGGCTCCTTTTTAATTCCTTTTACTTATTATAACTATTCTGTTTTTAGCCAGTTACCCACAACTTCAACATACTCAATCGGCAATATATGGTCTTCTGCAAACGACACTATTTGCTTGTGGGTAGAAGTAATGTTGTCGAATATGAGTTGGTTCTGTTCCGGGCTAGCTACTTCATCATGTTCGCCATAAATGACCAGTACTCGCGCGGCATTGATCTTCGATACAAGATTAAGCGGTGAGACAATCGCTACTTTGTTATCAATAAATGGGGGCACAACACTGATGATTTGTTTAACTCTGTTGTCGACGGCTCCCATTAACAAAGCGACTTGGCCTCCCATACTGTAGCCTGCTAATGTTATTCGGTTTGCATCGAGTTCTGGTTGTGTTGCAATCCAATCAAGCAGTGTTCTATTGTCTGTTACCGTATTTACAATCATCTGCAGGTAATCAAATTTATCTCCAAAATAATGTAAATTGTTCCAGATTCTTCTTAATGATTTACCTTCAATTTTACGCTTGCCATGAAATCTTGCGTCAATGGCCACCACTGCATAACCTTTTGATAAAGCCATTTTTGTTAGCTTATCGACCTTTGTTACCGTAGGTCGCCCCTTTAACTCATCTTTGAACCACCTTGGGTAACTTCTACCCATTGCATGTAAACCAACAAGTACAGGGTATGAGTCACGTTTTTGTTCAGGAAGCTGTATTTGCCCATGAATCAACTCACCGTCAAACGCTCTAAATGAAAAGCTACGAGAATTTCCGACCTTACTTAACACCTTAAAATTGCTGAAAGTATTAAAATACTGATACTTATCTACAATCTCGGCTTGGGTCATAGTTTGTTGTGGCAGTTTAGCAACGCCAAAGTAGTAAATTGCGGCTATTACTGCAAAGCAAGTTAACAATATTGCTGACCACTTGATTACCTTTTTCCTCATATTGCGCTCCCCTCTTAATATGTCGCGGATTTATAACCAACCATAATTTATTGCAGGTGAAACATTGGTGAAAAATCTAAGACGATTTAAGAACTGGATATTGTTAACAATCTTCCGAGTCATAGGTGTGTGATTGACTAACTTGAAGTATTTCACCCAAGAAATAGATAGTTTCATGCTGAAACGTTAAAGGCGGAAGAGCAGTGGCGGTGCCACCAAAGATAGGTATAGATGAAGCCAATGCTACTTCAAAAGGATATAAAACAAACTAGCTCCTCTGGCCCTTGCCTACGCTTTTAAAACTTAAGCATAGGTTGGTAACCACGAAAACAATAAAGCACTTTTTAATCCCAAAATTATAATGCCAAATAAGATGACTAACAGTGGTATTCGATTTGAAATGACAATAACTCCCTTTTGCTTCAATGCTAGGGCCATCATGCCCGGTAAAACAAAGAAGCTAAACGCCACAAACATTCCTGCAAAACCAATCGCATGGATAAAACCATAGGGCAAAACAAAACTAGCAATGGCAGGCGGACCAAAGCAACAGGCCGCGGCAAACAACCGCTGACTAAGTGCATCACCAAGCGAAAGCTTGTCTTGAACAAAGTGAAATAAGCCTAATCCAACACTTAGAAAAGAGGTGATAATTGCACAGTGCGAAAATAAGTTTAAACGCACCTCTAACGAATTATCCACCCCGTTATTAACCAGCGCTGCAACTAATTCACCAAGATTACTGCCACCAGCAAATACTGTTTCGAAGCCATCACGGCCAATACTGCCAAACGTTAGTATTAACCATAAGACATAAACCAATAACACCAATAAGGAGCCCCAGAATAAACTCTTATTCACGTTTTCAGGCTGGGAATGATAGTGACGCACTAGGCTTGGGATCAAACCTGCACAAGCAAATGCAGTCACATAAACAGGTATTGCTGCCAATACATATTGGGGAGCGTTAATTGAAATAGTAAGGTGATTGAGCTCAACGCTTGGCATAATGCCAAAGGCTGAAACAATGAACGCGATTGCCATCATGACTAAAAAAACAAGCAACACGCGACTCACTAATGAGGTGCCAAAAGCTACCGTAATAGCAATAAGAGTAGCAAAGCCAATGCTCAGCCAGCGGCGATAAGAATCATCTATTCCCAATCCCACACTCTTTAGGCTGTAATCGGCAATACTCGCACCTGCACTGGTGTATGCGTACATGAGGATCATCATGATAAAAACGATACTCAGATTATTCAGTCTGCTCCACTTAAGCCCCAGAGTATGACGTACCAACGAGTCAAAACTTCTGCGATGATCTACGTTATTGTTCGTATCGGCGATTAACGCCAAGTTGCACCTTACAAGGAGTTTGGCTGACACAAATGTCATTGCCCAAACTAAAAACAAGCCACAGGTTGACCACCACATCCATGCGCCTGCTGATACCATAGGCAAGGCGAACATGCCTGCTCCTAACGCACCGCCAGCAACCAACAGTATGCCGTTCCACAGTGGCGTCGCCTTAGTCATACACGTTACTAGCCAGCATGGGACAACACTTCTTTTTTGTTATGGAGCAGTCGAGTCGACCACGGAATAGGGTTACGTAAGGCGTGATGAGCCATACAAGCGCCCTCAGCCTCCTGCAATAAACCTAATATTCGCTCTTCAGGCTCATCACTTTCAATAATGACGTGGGTTTCAACGTGCTGACACTCACCCTCAGTGGTATGCCCCAGCTCCCTCATGGTGCCCAAATTGGTCATAAATTTAATGCTTTGTTCTAGACGCAAACTATCCACTGTAATTTTTCGAGCAGTTAGAATGTCAGTGAGATGAGTCATTAAACAAAAACCGATCCCCGCCGCAAAGAAAGCCAAAGGCGGGGGTGCCATGTCATCACCCACCGGTGGTTGTTCATCACAATAGAGTTTTACCGGACTAAACCCAGGAATATTAACTTGCACCGTACCGGTTTTTTGCTGCTTATTGCCCGCTTCGGCGACCAAATTCACTTCAAATTTCAGTGGTTCTAGTGGTCTAGATTTTTTAAACGGCGCAGGGGTAAATTGAGTGGGCACGGGCTGAGTATCGCCCTGCTCGCCAACGCTATAATGCTTTTTCATGACATTCCTTACTCGTTTTAATGTGCAACTACGAGTAACACGCAGAATCTGTTAAGTCAAAAAGCTAGGTGGCATTGTTAGTTAATGCTACGCGTCATCATCCCTGATGGTTTTGACTTGAATCCCTTCAAAAACAAGTCGATCAAAGCGATCAAAGGGGTCACGATCAAAGGGGTCAGATCACTTTGATTTTAATAAAAGAAATAATAACAAAGCGGTAAAGTAAGTCGTTTGCCAAGGATGCCAATCGAAAACCGCAGGACGCAGTGCCCGCTAGGGCATAAAAAAAGGTAACACCCAAAAAGGTGTTACCTCACTTTACAGCGATAAGCGCCTATCAATCCCGCTTATTATTAGCCTGACGCACCCTATGCTTCTTAACCGATCTCCGCATCCGACTAATCTTCACATGATCCAACTTACCCGGATCAATCTTAATCAAAGTCTCAGTCTCAACAGGCAATTGCACGCTCTGGCGTAAGGTATTCAAATCAGGTAAGCCCAACTCTACCCAGCCACCTTGAGGTAAACGTTTTTGCAATTCAAGTGCGCCATAACGCACGCGGATCAAACGACTGACTTGTACCCCTTGTGATTCCCACAAACGCCTAACTTCACGGTTTCTACCTTCAGACAAGCTCACGTTATACCAAGTATTTTGACCTTCGTCGTCACCGGGCTTTTTAACAATTTCGGTAAATTTAGCTTCGCCGTCTTCGAGTTTTACCCCGGTAGTTAAGCGTTTAAGCATTTTATCTTCTACTTCACCAAACACCCGTACAGAATACTCGCGCTCGATTTCATGTTTGGGATGCATTAAGCGGTTGGCTAACTCGCCATCGTTAGTGAATAACAATAAACCACTGGTATTAATATCCAAACGGCCTACTGCAATCCAACGGCCATTTTTGATAGCCGGCAGTCGATCAAATACAGTTGGGCGGCCTTCTGGATCTTTACGGCTGCACAATTCACCTTCAGGTTTGTTGTACATAAGTACGCGGCAAACCGGGGCATCATTGGAGGTGCTAAGAGGATTGCCGTCGACTCGAATTTTGTCTGCGGGTTCTACCCTGTCACCTAAGGTCGCCAATTTACCGTTAACAGAAATACGCCCTGCTTGTATCCATTTTTCCATTTCGCGGCGCGAACCTACACCAGCGTTAGCTAGCACTTTTTGTAATTTGTCACTCATTAATGTAATTGCTCTGGTTCGTCTGGAGGAGTTGGCAATGTCGCCTCCCCTGCTACAGACTCTGTTGGTTGACCTTTTGTTGCGACATCTTGTGGTGCATCGCTTAAAAGAATGTTTAGCTGCTCGTCTGATTCTTCAGACGTAATAAAATCGTCACTACTGGGTAATTCGCTTAAGCTCTTTAACCCGAAGTAATCTAAAAATACTTTGGTGGTGGCGTACAAAGAGGGCCGGCCTGGCACTTCTTTGTGGCCTATGACTTTGATCCAACCCCTTTCACCTAGGGTTTTCATAATTTGGCTGCTGACGGACACGCCGCGCACATCTTCTATTTCGCCACGGGTGATGGGTTGCCTGTAAGCTACTAGAGATAAGGTTTCTAACATCGCACGTGAGTAACGAGGCGCGTTTTCTTGCCACAGTTTACCTAACCACGGGCTTAGACTATCCATAGATTGAAAACGATAACCTGATGCCACTTCAACAAGCTGTATGCCTCTGGCTTGATAGTCTAACTGCAGCTCTTTCAAGGTATCCTTGAGCATGGTTTTACTTACCTCTAGACCTTCTAGCACGGTTTGTTGCAGTTGCTCTTGAGCAATAGGCTCGTCAGCCACAAATATGGCGGCTTCGACCAATTGTTTAAGTTGAACTCTGGATATTTTAGCCATCAAGTTCTGCCTCAGAATATTTTATCGGGCCACTCATTTTGATATGAATGTTGGTATAGGGTTGGGCTTGCACCAACTCGATTAAACTTTCTTTGGCCAATTCTAAAATCGCCAAAAAGGTCACCACTACCCCAGCCTTGCCTTCACTGGCATAAAACAATTCATCAAAACCGGTAAAGTGATCAGCCGAAATTTGCTCTAAAATCAAACTCATACGCTCGCGAGTAGACAAGGTTTCTTTTTCAATATGGTGATGTTCGAAGGCTTGTGCTCTTTGCATCGCTGATTGAAATCCTAGTACCAATTCTTGCAAACTGACAGTAGGCAAAATACGAATAGGCTCGACAGAAGGCGCTGTTTGAACGTTAGCAGTGAACACGTCCCTTTCTTGTCTGGGTATATTATCCAACTCTTGGGCGGCATGTTTAATGCGTTCATATTCTTTTAAGCGGCGGATAAGCTCGGCCCGAGGATCATCTTCATCTTCTTCTGCATCGGGTCTTTTGGGTAGCAACATCCTCGATTTAACCTCGGCTAAAATAGCCGCCATCAATAAATATTCGGCGGCTAACTCTAGTTTAATGTCTTTCATCAGCTCGACATATTCCATGTACTGCTGAGTCACTTGGTACACGGGCAAGTTAACGATATCGAACTTTTGTTTGCGAATTAAATATAACAACAAGTCTAGCGGCCCTTCAAAGGCCTCGAGGATCAGTTCTAACGCATCTGGGGGAATATATAAATCTTCAGGTTTTTCAATTAACGCTTCGCCATTGATAAACGCCAGCGGCAACGGTTGTTGCACTGGCTCGTTGGCTCGTTTAGAAGCTGAAAAAGAAGAGTTATCCGCAGACATTACAAATGGCTTGTTAAGCTAAATGAAAGGGCTAGTGTCGCCACTGCCTTCTCTAATAACAATATTTTCACCCTCGGACATATCAATCACAGTGGTAGGTTGCTCACCTAAAAATCCACCATGAATAATCAAACCCACTTGTTTTTCTAATTCGTCTCGAATGTCATCAGGATTAGACTCGGCCACTAATGCACCTGGCAAAATAAGCGTAGTCGACATTAACGGCTCACCGAGTTCTTCCAAAAGAGCCAAGGCAATCTTGTTGTCTGGCACCCTGATGCCAATCGTTCTACGTTTAGGATTTTGTAACCTTTTAGGCACTTCTTTAGTGGCTTTAAGAATAAAAGTATAGGGACCGGGGGTATTATTTTTGATCGTTCTAAAGGCAGTGTTATCGACTCTGGCGTATTCAGATAGCTCAGACATGTCACGGCACATCAGGGTGAAATTATGGTCTTTATCGATTTGTCGAATACGACAAAGTTGCTCTAAGGCCGTTTTGTCATTCATATGACAACCGATGGAATACCCAGAGTCTGTGGGATACACCACCACAGCACCTTGGTGAATTAACTCACAGGCTTGTTTGATCAAACGTGCTTGCGGATTGTCGGGGTGGATATAAAAAAACTGACTCATAAATTCTTTCCTATTCTACTATCACAGCAGTATTGCTTGTAGAGTAATGTTATCGGTTATCCAACCTTCCGTTACCCAACTAAGGACCAATCATGCCATATTGGCACAAGTTGTTCGGGAAGCGTAAGGTTTTTGCCTAATTCGGTCCAGCGGTTAGGGTAATGAAAATCAGAACCACTAGAGGCTTGTAGGCCATGCTCGGCGGCAATGTCTGCCAGTAACTTTTTGCGCTCAGGAGTAAGGTGCGAATGGATCACCTCCATACCGTCTCCACCGGCACTAGCGAACTCGGCAACTAAGCGTTTTAACCACTTAGTGGTCATATCATAATGTCCGGGGTGAGCTATCACTGCTTTACCACCAGCATCATGTATCCAAGTAATAGCCTCAGCAATCTCAATCCACTGTGGTTTAACATGGGCTTTTTTGCCTTTGCCTAAATACTTTTTAAATACCGCATCAAAATCTCTGACCACTTGGCGTTGCACTAACACTCTGGCGAAATGCGCCCGAGTAATTTGCCCCACACCTGCCAACTCTTTTGCGTCTTCGAATACATTATCAATACCGACTTTAGCCAATTTATCTGACATCAGCTGAGCACGGCGGTCACGCTCTTTACTTTGTTGGTCCAAGCGCGCTAAAAATTGTTGGTTATTATGATCAACGTTCAAGCCCAAAATATGAATATCGAAGTTATGCCAAGAGGTTGAAATTTCCACACCCGGCATAATTTGCATCGAGCGTTTTTGCTCGGCTTGATAATCTATTGCCTGTTGAATGCCATCAACCGTATCGTGGTCGGTAATCGCTAACACATTAACTTGCATGTTGTGCGCACGATCGATCAGCTCTTTAGGTGAGAGGTGTCCATCGGAATAATGTGTGTGGCTGTGCAGGTCAATTTTCATTCAGTTGTACTTTTTATTAATTGTTGATTAATGATTATTATTTCTGACTAAGATTAATTTGAGTGTTGACATAGAGCTGATTTTGTTTTCTTCTATGCACTCAAAATGACGTTGTGCGCTATTATACCGATTCACAGCCGAATAACAGAATTAAACTGATAACGAGTACCATAAGTAATGAAAAATATTCAAACACACAACATTTGGTGGTGGCACAACCTGAACTAACGGGCTGTGAGTGTTTGTATTTTTGCAAATATATTTCAAAAAAAGCCCGTATAATGCGGGCTTTTTTACGCCTGCTCTTCAAAAAGTTATTTTTTATTAAATAAGCATTAGAGAATCAAAGAAATGAGTTTAGCCCAGTTAACAGAGCAGTTTGGCAAAGTAGAAACCCTAGTCGTAGCCGCGGATTACGTAGCCGACCCACTCCATGCATACCAATATCTGTGCCAAGGCCGTAGCAATAATTTATTATTAGAGTCTGCCGAAATCGATAGCAAAGATAATCTAAAAAGTCTGTTACTAGTGGACGCCGCCATCAAGTTAGAATGCCACGGTCAGCAAGTGTATTGCCGAGCGTTATCAGATAACGGCCATGCTGTATTACCCATGTTTGATGAATACTGCCCCGTTGGCGTGACCCATGAATATGACCCCGCTAAAGGTTTGGTTACTCTCACATTTCCTACGCCAGATACTGAACTTGACGAAGACAGTCGTTTAAAGGCACCTGCGGTATTTGACGCATTGCGCTTAATCACCAATAAAATCATCGCTATTCGCCAAAATCCTCATGCGGTATTTTTAGGTGGCGCTTTGGCATATGATTTATTGGCTAGTTTTGAAAAACTGCCAGAGGTTGAAGACAGTGCCAATACTTGTCCAGACTTTGTATTTTATTTAGCTGAAACCCTGGTCATCATCGACCATCAAACTCAGCAAAGCGAAATCATTGGTAGCGTGTTTAGTGGCAAAAATGTCGGTAATAACTATTTTTCTGTGAGCCAACGTTTAGAACAAGTAAAACACAAACTAAGTACCATAAAACCCTTGGCGGATACGGAAAAAACCGCCATCACAAATCAAGATCTAGTGGTCAATAAATCCGATCAAGAATACATAGATGATGTGGTCAGGCTGAAAGAAAATATTCTCTCAGGAGACATTTTTCAAGTAGTGCCCTCTCGTACTTTTAGTTTGCCCTGCCCCCACCCCCATGATGCGTATCGTGCCTTAAAACAACAAAATCCCAGTCCTTATATGTTTTTCCTCCAAGACGACGACTTTTGTATGTTTGGCGCGTCGCCCGAATCAGCATTGAAATACACCAAACAAACCAATCAAGTGGAAATTTACCCTATCGCTGGCACACGCCCAAGAGGTAAACGTGCCGACGGTAGCATCGATTTAGACTTGGACAGTCGTTTAGAACTGAACTTACAAGAAGATCAAAAAGAACGGGCAGAGCATATTATGTTGGTCGATTTAGCCCGTAACGACGTAGCTAAAGTATCTAAACCAGGAACGCGATATGTGACCGACTTATTAAAGGTTGACCGTTATTCTCATGTGATGCATCTGGTGTCTCGAGTAGTAGGCCAATTGCGCGAAGATTTAGACGCTCTTAATGCCTACCAAGCATGTATGAATATGGGCACATTAGTAGGTGCACCTAAAGTCAGTGCCGCTACTTTAATTCGTCAGGTGGAAAAACAGCGCCGTGGCAGTTATGGCGGAGCTGTGGGTTATATCAACAGCCAAGGTGATATGGATACCTGTATCGTGATCCGTTCGGCATTTGTGAAAAACAACACCGCCTATATTCAAGCCGGTGCCGGTGTGGTGTTTGATTCAGACCCACAATCAGAAGCAGATGAAACTCGTGGCAAAGCACAAGCGGTTATTAGTGCCATTATCTCCAGCTCGCAATCGCAGTCACATGCAAAAGGAGCAAAATAATGAGTTCATCAGCCGCTCAAACCAATAAGCAAATTTGCGTATTTCTGTTAGATAACTTTGATTCGTTTACCTACAACCTAGTGGATGAACTTAGAACCCTAGGCTTGGAACTGATTGTGTATCGCAACAGTGTTTCAGCTGATTTAGTGTTACAAAAAATGCAAGATAAAGCACAACAGACTGACGAAAATGGTCAAAGCAAACAAGTGATGTTGATGTTATCACCAGGCCCAGGCAATCCGTCTCAGGCAGGTTCGATGTTAGCGTTGCTAGATCTGGTGAAAGGCCAATTTCCTGTGTTAGGAATTTGTTTAGGTCATCAAGCTATTGTTGAATCTTATGGTGGTAAAATTGTACGTGCTGATAAAGTGATGCACGGCAAATCATCTTTGATTGAACACTGCGCCGATAAAATGTTTGCCAACATGCCACAGCCGTTACCTGTTGCTCGTTACCATTCGTTAATGGCCAGCAATATGCCTGACGAATTAACCGTCTTAGCCAATTTTTCCGAGATACCTATGGCAGTGGCGCATTTACAAGACAAAATGTTGGGGTTTCAATTTCATCCCGAATCGATTTTGACCTCTCATGGCAGTCAATTGCTTATGCAAAGTATTGAATTTTTAACCCAAGATAAGGGGCAAGCACTATGATCCACAAGATTCTTGAACAACTCTATCTAGGCCAAGATTTACCGCAGGATGATGTCACCGAGGTGTTCTCACAAGTAGTGACAGGTCAAGTGGATGACATTGTTTTATCTTCGTTGCTCACAGCCTTAAAAGTGAAAGGCGAACAACCAGAAGAAATAGCCGGTGCTGCAGCAGCGTTAATTGCTAACGCTGGGGCTTTCCCTCGCCCTGATTATGACTTTGCCGACATAGTAGGCACAGGTGGTGATGGGCATAATACGATTAACATTTCCTCTGCATCGGCCATTGTGGCGGCAAGTTGCGGACTAAAAGTTGCGAAACATGGTAATCGCAGCGTGTCGAGCAAATCAGGCTCGGCTGACCTATTCAAAGCATTCGATTTAGAGTTAACCATGGATGCAGATACAGCACGGCAGTGTCTTGATGAGTCAAACTTATGTTTTTTGTTTGCGCCTAATTACCACTCTGGTATTCGCCATGCGATGCCAGTACGCACTACATTAAAAACTCGTACTTTATTTAATTTGTTAGGCCCCTTGGTGAACCCAGCTCGACCTAGCCATATAATTATTGGTGTGTACGCCCCAGAATTACTTGTACCTTTTGCCAAGACTCTACAGTTATTAGGATACAAAAAGGCCTTAGTAGTACATGGCAGTGGTTTGGATGAATTTGCCTTACACGGCGATACCCAAGTGGTTGAAGTAAATGCGGATCAATTGACACAAAGCAGTGTGTCACCGGCTGATTTTGGACTTGAAAATTATCCTTTAGATGCCATTAAAGGGGGGGAGCCAGAAGAAAATAAAACCCTAATAGAAAATGTGTTACTGGGCAAAGGCCAAGCGGCTCATCAAGCTGCTGTCGCCATGAACACTGGGGCGTTATTAAAACTATGTGGCAAAGCACAAACCTATGCACAAGGCGCAGAAATGGCCATCAATGCCATGGCGCAACAATTACCTCTTGCCACTATTAAGTTATCGGCTGCTATCAGCCAAAAACAATAAAGGACGCAGTGAACAAAAATGGCCAATGTATTAGAAAAAATCGTCCTCGATAAACAGCAAGAAATCGCGCAACGAAAAATTGATTTACCCTTAGCCGGTTTTATTGATGATTTAACCCCATCCGACCGCAGTTTTTATGCTGCATTAGCGCAGCCAAATGCAGGTTTTGTTTTAGAATGTAAAAAGGCCTCGCCGTCTAAAGGCTTAATTCGTGAACACTTTGACTTAGACGAAATCATTCAAGCCTACAGCCCTTATGCTGCCTGTATATCTGTATTAACAGATGAGAAGTATTTTCAAGGTAAATTTGAATACCTAGAATATGTGCGTGATCGCGTGACTCAACCGGTCATTAACAAAGACTTTTTTGTTGAGCCTTATCAAATTTATTTAGCCCGTCACCATCGCGCCGATGCGGTTTTACTGATGTTGTCGGTGTTGGATGATGCACAATATACTGAATTAGCAAACCTTGCCGAACAATACAAACTGGATGTATTAACCGAAGTCAGTAACGAACAAGAAGTGCTAAGAGCTTGTGCTTTACAGGCTAAAATCATAGGTATTAATAACCGAGACTTGCGTGACTTAAGTACAGACTTGGCCACAACTGAACGTTTGGTGCCGTTGATTAAACAACATGCAAAACACCAACATGTTGTCATCTCGGAATCGGGCATTTACACCCATCAAGACGTGCGCAGATTAGCCCCCATAGCCGACGGTTTTTTAGTGGGCAGTTCGTTAATGGGTGAAAAAGACATCGAGCGCGCAGCAAAACAATTGGTATACGGAAAAATCAAAATTTGTGGCACAACCAGTCTATCAGGTGCCACCTTAGTAAAAGACAGCCCAGCAAGTTTTGCCGGTTTGATCTTCGCCGAAAAATCCAAGCGTTTTGTGACCTTAGAACAAGCCAAGCAAATTACCTATGCAGTACCTTTTTATTATGTAGGTGTGTTTGTCAACGCGCCCATTGAACAAGTAGTCAATTACGCAAAAGAACTGACCTTAGTGGCAGTGCAGTTACACGGTAATGAAAACCAAACTTATATCGACACGTTGCGCGAGCAATTGCCTGCTGAATGTCAGATATGGTTAGCAAAAGGTGTGAAAGAAACGCTACCGACTTTAGATGAAAGTGACGTTGACTACTTTTTATTGGATTGCCAAGTAGGTGAACAATCAGGTGGCACAGGCCAAGCGTTTAGTTGGCAACTGTTAGATGCGATAAGCGACAAGTCCAACATTGTACTTGCCGGTGGCATCAACCCAAACAATGTTAAACAGGCGGCTAATTTACAAGTTGCCATGCTCGACTTAAATTCTGGCGTGGAAAGCGCACCGGGTGTTAAGCAGCAAGATAAAATAAATCAGGCTTTTAGTCAGCTTAGAGAGTACTAAGAGCAGCTACCAGCTAAAAGTCAAAAGACATAGTTTTTTAAGGTGAGTAATAGATGAATCATTTAGACAGTAAATTTGGCGATTATGGCGGTATGTATGTACCCGAGTTGCTGATCCCTGCCCTCGACCAACTCGAGCAGGTTTTTATTGATGCGCAAAAAGATCCAGAATTCCAAGCCGAATTTATGGGTTTGTTAAAAGATTATGCAGGTCGCCCCACTGCCATGACCTTAACTAGAAACTTAGTCAGCAACCCAAAGGTAAAACTTTATCTGAAACGTGAAGATTTATTACACGGTGGCGCACACAAAACCAATCAAGTATTGGGTCAAGCACTGCTAACTAAGCGTATGGGCAAAACAGAAGTCATTGCCGAAACCGGCGCAGGACAACATGGCGTAGCGACGGCGTTAGCTTGTGCATTAATGGGCTTAAAAGCACGAATTTATATGGGTGCTAAAGACATGGAACGCCAAGCACCTAACGTATTTAGAATGCGTTTAATGGGCGCAAAAGTGATTCCCGTAAATTCAGGCTCGGGCACCTTAAAAGATGCAGTTAACGAAGCCATGCGCGACTGGTCTGCCAATTACGACAAAGCCCATTATCTATTAGGCACCGCAGCGGGGCCTCATCCGTTCCCGACTATTGTGCGTGAATTCCATCGTATGATTGGTGAAGAAACCCGCGCACAAATAATGGAAAAAGAAGGTCGCTTACCAGATGCTGTAGTGGCTTGTGTTGGCGGCGGATCAAACGCGATTGGCATGTTTGCTGATTTTATCGATGAGCAAAGCGTAAAATTAATCGGTGTTGAACCTGCTGGTAAAGGGGTGCATACCAAAGAGCACGGCGCCGCGATTGGCAAAGGCACCACGGGTGTTTTACATGGCGCATACAGTTACATCATGCAAGATAACGATGGCCAGATAGAAGAGTCGTATTCAGTTTCTGCCGGACTTGATTACCCAGCGGTTGGTCCACAACATGCTTATTTACATGACGTTGGCCGTGCCGAATATGTATCAGCAACTGACGAAGAAGCGCTGAATGCATTTCAACTTTTATCACGTAAAGAAGGCATTATTCCAGCCCTTGAATCATCCCATGCTTTAGCCCACGCACTGAATATGGCAGATGAAGCAGAAGACGGTACGATTATTGTGGTGAATTTATCTGGACGTGGCGACAAAGATTTAGCCCATGTCCACAGTATTTTAGGAGATCAAGACCATGATTGATTCTATTGGTCACAACGCCTCTGTTGATCGCTATGCGAACATGTTCAAACAACTAGATGCTAAAAACCAAGGGGCTTTTGTACCATTTGTGATGGTAGGCGACCCCGATACTCAAACCTCAGTGAATATCATTAAAGCCTTAGTTGCAGGCGGTGCAGATGCACTAGAACTGGGTTTTCCTTATTCAGATCCTATTGCCGATGGCCCGACTATTCAAAAGGCCAGCATTCGCGCCTTGTCGAATAAAATCAAAACTGACAACTGTTTTGAAATCATTCGCCAAGTGCGTGCTGAGCATGCTGACATACCAATCGGATTATTGTTGTACAGTAACTTAGTACTTAAACGTGGCATCGAAAAGTTCTACCAAGATGCGGTAGCTGCTGGTGTAGATTCGATTTTAATTGCCGATGTACCACTGCGTGAAGCGGACCGTTTTATTGCCATTGCCAAACAAACGGGTATCAAACAAATTTTAATTGCTCCACCTAATGCCAGTGACGAAACCTTTGCTGAAATTGGCGAGAAGTCACAAGGTTATACTTACTTATTAGGCCGTGCTGGTGTGACAGGGGCAGAAACTGCGGTTTCTATTCCAGCCAGTGAATTGATTGATAAACTAACCCAATATAAAGTGGCGCCACCACTGCTTGGTTTTGGTATATCCACTCCAGTGCAAGTAAAAGACGCTATTGAGTCTGGTGCAGCAGGGGCGATTTCTGGTTCAGCAACAGTCAATATCATTGCTGAAAACCTCGATAAGCCTGATGTCATGTTAGAAAAACTGAAAAGTTTTGTGACTGAAATGAAAGCGGCTACTCACAAGTAGCCATTTGATTTTTGATAATTAAGTAGGATTTTATTATGTGGTATGTCATTTATTGTGAAGATGTTGAAAACAGTTTACCTCTTCGTAAACAAACCAGAGCTGCGCACCTTGAACGTATTCAACTATTAGTTGATCAAGGCAGAATTTTAGTTGCTGGCCCCTGCCCTGCAATTGATAGCAAAGACCCAGGCGAAGCGGGTTTTACTGGCTCGTTGATCATTGCTGAGTTTGATAGTTTATCCGCTGCGCAACAATGGGCAGATGGCGACCCTTACACACTTGCGGGTGTATTTAAGAAGGTCACAGTAAAACCTTATATAAAGGTATTACCTTAAACAGTGAACAAGCCTTAGATGAGTTATATACCGAACATTGAATCACTTATGCCTGCCATCGACTTAAGCGCCATGCGTGCTCAGGGTGCAGGCGGGCAAAACGTGAATAAGGTGTCGAGTGCCATTCACCTAAGGTTTGATATTCGTTTGGCAGCCATGCCTGAATACGTCAAACAAAAACTACTTTCGGGCAAAGATAAACGCATCACCCAAGAAGGTATTTTGATTATTAAGGCCCAGAGTCACCGCACTCAAGAAATGAATAAACAAGATGCCTTAGAAAGACTGGCTGAAATCCTGATTGAAGCAGGGAAATTACAAAAAGCTCGCCGCGCTACTAAGCCCAGCCGAAACTCACAAATCAAACGTGTCGATAGCAAAGTAAAATCTGGTAGAACTAAGGCTTTAAGAAAAAAAGTCGATTTTTAGTAAAACCAATGCCCTCTTATTTGCCTTTTTTTAGCTGAGTCTCAAACCTAACGTTCAACAAAGGTTACAAAATAAAGCGCCTTCTGTGATAAATGCTTTTATACCTATTGAGTAATTCAATTATTTGCCGATAACTAACTGAGGCTAGTTTGAGGTGTGTATGAATAAAATTCAAAAATGTACTATCAAAAACATAATTTGTGGGCTGTCTACCTGTCTTATTTGGATAACGTTAAGTGGATGTATTCAAAGTAAAGCTGCGACCACTGATAGTGAAGTGTCGCTTTCAGCCAAACAACAAAAGCTCATTTCAGATAACACCCTGAAAATTGTCAACGCTGCATTTTATCAAACATTCGTGTTAGGCGATTGGCGCTACAAAGGTGCCCGAAATAGTGGCGGCACTATCAACGCTTATATACAGATACCTAGGCCTTTGGACATGAGTTTAGAAGTGCAAAAGTCCTACCTAAAAAAGGCAATTTGCCCCTCTTCTGCACACACCAGTATGTGGAACGAAATAGATAATATTCCATTAAGCGTACATATCTATACGCATAAGCCAAAACACAGCCTCTATGTAAACTGTACAAACCCCTTTAGCGCCGGATAACGAGAGAAACCGAATAAAGCTTAACCTGTAGAACCTTATAAAGATCTGCGCGTTTAAACTTAGTTCAGCTAAAATTCAGCCCCAACAGATTAGCCTTGTAACCACTTTAAACAGGAGTGGTTACATGAAATTATTAATAACAAGCGCATTACTATTTTTGGCAGTATCTCCTTTAGCGCAGGCTCATCATGATCGTAGTTATGACACCAGTAATAATCATCACCGCGGCGCATATAAAGCGAAGGTGATTAATTCAACCCCCGTTTATAAATACGTAACAGTTCGACAACCACAAACATATTGCGAACCAGTTTTGATACACAATGGGCATCGCCGGTATCATGATAAAGGTGCAAAAATTGTGGGTGGCATAGTGGGTGGCATTATTGGGCATGCTGCAAGTGACAACAATCACAAAGGATTAGGAACGTTAGTAGGCGCTGTTGTTGGCAGTTCTATAGCGCACAACGTTGTTCGCACAAACAACAGATATCCAAGTCATCGTCAAGTGCAACAGAACTGTGTGCATACATACAAAAAAAATAGAAAGAATAGAAAAATTAGAATGTTAGATGGATATAACGTGACTTATCGAATTAAGGGAAAGTTTTATCAAACCTTTATGCAAGATAAGCCTGCTAAGTATATTCGTATTAGAAGGTAATTTTTATGCTAATTCACGGCTCTAATCTCATGTTAACAATAGCAATTGCTTTTAAGTCAATTGATGATTGGGGTAAACTAAGGATTGAGCGGCAAAACAAAAGAGATGAACTTTGAAGCAGAACCACTACATTAGATTCATTATTGTTTGCTTAACGACGTTATCGTTAAGCAGCCTATCTGTCTCTGCTCAAAACAAACAAACCGCTCCCACCACCAAATCTGAAGCGGCTAAAAAAGCCCAGCAAAAAGTCAGTGGCCGAGTGTTAAAAGTCGATCAAAACAAAAGTAAATATCGGGTTAAAGTATTACAAAAATCGGGGCGTGTTGTATCGGTAGATGTCGACAAAAAGTCAGGGAAAGTGAGTCAAGAGAAGAAAAAAAACCGGTAAAGTTTTCGTTTTTCTGGAAGAAAAATCGCCTCAAAAAATAGATAAAGGATAAATAGGCTCTAAATGCGCATATTAATAGTAGAAGATGATAGCCGTTTACTTACACAGCTTGATGTATTATTGCAAAAAAATGGTTATAGCGTGGACTTAGCCGATGACGGCGAAAAAGCGTTATTTTTATTGCAAGAACATACCTATGACTTGGCGGTCATTGATATTGGGCTGCCGGTAGTCGATGGCTTTGAAGTGATACAAAAAGCCCGTAAAAACAACGTAATTTGCCCAATAATTATTCTAACTGCACGGGATAGATGGCAAGAAAAAGTGGAAGGCTTAGATGCAGGTGCCGACGATTACCTTACCAAACCTTTTCACAATGAAGAGTTATTGGCGCGCATTAATGCACTCATACGCCGTGCCGCTGGCAAAGCACACCCTACCATCGAAAAAGGCCCCATCAGTCTCGATACCCTAAGCGAAGAAGTCACCGTTAATGGGCAATATATTGAACTGACTGCTTACGAATACAAAGTTTTAGAATATCTTTTACTGAATCCGCAAAAAGTCATTTCGAAAACTGAATTGACCGAACATATCTATGACCAAGACTTTGATCTAGACAGCAATGTGATTGAAGTGTTTGTCGGACGTTTGCGTAAAAAGATTGATCCAGATGGTAGCGTTAATCCCATTGAAACATTGCGTGGCAGAGGATATCGAATTAATCGTGAGCTCTAACTTGATTAGAAAAGCTAGTGCATAACCTGTCCCTTAGATTAAGGAGTTTTGCAGCCGCTTTGCTTGCGCTGCTAATTTTTATTCCTTTGACTGCGGTAACCTTAGAACAGGCTTTTAACAGTAGTTTGAGTCAATCAATGTTACAACAGCTGCGGGTGCAAAGTTTAACCTTGATATCTGAATTCGAACTAGATAATCAAAGCAGTGAAGCTGTGATGCCTGAGCAGCTCTACAATGATCAATTCAATATTCCAGGTTCTGGCCTTTACGCCTTTATTCAATCGCGTGATGGCGTATTGTGGCAGTCACTGTCTACATTAAACTGGCAGCAACAGCCAAATTTCTTAGCGCCCGATATAGGTGCTGAAACCTTTATCGAAGATTTTTCGATGCAAAACAGTTATTTTTTATATGCCTATACCGCAGAATTTGAATCTCCAGTAGGTTATCTACCTGTGAGTTTTTATATCCTCCAAGATAAACAAGTGTTTAATACCGAGAAGAGTAAATTCGCCAATACATTATGGAATTGGTTGGGCTTAATTGCCCTATTATTATTGATTTTATTGTTGGTCAGTTTAAACGCTGCTTTGTTACCCATTAGTAGGCTGAATAAACAAATTCGCCAAGCGGAAAGTGGCCAACTTAAACGTATAGATCAGAACTACCCACCTGAGCTTGAAAAGCTCAAAAGCAGCATCAACCATTTATTAGACACCGAACAGCAACAGCGCAGTCGTTATAGAAACAGCCTAAGTGATTTAGCCCATAGCCTTAAAACCCCCTTAGCCGTATTGTCAGGAACAGAAGGCTTACCACATCAAGCCAATGAGCCGATCAATCAAATTAATTTGCAAATACAGCGCCAGCTGAAACGTGCTGTAGCAGGTACCAACAGCACATTTGAACAAGCCGTGATGATTAAACCTGTGGTGGTTAAACTGTTTAATGCTATGGATAAAGTATACGTAGATAAACACTTAACACTTACCCATGATATCCAACATAATGAACTAGGTTTTAATGGTGATATTACCGATTTAATGGAAATATTAGGCAACGTGTTAGACAACGCGTGTAAAGCTGCGGTCAAACAGGTCAAACTATCGGTATTAACTAATAAGAGTAAATTACTAATCCATATTGAAGACGACGGCCCAGGCATTCCAAAAGACAAGCGTGAACAATTGTTAGAAAGAGGCACTCGTTTAGACAGTTATAAAGAAGGTCAAGGCATTGGCATGGCTGTGGTCGCAGATTTAGTCAGCGCTTATCAAGGCCAACTCGAAATTCTTCAGAGTGATTTAGGCGGAGCTAAACTTTCTTTAATTTTCCCTACTCAAGTGTGAAAATCACTAAATAATGCCCAATTAGCCATACAAAAAAGTTTACAATAAAATTAAACCATTGATTTTATACAGATTTTTAAATGGCACAGTATCTGCTTTATTTGTTAAATAATATCAATGACTAGAATTTAGGGACTCACATGGCCGTAATACTCGAAGACAGACCAATTGAAAAAGTACGTGAAGAAGTTATCGATACGTTGATTTATAACTACAGTCATGGCGTGATTTCAAGTGAAGCGTTCGAACGCAGATTAGATCAGGCCATGGCGAGTCAAAATCACCAAGAAATATTCGATTTAGCTGCCGATTTGGAACAAACCAAAGATACTGAATTTAACTCGCAAAAAGAACGCCAATTCAATGTCAACTATGCCGCGAGTGACAATGATGAGACGGATACCATAGTCAATATTCTTGGCGGTTCAGGTCGCAGCGGCCAATGGACAGTGCCACGAGAGATAAGAATTGTGACTATCTTTGGTGGGGCAGATATCGATTTTACCGATGCCATATTTACCACCCCTAATGTCACCATAAAAATATTATGCCTGTTTGGTGGTGATAATATTTATGTCCCTGAGAATATCAACGTGGTCTCAAAAGCTTTTTGTATTTTAGGCGGTATTGATAACAAGGCCCCCTCAATTGCCTCTCGACAAGCCCCAACCCTAACCATTGAAGGTTTGGTGTTATTTGGTGGTTTAGACATCAAAATTAAACGCACAATAAAAGAAAAATTTGTGGCTTTCGCTAACCAGATGAAAACTATGTTTAATGACAAGGTTTAAAGTGAGTCCTGAACAAATCAATGCTTCACCTACTGAAGATGTGAAGCATTGCACCACTACTTTTTAAGGCCTTTGAGCTCTTGTCCAGACTGAAATAAGGTCAAGCTTATTGCTTTACCTGCAGCATCTAACTCAAACACAATTCTGGCCTGGATCATGGCATTGCTAAATTCTGATCTAGACTTGGTTTCAAAGGGAATTTTAGGCTGGGCAGTGGCCTGAATAATCACCTGACCATTTTCATTGCTTATAGTGATTGCAAAGTTAGGGCTTAACTCATATATGCCCACAAGGTTGTCTAGCTCCGTTTGTGTGAGTGTGACTTTATTCACAGGCTCTTGAGGTCTATTTGGGTCTAGTTTAAGTGCTTTTGTTTTGCGTCCACCTTGGTCCAGCGTTAAAAAAAGCGTTTCACCTTTATCATTCAGCTCAAAGGTGATTTTCGCTCCAGCTGAGCTTTGCACAAATACTAAATCTGATATTGCAGTAACTGGCAATTGTGGCTGCCCTGTTGCTTGAATAAATAATTGTTGTTCTTGATGCGTCACCGAAATAATAAACCCGGGCATTAATTCATAATCACCGATTAATCGTGCTAATTTCGCTTCATCAACCATGATGGTATTTAAAGTGTCATCTCTTAATTCGGCAAGAGAATTTTGAAGATAAGCATTGCCGAGCGAGTCCATACCGTTAGTGGTATTTTCTAAAATAACGATGCCCTTATTGTTGACTTGATCAAACCCCATAAAGGCTCTAAAGCCACCTGTACCTCCATTATGCCAAAGGTAAGAGCCCTTTTCATATTCAGTGGTAAACCAAGCTAAACTTACCTTAGGGCCATTATTATCAAAGCCTGTTGTTTGTTTATGGGATAATTGAATAAAGTCCATATTGGGCTCTAGGTTAACCTTTAAATATTGCGCCATATCTTGAATGTTTGACTTAATAGCGCCCGCACCAGCAAGTGTTGGAAGCTGCCAGTGTTTAACCTGTTTTAAACTGGCATCATGACCATTACTCAATAAACCTAAGTGCGAGCTAGGCACATCCACAAAGCTATGCGACATACCTAGCGGTTTAAGTACTCTATCGTTAATGACTTGCTCATAAGATTTATTATCGATTAGAGAAAGGATATGACCGAGTAAGCCAACGGCGAGGTTTGAGTATTCAAGTTGTTCATCAATATCCCTAGGCAACGTATAGCTATTTAAAAAATCATACATGAGCTCAACGGTATAATCAGCGTAGGGATCTGACGGATCACCAAACGGCATATTACTGGGTAAACGAGGCAGTCCTGACATATGATTGGCGAGCAACAAAAGCGTGATTTCCTTATCGCCTCTTGCTGGCATTTTGACCTCTGCAGGTAAAAACTTTTGTGCTGGATCTGAGAGTTTAACTTTACCTTCAGTTACCATGCTGGCGAGCGCCATTGACGTAAAGGTTTTAGAAATCGAGCCTATTTCAAAAAGCGTTTCAGGAGTAACTTTCTTTTTGCTATCTTGGTCAGCAACACCAAAACTTAAATACTCAACGTCTCCATTTTCGATAATGGCGATTGATACACCAACCGCACTTTTCTGTTCTTGCAACTTAAACTGAATGATTTCTTGAATGATGTCGGTGTCAATATTAGCCAATACTGGGGCGACATTTAGCGTGCTCAATGTTAGAAAAATCACGAATAGTTTACTAAGTGACTCTTTCATTTTAAATCTCCTTTAAATCATTTAATTCACTTATTCTTTGTTTGATTTTATCAAGCAAAGGTAGCAGTTGTTTTTTGACCGCTCTTTTATTCAGAAAATAAATACCAATGACTAACATTACACAAAATCCATAATAAATAGCCAATTGCTCAGTTATTCTTGGAATGCCTGTCTCATCAACTGTGGCGCCTGCAGTTATCAACACAATTGCCACCATCAGTGGTGCTATGTACCAAACAGCAATGGACTCTAATAGCTTTTTTTGATTCTCTATTTTAATTTTTTCAAACTGCAAAAATGCCATCACGCTATTATCTTTTGGTGCATTAATCTGCTTTGCTTTAAGCAGTTTATAGGGAATATATAAACACGCTACTATCGCAATCCACAAACCAGTGGTTTGAACTAAACTAGCAGAATAAAAAAGTTTCCAACTCCACACAGGGATCAACAATAACGCAATTGAAATTTCTAACCTATCTCGACGTTTTATGCTTTTATCCACCTTACTTGTCTCCTTCACCAATAATTCAATCATAGGGCTCAGATCCTGAGTACTATTATCGGATTCGATAGCCGTTTTCCAATTTGCTTTTAAATCATCTAACTTCATGACTTTTCACCTATAAATTCATTTTCAAATGTCGCCTTAATTCGTTTAATTCTGAGTCTCACAGCATTATCACTAATACCCACAACAGAGGCGATTTCATCAGAACTTAAACCATCTAAATACATCATTAAAATACTCGAATCGATATCCGATAAGGTATTCATAAATTTGTTTAATATTTCAGCCTGACAGTTCTCCTGAGTCACAGCTAATTCGGGTTTCACAATTTGTGCTAACACTTGTTGTAATTCTCGGTGCTTGATTGTTTTTGTGACGAAGGTTGATGCCGTATTTAATGCGACTTGATATAGCCACGTTTCTCTTGATGAATGCCCTTTAAATGAGGCAAAGCTACGCCATAGTTGCATAACAATTTCTTGATATAAATCGTCAAAATCATGGGGCTGAGAATAACGTGAGGCGATATATTTTATGCGCCCTTGATTACCTGCTAATACCTGTTCAAATTCTTGTTGCATGAACTGCCTCATGCCTATTTGAGGCATTTGTATTGTGGACCTACATGGTTAGTCTTAGGTAAAACGGGTTTATGTCAAAAGAAATGAAAATAGTTGAAATCGTTGATCATCGGTCTTTAATGAAGCACCAGTGGTGTTACGAACAACTGTCTCTAAGCCGCACTTTGGCTCGCTCAAAAGCCACATAAAATCGGTCGTCATCAAAGGGTTTGAGAAGGTAATCAACTGAATTTAAGTTAAATGCTTCAACGGCATGCTGATTATAAGCCGTTGCGAAAATAACCACGCTGTTTTTAGGAAGGTGTTTAGCTAATTCAATACCCGACATCACAGGCATTTCGATATCCAGCACTATGATATTCGGTTGATGTTGATTGGCCAGAGCTAACGCTTGCTCACCGTTTTGTGCTTCATAAACGTGTGTTACGTCAACTAAACTGCTCAGCAGAAGTTTAATCGTTTCCCGGGCTAAAACTTCATCATCAACAATTAATACTTTAAGCATCTTGCTCTTCTATTGGTATAGCTAATCGAGTTTCAAAAATACCATTTTCCAGAGGATGTAGTTCAAGTACAAAGTGGGAATAGATCTTCGACAATCGCTCTCGAGTGTTGGTTAATCCGATACCAAAACCTTTGTGCGTATCATCTTTAGCGACTTTATTGGTCATCACTAGTTTTAACTGGTCTTTATCCCGTGATATTTTTAGATCAACCGGATTTTGATTGGATTCCAATTGTGAACCATGCTGCACTGCATTCTCAACCAATGGGTGCAAAATCATATTCGGAATTTGTAATTCAAGACAATCTGTATTGACCGAAATACTAGTGTTGAGCTTATCTAAAAAACGGATTTTCTGAATAGCCAAGTAGCTATTTATAAAAGCCACTTCATCTTTAATTTTTACGCTTGATTCATTATTAGTTTCAAGTATTTTACGTAACATCATACTCAATTCTGATAAAGCGTACACCGCGTCCTTCTCTCGTTTTAGCCTAACCAGACTAGCGATGGTATTGAGGACATTAAACAAAAAATGCGGGTTCAATTGTGACCGCAAATTTTTCAACTGTTCTTGTGTTAATTCATGTTGTACACGTTTTAATTCTATGCCCTCTTGAACGGATTTGTGATAGAAGCGAAGACTAAGTATTGCAGCCAATACACCTAAATAGATAAACACATCTAATTGGGAACTGGTTGATAATACGCGGGTAAATATGCTCCAATAATTAGATAAGTCTTCTCCTCTCACTAGATTTCGAGCTGCACTACAAAAAGCCCAGTAACACATCAACAACGCTACCATCCAAAGCATATGTGCAAGGAAACGCTTACTGGGAGTACGGTAAATTCGGTTATTTAAATCGACCGAGAAAAAGACACCTGCCGTTACCCCTATCCAACTTAAAAACCAAGGGCTCATATAAAACCAAGTGCGCGCCCAAGAAAGTTCGCTACCCGTAGCTTTGCCGCTTCCAAATTGAATATGAGTAAATATGGCATGAACAGCCAACCAAAAAAACACATTGGTAAACCAAAAGTATCGGTTTAAGTAGAATTGCTTGTGTACCATTTACCCAAAATCTTTAATTTCAGAGAATAACAGTTGGGTAAAATAACGATGTTTTAGTGATTAATCCAGCTTTTAAAAAGACCTCAACTTATCTAAGTGGTTATAAAAACCACCGTAAAATTAAATATTTAACACGTTTATATAGTAACCAAGTTGTACTTTAAAAAAGCTTTTTAAGACCTCCATGAAAGTCATCTGCAGATACATATTTAGAAATTAAACGCCCAATGACAACTGACATGTTAGGTCTGAATCCAAACCTAACATGTCATCGAAATATCAGGCTTTAGAAACTATAACGCTTATTCTCCCTCAGCCAGAGTATCTATCTCTTCAATAACAGGTTCATCGCTAGCTAATAATAACGCCACCCAACGCGTATCAGGGCTTGATTCGAGGGCGATTTTAACAATCATAGTCAAAGGTACAGATAACAACATGCCAACCGTGCCTAATAACCAGCCCCAAAATATTAACGATAAGAAAACCACCAAAGTAGACAGGCCTAAACCTCGCCCCATATAACGGGGTTCAACCACGTTGCCCATCACCATATTCGATACCACAAAACCCAAAGCCGTAAAACCAGCGGTTGCCGGGCCTAATTGAACAAAAGCTAATAACACCGCGGGAACAGCAGCAATGATGGAACCGATGTTGGGGATATAGTTAAGTAAAAAGGCCAATACTGCCCATAATAAAAAATGGTCGACACCTAACACATAGAGCCATACTCCGATGACTAAACCGGTACCCAAACTAACCAATGTTTTAATTACTAAGTAATTTTTAACCGACACTAAAAATTTATCGATTTGTTGTATCTTCATACTGGGATCATCCAGCGCAATATGAATTTTTTTCGGCACCGACTCTGCCTCAAACAACATAAATACCACTATCAACAAAATCAGTAAAAAGTTGGTTAATACCCCGCCCAAACTAGATAAAAGGTTAGTTGCCATATTCATAGCCGCACCCGGGTCTAAATAAGATAACAAAGCTTGTTTGTCGACACTGATATTAAAATTATCTAACTGACCAATTACCCAAGCAAACTCTCCTACAAGTTGCTCTCTATATTTTGGCAGGTTTTGACTAAACTCATTCATCGACTGCCCAACTAATCCAGCCAAAATCAATCCAAATATGACTATAAGCAGTATTACTAATACAACGGCTATGGCTCTAGGCAATTTATACTGATTTGCCCAAGTAATAATGGGACTACAAGCCATGGCAATAAATACAGACAATAAAAATGGCACGACAATGTCACTAGCTGCTTTAACACCTGCTAATATGATAACTATGGATGCCATGATTAGTAATATCTTAACGGACCTTTGAGATTTGATTTGCATATGAAGTTTCTGAATGAATACCTTGTGAGCAAACTAGCAGATCTGTATGGTATTTTATAGCGCAGAATAAAAAGAAAACCATTAGGACAAGTATGAAGCTAAACCCAGCTACTATTAGGATTAAAAATTTACGTTTACGCACTTACATTGGTATTAACGACGACGAAATAGTCAATATGCAAGATGTAGTCATCAACGTAAAAATACATTACCGCGCTGATCAAGCAACAGATTCAGATGCCATGGACGATGCTCTCAATTACAAAACCATCACCAAAAGAATTATAAAACTGGTCGAAAACAATCGATTCTCATTACTCGAAAAACTCACTGCTGATGTACTCGCCATTGCGGCAGAACATCCTTGGGTCAACTACGCTGAAGCAGAAGTAGATAAACCCCATGCCTTACGTTTCGCAGATTCTGTTTCTTTATGTTTGTCATGTAGCAAAGATGCGTAGAGCAAACGCTATTCTAAGGACCCTATGAAAATACTTATCACTGGTGGTTCAGGTTTAATTGGTTCCGCGCTTATTCCTATTCTGCGTCCTTGTGATATTGCTGTGTACACTAGAAATGTGTCCATGGCGGAGCAAATACTCGGGCATAAAATTCACTTTTTATCCACACTTACACATCTTTCCAATTTAGACGACTACGATGTTGTCATTAATCTAGCTGGTGAACCCATTGCCGCAAAAAAATGGACAGATGAACAAAAACATAAAATTGAAAACAGCCGTTGGTCAATCACTGAAAACATAGTGGCACTTATCAAGGCAGGTGAAAATCCCCCCAAGTTATTAATAAGTGGTTCAGCGATAGGCTTTTATGGTCGTCAGCAGGACCAAGTCATTGATGAAGACTTTTCGTCTGTCCATGATGAATTTAGCCACCAACTTTGCGAACGTTGGGAATTTTTAGCCAAACAAGCACAATCAGATAAAACCCGCGTGTGTATTTTACGTACGGGTGTTGTTATCACCAAAAGAGGTGGCGCGTTACAAAAGATGTTGTTGCCATTTAAATTAGGCTTAGGTGGCCCAATTGGTGACGGCACACAATATATGTCATGGATACATCTTGAAGACATGCTGCAAGGCATCGCCCATTTAATTGCTAATGAAAGCTGTGAAGGCGTGTATAATTTCACTGCTCCTAACCCTGTTACCAATAAGGAGTTTAGTCACGAACTAGCCGCTGCTCTTTCGCGCCCATGTCTGTTTAAAGTGCCTGAATTTGTGCTACGAATGATGATGGGAGAAATGGCTGATTTGGTTTTATACGGCCAAAGAGTAGTACCTAATCGTTTACAAGAAAGTGGCTATGAGTTTATCTATCCTACCCTATCCCAAGCTTTTGAGTGTTTACGTAAGTAAGCAAAAGCAGGGATAAATAAATGGATTGACTGAAGTAACAAAAGATAGAAAGTTGATACCCAAAAGGTAGCAACTTTCTTTTTTGTTTAGACCATCTGACGCAGTAATTGACTGGTATTGAGTGATAATAAACGCCAGCAACCTAACGCCCCAAGAATACCCACTACCAGCGCACCTGCAATCGGCGCTATGATCCAATACTCTAAATGCCAACTGGCGGGCATTTGAAATATTTGGGTCTGTAACATGTACAAACTGAGCTCGTTTGCTGCGGCGGCCATCGCACCAGCTACCACCCCAATGATAATAAATTCAAATACAACACTGGCCCTTATCAGTCTGCCTTTGGCACCTAGCGTGCGTAAAATAGCTAGCTCTTGTTGACGTTCATCCATACTGGCCTGCACTTGAGCAATCAATACCAATGCGCCTGCGGCTAATACTAATATTAGAATAAACTCCACAGCCAGCGATACCTGATCAACAATATTACGCAGTTGATTAATTCTGGCATCCACATCTATCAAAGTAACGTTAGCAAAAGGCTGCATCAATTGCGTGATATCGGCTTTACGCTCAGAGGGCAAATTGAAACTAGAGATGTAAGTGGGGATAAAACTTTTTAAGGCCCGAGGTTCAATCACAAAGAAAAAATTAGGCTGCATAGATTGCCAGTTAACCTTTCTAATACTGGTCACATTAAGATCAACGATCTCACTGCCAATATTAAAGGTCAACTTATCACCTAAGCTAAGCCGCATACGTTCTGCAATGCCTTCCTCAATAGAGACTTCGTAAGGCCTTTCGGCTACGGTGTCGTTATCATTGTTAACGCCCAACCATTTCCCTTGCACCACTTCGCTACCCTTTTGCAAAGTATTGCTCCAGGTTAGATTGGCTTCTCTACCTAATCCGTCACGACCATTGCTTTGTTCATCTGGATCTTCTTTAGAGACAGCAGTACGCACTTTTTCATCGTTTACGGCAACAAATCTGCCACGCACAACAGGGTAAAACTTATCAACAACAACTTGATTTGAAACGAAATGTTGTTGCAAATTAGGTTGTTGCGCTTGGCTGATATTCACTAAGAAGTAATTAGGTGTGCCTTGGGGCAATTGGTTTTGCCATTGTTGTACCATATCGTTGCGCATCACTAATACGATCAACAGCAACATAATAGTCACGGCAAAACTAATCAATTGCACACTATTGTCCATTGCTCGGCGATGAATTCTGGCCCACGCTAATTGCCAAGCGCCCATTTTTCCTTGACCGAATTTACGCCCAACCCAAATCAATCCATAGGTTACGGCTAACAAACTAACAACCAACACTATGCCTGTCACAAATAGGATAGCGCTGACTTTAATATTTTGGCTATAGGCCCACATCAACAAAAATATCGCGCCGCCTGATGCTACAAATTGGATCAATCTCGAACTTAAATTAGCCCCTAGATCTCGGCGTAATACACGCAGAGGCGAGACAGAAAATAATTTCATCAATGGGTACAATGAAAACAACACCGCACACACAGTACCAGTAAAGATGGCGATAATCAGTGGACGCCAATGCCACACATCCATCGACACATCGACCTTGCCAGCAATAGCTGCAACAACGAGTTGTTGTATGAGGAAGCCCAATATAGCGCCAATGGTGATCCCCAAAGCAGTAATAAACAAAATCTGTAATAGATAAATTTGTTGCACCATTTGTTTCGGTGCACCTAAGGTTTTCATTATCGCCACTGGATCATAATGACGCATGCTATAACGCTGTGCAGCTACTGCTATCGACACCGCGGCCAAAACAATGGCTAACAAACTGGCTAATAAGAAATATTGCCCTGCTCTGCCCACAGCTCGGCCTATGCCAGATTCATCGTCTTCAATAGAGTCCCAGTCGTGCAGCTCTCTGTCTAGTTGCGGTTCGAGCCAATCGTAATAATCGTCCAAATCAGCAGCATCGCCGGTAAAAAAGTAACTATAACCAACTCGACTACCTGGCCCTTCAACCTTAGTTGCCGCTAAATCTTCTTTTGATATCAATACTTTAGGATCGCCACCAAACACACTAAATCCAGCGTCAGGCACTTCGGTCAAAACTTTGCTGACCTTAAATATCTTGTCACCTACTTCAATATTGTCGCCAATGTTAATCCCTAAGGTCTGAAACAATTGAGATTCAATCCAGGTCTCTCCAGACTCGGGGAGTTGTGTGATAGCAACACCTTGGGTAAAGGGTTCGTTTGCGACTTTGACGGAGCCTTTGAGAGGATAGCCCGCACCGGCAGCCCTTAAGTCCACCAAGTCCATTTGTTCGTTAGCAAAAACCATAGAACGTGCATAGGTTTGGTGGGCGGTGTTTAAGCCCATCTCTTGGGCTTTTTCAATCCAAGCAAAGTCCACCGGTTTGTTTGACTGAAGCACCCTATCTGCAGCAATAAACTCAGCACTTTTTTCAGTTAACGCTGATTTTAAACGTGCACTAAATAACGACAGCGATAACACAGAAGCCACTGACAATATAATCGCCAATAATATAATAGTAAACTCACCACGCTTGGTTTCATGCCGAAATAGCCGCCAAGCTAAACTGAAAGTATGATTGGTCATATCACTACCCCGCTTTTTGAGCGATTGGTTCACTCACGGAGCTAGAAAAAACTTCAGTCAATTCACCTGCTTGCAT
>JAWUXU010000095.1:0-30637 GCA_034111145.1 Paraglaciecola sp.
CCATGTGGTACAACAGTCATAGACTTCATTCATATTTGGATTACCAAAGTCCTAATGACTTTGAAAGAGAAAACAATGAATTACAAAAAGTAGCTTAACTGGGGTGGTCGTATTAGGTTGACCACGTCATAACGTTTTTCAACCCCAAACTTTGAATTGCCCTAAATATATTTTTCGAACGGACGTCAGTCCAGCATAATTAAACTTATAAGAGTTTTTCGCCAAATATAACCCGACAACCCAAGTTTGCTTAGGTCATAACGGGCGCAAAGTTGCTCTTTGGCTGCGAACCAGAGTGACAATTTAATAGCAAAAACCAGCTTAATTGATGTAAACCCCAATGATGATCAATAGCACAGAGCAGCCCAATGGAGTATTCTTTCAAAATACAAGCTATTCGATAATTAAACACATACCATGGTTAATCTAACTCAGTCGAATCCATGCATATATTTAGAATTTCAAACATAAACAAATCAGCCATGGGTAAAACCTCTATTTAGTTGAAAAAAATCTGTTAAAGGTGGTGTCCGTCGCATTCAAAGTGGACGTGCATCACTGATTAATTTTACTTGGCAGGTATACTTGTATTGCTCGTAAACCACGCAGCAGTTCTGGTTCAATCAACGATTTATGTGAATTTAAAAATAAAACTGAAGACTAGGAATAATAATGGAAGGCACAAAACGAGCAAATATTAAGATTGGTACGCAAGTTTCTATCGTACTAAAACAAGATCAAAGAACGGGTAACTTAACTCAAGGGCTGGTTGAAAAAATTCTTACCAACTCACCCAATCATCCCCATGGAATTAAAGTCAGGTTAGACTCCGGCGAGGTGGGCAGAGTTAAGCAGATTCATCAGTAAAACTTACACACCCTAACAATTCCAACAATATTCAGTTGCACTAAAACTGCCATTGTTATTTGCATCCCATGCCCTACGTCCATCACTATAAAAGGCGACGTTTCCGTCTCCCGCTTGCAGATTACCGGTTACCGGCTTAGCTTCAATAAGATAGGCACTGCCACTAGCTTCAGTGATAAACAAATCATATTTGCGGTTATCATAAAGCTCAGCAGATGGCGAATGCTGATGGAAAACAGCAGGTTTTCCGGTGTCGGCAGCTGAGACCGCAGCCGCTTTATAACTAAAGCTCGCTGCTTTGTGTCGCTCCATAGCAGCGGCTAAACTCATTAGATCAGCTTGGGCAGCACCTCTATTAGTACTCACAACAAATCCTTGATAACTGGGATAAGCGATACTGGCAATAATGCCAATGATAGCTACCGATATCATCAGTTCAATTAATGAAAATCCTTTTTGTCTTTTACCCACTGTGTTTAGAGCTGTTTTCATGGTCTCTCTGTCTCTGTTTTCCAACTGCTTTTTTGCACTCGCTCAAAATAGCTGTGAATATTTTCGGCTAAACATTCAAAGTCTGAACCGCAGGCAACTTTGTTACCATCTGCATCTACCTTGATGACAGTAGAAGCACATTCGGTTCCCAAACAGATAATAGGCTTAATGATATCTTCAATCAAAATTTTAGTTTCTGGGGCGATACCCGTTTGTTTTAATTGTGCAAAGCGGTCTTCATTTCGTAATACGTTATCAATATTCAAATCTGCTACTGCGTTACCATTGACTAGTTCAACCAGATATGCACGGCTATTACCCGTTGGTGGTGCACATTCGCTCTCGCTAGCAGTTGCAGGCAAGTAGGTGGTAAATATCACTTGATAGTCCAAAATTAGTGGCGAAGCAAGTACTTTTTCGCCTCCGGTTGTAAGGTTAATATACCAGCCTTGTGATCCTGCAAATTGTTCAAATGCTAATTCTTTAGCTGCAGAATCTGAAGAGGTCAATAAATGTTCTGTAGCATTATACAAATTGTTCAATCCTAAGGGAGTGCTGGGTAAACCAAAACTTCCATTTGTATCAACTGTAAATACCCCCCCATCCTTAACCATATAAAATTGATCATTAATAGTTGTGTTTAAAGGATGCGCGCGGAACCCAGAACCCAGAACCACTGCGTAATAGTGATCGCTGCCCAAGCTGATTTCAGAAATATCTGGGCCATAATAAAAACGCCTGTTGTCTTCCTCGATATCTCCAGAAAAACTAGCAAGTAGGCCGCCAGAGACCAAATCAACGACTGACTCTCCATTGTGGATATCCAGTCTAAACAATTGACCTCCCATATCTGCGACATACATATGGTCGGCAAATCCATCATTTTCGCGGTCAATTACAGAAATCCTAGCGGGAATACTATACTGCATTTCTGGCAGGTTTAAGTCCGCAGCAGCGCTACTTACCGACCAAATGAGTTCGCCGCTATCAGCATCAACAATAAATACTGAGTTGCCAACAGAATCAGCGCTTCTGAGTAATTTACTGTCTTGGTCTTCATCATAACCACCACCAAATATCAGAACATTCCTACTGACAGCACCAACTTTGATCTTTGTCACTGTGGGCTTAGACCAGGTTTGTCCCAAATTTGTAAAGTCCCCTGTTCCACCTTCTATTTTAAACATCAATTTAGGGTTAGTTTTACTAGTGATATCAAAAGCATAATAGTTATTACCACCACGGCGCATACCAACGTAGAGATAAATGTTGCTGCCGACGGTTCTAAGCACCATATCTCCATCTAGCCCATAAACATGTGAAAATGTCGAAGCATCGAGATATAAATCATATAAATTATCCAGTAAATCTTTCGGCATAATTGCAAAATTTTCTTCACCAGTTCTGGGGTCGAACGAGTGTAAGAAGCCATGATTGGTTGCCACAAACACCGCGCTATCTGTGAGAGAGTAATTAACAATGACAGGTTGGGAATGAATAGGATCACCCATTGCTTGTCTAACATCAGTTGTACTGCCATCGGCATCGTCATCTTTCACATCGACTCCACGCGCCCATTTTAATAGGGTTTCACGAGAAGTGGCTGGGTCTGCCAAGGCACCTACAGCTAAATCTGTAATGGTTAAACTGGCGTTATCTTCATGTAACAAATTTTCGGTTTTGATAATAGTACCTACACCATCGAAAGCGTATACCTCACGAGGCAAGCCCATTTTTTCTGCGACTCCGCCTTCGCGCACATCATTGCCGTCGGCTAAAAGTGACCAAAAGCTGTGAGCACTGTCGTTAAAGAATCCAGTTACACTGTCCACGGCATTCAGGCCATTTTTATCCAGAATATTCGAACCATCAAGCCTATACCTCTTGACATTGCCTGGCCAAATAGTGCCTTCAGCAGGTTTAAACAAGGCAAAATACAACTCGTCATTATGCGTTAATCGATTGAGTTGGTTCACAGCCACACCTGGTGAGACAAATGTGGCATTCACATCCTTAACTGTTTTTAAGATAGCTTGAAAAACACCCACTAAATCAGCAGTATTATCTGCAGTATAAAAATCACCGTTACCATTAACCGCTAAGTCATTCAAAAAGGCATTTGCGGTTGAACCTGCTGCAAAACCAATTGTGTGAGTAATAACTCGCGTATCGATCTTAGAGTCATCTCCATCGCCTATGTTTTTAACTAGATCTACACCGCACTTTTCTCCACCAGAACCAGTACATGACTTTCCAAGTAGTGTTTCAATCTCAGTAACACTATGATTATTGTTGGCTGCACCGTCAGATAAAAGAACGACATGATTGTTGGTCTGACAGACTTTGTCAGTAACTGGACTGATGTAAATAGCGCCATTTGGGATAGATTCATTCATACAGTATGAGCTGCTCAAGTTGTCTGATGTGCAACCTGGAGGTAAAATAGAATCAGTGCCAATGTATGACAACCTATGACTTACTCGTGTGTTACGTCGAACAGTACTTGAAACAGATGATTGACCACGATTTTTTCCATAATCAACGGGAAGTCCACCATAATAACTAGCAGCTTCGTACAAAGTATCTACTATGGGCGTCATTCCACTTGCACCCATCGCATCGATTTGACTGACAAGAAGCTCACGTACAGTTGAGGTATTACCTGGTGTAGCATTACCCTGATACTCAACGACTAAACTGACTGCACCTGAGGGTTTCCCGTTGTAAGTGTAGGCACCTCGAACACCCACGAAATTTGAAAATACAAACATCATTTCGTTGCCAGACGTCCACCCAGGTCTGCCAACAATTTGCTCAACTATGTTGGCCACTGATGGGCTTTGATAAGTATAATTCTTATACCACCGAGGAATACCTGTCCAAGCAACTGCCGCAGTTTTTGGCTTGTCTCTCAATAGGTATCTTGGGTAATTTCTAAAACTGTTGGGATCATCTTGATCAACCCCACTGATATTAAAACTGGCGGATGAGCTACTACTACTTTGGTAAGCAGTAAACTCTAAATAGGCATTGATAATACTTGCGCCTTGCGGCATGGCTATGTTTCTAAACCTAACACCGACATACTTGTTTGAACTGTCCCTAAACGTTAGTTCGCTTGCCGTTGATTGATACCCATCGCTTCGCTCTTCAGCATTGTTTCTTTGCGAGCTAACCTGATAACTTAATCGTCCCTTTACACAACCAGTTGCATTAGTGTCGTCGTACACTACAACAAGTTGAGGACCTAGTCCTTCGCCATCCTCAAAAGCGGGTGAAATACGTTCACTACTTGTGCTGATACCTTCACCATCGACAATGATATTTAAAGCATTCCCACCGCACCAATCAGATTGATCGACGATTTCTTGAACAACACTACTTAAATCAGGAGAAATTAAGGTTTCATCCGACACTGGCCAACCATTATCTGTATCCCAAAGTACTGAGTTAGATGTTTTAATCCGAGCAGAAATATTATTGCTGGTTTCACTAAATGTAATTGAGTTCCCAATTAACTCGCCACTAAAGGTTAAGTTTGTTGCTCCGCTATTAAATGCACTTGAACTGAAACGAATATACGCATTAGTGATCACTGCGCCACGAGGGATATTAAGGTCTTGATAGCGAAGACCTGTGGTTACTAAATTTGTATTATAAGACAATTTTAGAGTGGTACTGGAGGTGTGTACAATTGATGAAATTTCATAAGCATCATCTGTTGCTTGAGAAATAGAAGTAATAATTTCAGGTGAAACGGAATCATCAATCGGCTTAACAGCATATAAAATTGGACCACCAAAATCTGAAAAGCGCATTAAACCCGCATTAATATTGGTAACTGAATTAAGTGTTTCTTTTAGCGCATTTTGCACCCGTAACATTCTTGATTCTGACCCACCGTCCTTACTGGACATGCTGCCTGATGTATCCATAATAAAGAGCACATTCGGATTGTAGGTCACTTCACTGCCTGCAGTTCCAAGATAAATTTCTAAGTCGTCAGCAATGATCGCACTACTGAAAAGCATTAAACTAGTCCCTAGCCATATTGCTGTAAATTTATTGATATATTTCATAAAAACACCACTTATTGAGTTGCAGGTGCAAAAACTGAGGCAGTGACAGAATTGGCTACTGCGTAATTACTATCATTTAATTGTCCGCACCCTCTTACAATAAAAACGTGACAACTAATATTACTTCCACCAATAACATTGCTTGAACCAACGCAAGGTTGCTCACGGATAAAAGCAGAACGAGACCAGCTTTTTATTATTGGTTTATCGGTATAATTGCCCGCACTAGTATGCTGAGTTCCCGCACTTAAACCTACATTGGTGAGCACTCTATTGGTCCATGTAATATCTTCAAAACAACTCAGCTCTTGCACCGCTAAATTTAGCTGTGTACCTCCTCTGGCCGCGGATAATGGGTCATCTAAAGCTATATTACTAAGTAACTCTTCATCCTCGGATTCAAACATCACTGCAGCGATAGCAGACTCTGCTGCGTCAAAAGATAGAGACCGTTTTTCCATGGACGTTGCCATTTTACTTTGCATTAAACTGCTGGATACTGATGACACACCTAGAATTGTTAGACTCATTAGTATCAACAAAGCAAATACCATGACCATTCCCGATTTTTTTTGCATTGATAAATAATTCATATATTTCTACTTCGAGCGAAATTTTTGCTATTACGCAAAGTGATGGTGGTTTCAAACTGTTTATACAATCTTTTTTCAGAGGGCTGAATAGGTTCTTCATTAAGTAGTTTGAACTTAGGGACGGGGTTGATCAATACATCAGAATCAGCTTTTAATAAAAGTGCAATACGAATAGCGACAACTAGTGCTCCAGCAGCTTTTTCTACACCTAACGTATCAGCATCTATAAATTTTACGGGTCTTGCCGAATTATCTTTTGAGACAATATTATCTGTGACGCCATATTGAACTTGAAAACTAGTCACGTCGTCTAACAAAGTGTATGCGGTATTGTCATCAATTTCTGCCTTTAGGCCGCGCAAGACTCTACCATCAAACCCTCGGCATTTTAGCTCTGTACCCTCTAGAAAGTATTCGTTAACCACCATAAACTCTTCATCGACATAACCATGGGTAGCACCTCTACAATCTTTACTTGCTTGCAGCGCTATCATCAAGGTATCACTGGTAGTGCCTGCTCCCTCACTAACTCCTTTCGTTAAACCATTATTAAAATCGCCTACCACTGGAATAGGATTATTATGTACAAAGGCAGCTTCAACAACGATATCAACGTCTTGATTGAGGTTTGGACGTAACGTGTCGTAGCGCCCAGTCATGATTAAATCGTTGCGTAGTCTGGCAATAATAAAACGACCATTTTCTTGAGCAGATGCAATCGACCTGTTAAGTCGTTCGGTAGAGTTGTTACTAATCATCACCTGAACCACTGCTGCAGAAATAATAAGCCCAAGAGTAAGGGATATCATCAACTCGATTAGACTAAAGCCGCCTTGTTTATTACTTTGCCTGCTGCTTTGTCTAGTAATTTTCCTAGTAATTTGCCTGCATCTTTGTGTGCTATAAACATTCATAAGGTGACATCCACTGAGACGCAGTCGTGGGGTAGTGTTTCATCAACATTACAGTCGGCGTTCAACGTTCGCTCAATATTTTGCCAGTTCTGCACTGGCCAACTTAAGATGACAATATGCTTCGAACCCACGCTGCATAAATCTGTATCAGTAACATTATTGTCCAATTCACAGCTTAAACTAATTTCTATTTCTGGATTTGCTGCTACAGCTGAACATGAAACTTCATAAGCATCAAAAGCGGCTAGCTGAGATGCATCACAGACGTTGTTATTGCAGTCTGGTTTAGAGCTAGGGCGTTCTAAACAATGACAAGTATGTGGCAGTCCACTGGTACATGTCATACCAGAAAAGTTATACAAATCTTTGTCAAAATAATCATTATGTATAACCAAACCTTTACCAAGTGGCGAAAAGACAGCACTGGCTCGCAAGCGTTCTGTTAATTGTTGGGCGACCAACACCGATTGAGAACGACTTAGTGCCTCAGAGTTTGTGAATGAACCAACAAATTGTAAATATGCCACACCAAGTAACCCTACCGATAATATGAATAAAGTCACTAGTACCTCAATCATGCCGACACCTTGTTGATTGTTTGCATAAAATTTTTCAGGTTTGCTTTTCACACTCTTTTCTCGCTCTAGTTGCAAAACATAGATGTTCGACTACTCAACTAATTGCCAAGGTAAATACATATTGAGTATATTAGCTAAAAATAGAGAGTATTAGGTTATTGTTAGGGGAGTAAAGGTATATATTTTGATTTAATTAACTTGAAGTATTTCAATAAACTCATATAAAACAAAAACCTAATTTAATCTAAGTTAAACTAAGTCAATTTAATTTATTTACTTATGGCTTAGTATATCCTTAATAAATAAATTTATATAACAGAACTTAAGGCATTGCTAGAGTACTTGACAGGCGATGCTTAGCTTGGAAACTTTGGCTTTGCGCAATAGGGGCAATACTTCCGAACATCTCAAGGTGTTTTCTGACCCCATTAATGTTGAGCCATGTAACCATAATATGAACATTTTTGAGACTGGCATGTCGAGGTAGATCAATAGGGTAAAAGGGTTCTCCTACTTTTACCCAGCTATCAGCAACATCATCAAAATTTGTATCTACATAATATAAATTTTCAACTTCCCATTGAGTATCATAGGTGTGTAAGCTCGATCTTAAAGAAAAAATCACGTCCCGTTCTCCTGCAGTAATGGTACCTCCCAAATTACTGGCTATATTCTGATAAGATATTGACCCATGTATATGACTTAATTGCTGAAAATAAGCTAAGTCAGTGAATTTCTCTTGGGCAAGTTGCAGAGCTAAACCCCGTAAATTAATTTTTGCATCTGCGACTACATATTCACTTTGCAAAGTTACATAACCAGTTACGCCCAACATAATGAGTAATGAAGCTATTGACACTTCAATTAGGGAAAATCCATGCTCTTTATACATAAATGTATCCTAGGCTAAAAATCATGCCAACTGCCAGCCACCCTTGCCACTCGTTGCAATTTCTTGTTGCTTTGTAACTGTTGCATCACATCAGCCTGAAACGCCACCCGCGTTAAAACACTTTTTGTACCCAACTGATAATTTGTGACGATAGCACCAAATACTGCACTATCTATTTTCATATTTATGTCCAACACTTTGGTCGAGCCTGCAGGTCTAAATGAAAACAGAAGGCCATACAAAGCAACATCGTTCTGAAACACTACGTCCCCATCAAAAATAACTAGTATTACAGGCTCTGAGTGACTTCCTATTTGTGTGCTGGCACTGACATCACAATCACCGTTAACCCAAATCACTCCCCAACTGCCTACATTTAAGGTGTCACAGTCTGCTAATACTACGTCAGATTGTTGTTGTAATTGAATCCACTCAGTGGAAGGAATATTAAACAAGTAACTAAACAAATCTGCTGGGAATGACGACGACTCATCTGCTATATCGGCCAGTTTTATGATGTGATCAGAATAGGTATTAGTACTACAGTTGCCTGCGTTAAACTCACTTAAAATACAGCTATGGTGACCCGTACCAGATAAGGTAACAACAGCATCTGACCATAATGACAATGGTACTGCAACGCCTAGTCCATCTGGGTTAGAAGCCACTTCAAATTCACCTATACTACTAAAACCATGCTTAACCATTAATGGAGCTGGCGGTAGATTTAGCAGTATAGGATAGACCAATGATTGTTCAGTAACAGTGGCCTTAGCTAAACCATCAGCAGACGTGCCATTTGCTTCAATAGTGACAAGTTGACGACTACCCGGTAAATTTTCACTGATAGCAGAAATAATAAAGGTACTGTTGTCCTCTAAATTTCCTGATATCTCAACACTTGGCAAAACTTTATTAATGTTGAGCATCGCCAAACCTCTATTCAGACCGGCCTTTGCTGATGACTGCGCCCATTTTTTATTTTGTGTATTAACGACTATTTGGTGTTCAAATGATTGAATTTTTCCAGTATAAAGAGTAACTAATGTCACCAAAATTAATAACAAAATCACGGTGAGTAATATTGCTGCACCCTTCTGGTTTAGAGCTCGTGAGGTATCCATACTCAGTCACTTATTCATAGTTTTCTATCAACACGCTAGTGTTGATACTACGTGAAATATCAGGATGTTTTTTAAGACGAGCTTGCAACTCAATGATGACTAAAGTTTGCATAATTTGCTGTACAGAACTCTGTTTGATTATGAATTTAAGAGCCGTTACCTGAACAACTTTTGGATCAGTTAAATCATGCCATCCAGATTCGTCGCAAGCGGCCCCACCTAAACGAACTTCAACTGCATTATCTCTCAAACGAAAACCATACTTTTCGTTATTTGGAGAGGTATCCAACAAACCATTTTTGTTACGGTCATAAGCGAAATTAATACAACTGTTAGCTGGTTCAGCTGTATATGCCGATAAACTCAAACTGCCATCAAAAGGGTTTGAAAAAGTTGTTGGATTTTTAACAATCTTATCAGTGAGAGCATAATACCCTGCGCGCTTCAGATCATGACTGACAACAGCCACCACGGCATTCATTTCTTCATCTAACCTAGACTTTGCAAGTAAGCTAGTATTTAACGCAATGCCATGACCCACCAAGGATGCCATGGCCGTAATAGACGCCAGTCCTAGAGTCATAGAAATCATCAGTTCAACCAAACTATTGCCATGCTGCTTTATGAGCGAAACTAACATGCCTCAAATCCTCCAAGAGGACTACCTGCAGCGCAAATTCTAACCCGCCCCATATTGCTCAATATCAATTTAAGTTGTTTCTCCCCGTCTGTGAACACAACAGTGCCTGCATGACCTATCGCCAACCCTCTGTCTGAGTCAAACACGGCAATACTGTCTAAACCAAATGTAACCTTTTCGATACTGACAAAACGATAATCAGCAAAATCGACCCTATATTCTACCCCGTCTAATGTGCACTCGAACTTGATAGAACAATCACACACTCCGCTGTCACTCAATGCAGCACACCATTTTTCGCCCGGGCTGATCGCAACCGTCACATCAATACCTTTTGTTATTGCCGCAACACGCGCTTGTTGAAATGCAAAGTAGCTGCTTTGTGCGGCTCCTTTTAATTGCATGTTTTTTTGTATTGAGTTGATTGCAGGTGAACCGAGTGATACTAAAAGCACAAGTATGGAGACAGTAATGAGCAGCTCTAGAAGTGTTAAACCAGAAAGGTTGTGCATATTTGTGTCCTTACTTACGCGTCAATTTAAAAGACGCCTATAATTAAATCATTACCCCAAATATAGTCCAGTTTGTCTAAAACGCATAAAAAAGGAATGACTATGCCTATTAAAATAAAGGAAACAAATAATAGATATAACTCTGAAGTCTTTGTGGAGTTTGGTATGACGCTGATTGAACTAATGGTGGTTGTCATTATAATGGGTGTGTTGACGATGCTCATATTTCCGTCTTTTGAACAACAGATTTTAACCTCAAGACGAATGGATGGGATCACTCATTTACTGCGACTAAAAATACAGCAAGAAGCTTTCCGCATGGAGAATATTAGCTATGCAAACACGAAACAACTCGGGCTCCCCACTAGTGAATACTTTACTTTTTTTGTCACTAATGTATCTGCTAAAACCTACACGATCATTGCTAAAGCAAAAGGCAGCCAAATATCTGACAAAAAATGTGTATATATACAGATTGATCAATCGTTGAATAAAACTCCATCCCATTGTTTTTAATAAAAATACATCAACGTCATTGCTTTACTTGTTAGCTACTACTCTTTTAAATTTTTAGTATGATAAGGTTAAAATTTAAAAGAGTAAGGTAAGTAGTATGCCAAATAACCTGATGTCTAACTTATCCCTGTTGGGGATTGTTCTGCTTTGCATTGGTTGTAACGTACCTTTAGGAAGCAGCACAGATAATAAGCACCCTATTACCCATCACTCAGCACAAAATTTCAGTGGTGCACTTCCTATTTCGCCGCGTATTATAAAAGGCCAATTAGATAATGGAATTACCTATCTAATTAGGCAAAACAACACCCCAGGTAAACGTGCCGAAATTCGCTTAATTGTTAAAGCTGGCTCTATTTTAGAAGACGATAAACAACGGGGGTTCGCGCACTTTGTAGAACACATGGCCTTTAATGGTACCGAAGACTTTGACAAACAAGAAATAGTTGAATACGTAGAATCAATCGGTATGAAATTTGGAGCTCACCTCAACGCATACACAAATTTCGATGAAACAGTATACAAACTACAACTGCCCAGTGAAGAGGAAGGCGCCTTAGAAAAAGGCATTCATATCTTAGAGAATTGGGCTCACAAAATTAAATTTGATGCGCTAGAAGTAGAAAAAGAAAGAGGTGTCGTAATAGAGGAAATGCGCGCCAGACAAGGTGCTATCTGGCGCATATTCAATAAACAACTACCGGTTATTTATCAAGGTTCTCAATATGCGCTGCGACTTCCTATAGGTAAGAAAGAAACACTTGAGCTAGGTGCTCATCAAGATCTTGTGCGCTATTACAAGGATTGGTACCGGCCAGAACTAATGGCTTTGGTCGCAGTCGGTGATTTCGACCCTAATCAGGTACAAATGTTATTTGAAAAATACTTTAGTTCTATTAACGTACCCAAGAAGCGCAATAAACAAAAGCCTAATTACACCATAACGGATAACTCTAAGCCTCTAGTGACGATAGAGACTGACCCTGAACTCACCAGAACGACAGTTGAAATTCAAATAAAACAACCTCTTTTAGAGCCTAATACTTATCAACAATATTACCAAGCAATGTTGGCTCAACTTTTTATCGCTATGCTAAATGGCCGGCTTGATGAAGCAACCCACGCACCACAAGTGCCGTTTATTTCAGCAGGCATTAGCTTCGGGCGCTTTATCGCAAATAAAAGCGCCTTTACATTAGCAGCCACTGCAAAACCAACAAAAAGCAAAGAAGTAGTGACGTTCTTAATAACCGAGTTAAACCGAGTTTTAAAGCATGGATTTACGTTATCAGAATTGACACGCTATAAACAAAGTGTGTTGAGCAAACTAGATAATGCGGCCAAAGAAATTGACACCACTCAATCATCCACTTTAGCAAATGAATATGTACGCCATGTTGTCAGAGGTGAAAGCATTGCCGGTATAGATCATTATTTAGAGATAAATGAAAGATTTCTGCCTCTCATTACTCTAAATCAAGTCAACGCCTTAGGCGAAACCTGGTTTACTGACAATAATAGAATTATAAAAATATCAGCCCCTGAATCCGACAAAAACAGTTTACCCTCAGAAGCTGAGCTGCTTGTCTTAATAGAACTCGCAACACAGCAGCAAGTCACTGCCCATCAAGATCGTCAGGTAATACAACAACTTTTGCCAGAAAAACCTAAAGTTGGTTCGATAATAAGTAAAGTGTATGACGAAAAACTCGATAGCCATGTATGGATGTTAAGTAACGGTGTGAAAGTATTACTAAAACAAACAGACTTTAAACATAATGAAATTCAATTTTCTGCTAGAGCCAATGGTGGCTATTCTTTACTAGAGCCAGAGATGATGTTTAAAACCATCTTGGCTGCAAATATTGTCGAATTGTCTGGTATAGGAAACTATACCCCAGCAGACATAGAAAAGTTTTCGAAAGATAAACAGTTTTGGGTAAGGACAAAAATAAATAATGACCATGAATCTATTAGTGGTAGCAGTTCAGTAAAGGACATAGAACACTTTATGCAAATGTTACATTTGAAGTTTGTGGCTCCACGTAAAGATAGCAAAGCATTTGATTCATATATATCACGAGTAGGATCATCCATCCTTGACAGATTTAACAGTCCTCAAGGTGTTTTTTCAGAGCAAATCAGGTTGAAGAAATACAGCCAAAACCCCCGTTCTATAAGATTTGACGCAGATATTGTCAAAAATCAAGATCTAGATAAATCTTTTAGTTTTTACCAACAGCGTTTTTCAAATCCTGCCAGTTTTAATTTTGTGTTTGTAGGCAATATCGACTTGTTACAGATAGAAACATTGTTAAGTACCTATATTGCAAGCCTACCGACCAATCCTAGAGCTGATCAGGCAATAGTCCATGACATTCTCAGAGCTAGAGGGAAATTGACCGTCAACGTCGAAAAAGGCTTGGTTGAAAAAGCCACAGTGCTACTTGATTTTTATGGTGATTCATTATGGTCTCATAAGAATCAAATGAATTTAAGTGCCTTAGAGTATGTACTCGGTAGCATTTTGCGCGAACGTATTAGGGAGGAAAAAAGTGGCGTTTACGGTATTGGTGTCAAGAGTGCGTTTTCAAGATTACGTAATAAGCATTCCACTAGAATATCGTTTACCTGCGATCCGACCAGAGTGGAGGAATTATTAGCTGAAATACACAGGATTATAGAATCACTCAAAGTAAGCAATACTGAAGACAAGTATGTTGACAACTACATAGCTCAAAAACTTAACACTAGGGAAACAAAACTGGCAACCAATGCGTTTTGGAAAAACCACTTACAGTGGGATGCCGAAGCTGACTATCAACCCATAGGCTTAAATGAGTTTCGTTTATTAGTGGGAAATATTGACAAGCTCAAAGTCAAAAATGCTGCCAATAGCTACCTTAACATCGACGATAGTTTGACAGCCATATTGCTTCCAGAAAAACCCAAGGCTGGTGCAGATTGAGCGAGGCCTATTGATGGTTAGGAGATATTCTTAATCCGCAACTCTTTAGGTACTGCGAATTCAATATTCTCTTCACGACCGGCTATCTCGATTACTGAGGTAGCCCCCCATCCCCTTAAACGCTCAACCACACCTTGCACCAATACCTCTGGTGCAGATGCACCGGCTGTGACACCTACATTTTTTGCATTTTCAAGCCATGATTGCTGAATACAATCTGCATCTGCAATCAAGTAAGCTGTAGCCCCAATTTTTTCAGCGAGTTCTCTGAGCCGATTAGAATTAGAACTATTTTGAGCGCCTACTACTAACAATAGATCACAATCAGCAGACAAGTCTCTGACTGAATCTTGGCGATTTTGGGTAGCATAACAAATATCATCTTTACGCGGCCCTTCGATGGCAGGAAATTGAAGCCTTAATGCATCAATTACATCAGCAGTATCATCTACCGATAAGGTTGTCTGGCTACAATAGTACAGTTTAGACGCATTTTTTACCGATAAGGTGGCTACATCTTCAACTGATTCGACCAGATAGATACCGCCATTGGCATTATCGTATTGGCCCATTGTACCCTCTACCTCTGGATGACCGTGGTGACCGATTAAAATACATTCAATACCTTTTTTACTGGCACGCATCACTTCCATATGTACTTTTGTGACCAAAGGACATGTGGCATCAAACACTTTTAAACCGCGGGAATTAGCTTCTGTACGAACCGCTTGGGATACCCCATGAGCGGAAAATATTACAATGCTATCGTCTGGTACTTCAGATAGTTCATCTACAAAAACCGCACCGCGTTTTTTGAGTCCATCGACAACAAATTTGTTATGCACCACTTCATGGCGAACAAAAATAGGCGCTGGAAACATTTCCAAAGCACGCTCAACTATTGTTATCGCACGGTCTACACCGGCACAAAAACCTCGTGGATTAGCAAGATGGATCTGCATATTTTTTCCTTATATCTTCCTAAAGTTAGACCTGATTGACTGACAATATTTCTACGTCAAAGGTAATCACCTGTCCTGCCAATGGATGATTAAAATCTACAGTCACTGATTCTCCAGTGACTTCGCGAACAATACCAGGCAGCTCTGTACCATCGGGCTGAGTAAACGCGATAATCATACCTTCTTCGGCAGGCGTCTCTGAGTTAAATTTACTACGTTCAAGATGGTGTAAGTTATCTGGGTTCGGCATTCCAAAAGCGTCATTGGCTTCTAACGTAAATGATTTTTTATCACCTGTTTGAAGGCCTAATAAACAATCTTCAAAGCTAAGCGTAAGACTACCATCACCCACCACTAACTTAGCCGGTTTGTTATTAACTCTAGTACTGTCTGCGGCAGAGCCATCAGACAATTTCAAGTCGAAGTGTAATACTACTTCACTACCTTGTTTTATTAAGTTTTGCTCCAGCTCAGGCATATTTTTCCTCTTTATTCTTAAACATATCAACTATCATCAAGACAGCACCTATACATATTGCAGTGTCGGCTACGTTAAACGCTGGCCAATACCAGTCTTGATAATACAACACTAAAAAATCTACTACGTAACCATAGACTAATCGATCATATGCATTGCCGATGGCACCACCTATAATCAGACTAAAGGCCAAGGGTAAAATTATCTGCTCTTTGGTAATTTGTTTCAACCACCACAACACTAAAGCACTAACAGCTAAGGCGACAATAGTAAAAAACCAGCGCTGCCAGCCACCAGCATCATGTAAAAAACTAAAAGCAGCACCGTAGTTATACACATGAGTAAGGTTAAAAAACGGCGATATTTGAATGGCTTGATACAGTTCAATATTCTTTAGCACCAAAGCTTTAGTGTATTGATCTACCACTAACACCAGCAAAGATAACCATAAAAAACGCCACCCCGTTTGAGTGAAAAGTCTAAGCATATGCGCGTTTTTCACCATCGCCTTCGACATTATCTACACAGCGATCGCATAGCTCAGGATGTGAAACATGATTGCCTATATCTTCTCGGTGATGCCAACAACGACTACATTTTTGTGCTGAAGAAACAGACACCACTACCGACAATCCTTGCACTTCGGTTGCAACGGCTTCTTGTGGCACGTCGTTACTCTCAATGACTGTCGCCGCGGAGGTGATCAATACAAACCGTAACTCGTCCTCAAGTTTGCCAAGTAGAGCAAACAAATCACTATTGACGTACAAAGTGACTTTTGCTTGCAGTGAGCCTTTAATTTTGCGTTCTTTGCGGGTCAATTCAATGCAACGGTTCACTTCATTTTTAACAGCTAGCACTTGTTGCCAAAAATCGTTGTTAAAGTCACCAGGTAAAGTTTCTTCACTTAAACCATCATACCATTTCCCAGTAAAAACAAACTCGTCTTGTTGCCAAGGCATTTCTTGCCATAATTCTTGGGCGGTAAAGCTTGTAATAGGTGCCATCCAACGCACTAATGCTTCGATAATATGATACAGAGCACTTTGACAAGACCGACGAGCGAGGCTGTCACCTTTTGCGGTATATTGCCTATCTTTAATAATATCCAAATAAAAACTGCCCAACTCAATAGAGCAAAACTGCATTAATTTTTGCGTAACCACTAGCATGTCGTATGTTTCGTAAGATTTGATGATTTCTTGTTGAATACTATAAGCGCGGCCCACCACCCACTTGTCTAGTTCCACCATATCTTTGATGGGCACTAAATCTTTACTGGGGTCGAAACCGTTTAGGTTGGCCAATAAAAAGCGTGCAGTATTACGAATGCGTCGGTACGCATCAGCAGAACGATTTAAAATTTCATCTGATACCGCAATTTCACTACGATAATCTGTAGACGCCACCCATAAACGCAAAATATCTGCGCCTAATTTTCCTGTAACTTGTTGAGGTGCAATAGTATTACCTAAAGACTTAGACATCTTTTTACCATCACCATCTACAGTAAAACCGTGAGTCAGGACTTGTTTGTAAGGTGCGTGGCCTGTTGTAGCAACAGACGTTATTAAGGACGACATAAACCAACCACGATGTTGGTCAGAACCCTCTAAGTACAAATCAGCTGATGCTGGGATATCATCACGTTGATCGACCACAAAATAATGACTAACACCTGAGTCAAACCAAACATCTAGGGTGTCTGGTACCTTAACGAAGGTTTCTGCATCGTCGCCTAATAACGATTCTGGCTCGATATCCCACCAAGCTTGAATACCCTTTTGTTCTACCAGAACTGCCACCTGTTCTAATAATTCATTGGTGCGTGGATGTAATTTACCCGTATCTTTATGTATAAAAAGTGCAATAGGCACGCCCCATGTACGCTGCCGGGAAATACACCAGTCAGGTCTTCCAGCAACCATACTTTCTATACGGCTTTCGCCCCATTCAGGGATCCACTGGGTGTTATGTATTTCTTTTATCGACGCGTCCCGTAAACCGTTTTTATCCATACTGATAAACCACTGCGGCGTTGCACGGAAGATAAGAGGTGTTTTATGTCTCCAGCAATGTGGGTAACTATGGTTATACACATGGTGATGCAATAATGCGCCGTGCTCTTTTAACACTTCAACCACATGATCATTGGCTTTAAATACATGCTCACCAGCAAAAAACTCAGTGCCTTCTAGGTAAACGCCATTTGCGCCGACAGGATTAGCGACTTCCAAGTCGTAGTTTTTGCCTACATTAAAATCTTCAACGCCATGGCCTGGAGCTGTGTGCACGCAACCTGTACCAGCGTCAGTGGTAACATGGTCACCTAAAATCAGGGGCACTTGGAAATCGTAAAAAGCATGATGTAATGCTTTATTTTCTAACTCTTGTCCTTGACACACACCTAAAGTTTCATAGTTTTCAAAGCCAAAACGCTGCATACAATCTGCTAGTAAATCAGTGGCAATAACTAAACATTCTTGAACTTGTTCACCGTTGACCTGAACCAAACTGTATTCTAGCGTCGGGTGCAGACATACTGCACGGTTAGCAGGTAAGGTCCAAGGTGTAGTTGTCCAAATAGCGACGGATACATCACCAGAAGCTTTAGCAGAAAAACATGCAGCAACCGCATCAGCATCTACGGCCTTAAAACGCACATCAATAGAAGGTGAGTTTTTATCTTGATACTCCACTTCGGCTTCAGCTAACGCTGAACCACAGTCTGTGCACCAATGTACTGGTTTAAAGCCTTTTTCAAGGTGCCCTGAACGAACTACATGACCGAATTCACGAATAATGTTAGCTTCTGATTTAAAGTCCATAGTCTTGTATGGGTTATCCCATTCACCCAAAATACCCAAACGGATAAAGTCTGCTTTTTGACCGGCTATTTGTTTCTCGGCATAATCTCTGCACTTTTGCCTAAACTCGGCAGCTGTGATTTTTTTACCCGGTTTACCGACTTTTTTCTCAACCATTAATTCAATTGGCAGCCCATGGCAATCCCAACCAGGCACGTAAGGCGCATCAAAGTCAGATAACGTTTTAGACTTAACAATAATATCTTTAAGAATTTTATTAACCGCGTGACCAATATGAATATCACCATTCGCATAAGGAGGGCCATCATGCAAAATAAAAGGCGTATGGCCTTTTTTAGCGTCACGAATTTGCTGATATAGATTTTTCTCTGTCCACTGCGTTAGCATTTTTGGCTCGCGTTGAGCTAAGTTGCCGCGCATGGGGAACTCGGTTTCAGGCAAATTCAGGGTATGTTTATAATCAGTCATTGCTGGTTAAATCCAAATTGGTCGATGGTTACAGTAAAATATTAAGAGGCTGTTAACAGTGTTTTTGCCGCTAACGCATCTTTTTTTATTTGTTGATGAAGTAACTCAAAAGAGTCAAACTTCATTTCTTGTCTGATTTTACTCACTAAGGCCACAGAGATAAATTGGCCATACAAATCACCACTAAAATCAAACATGTGTACCTCTAATTGTGAACGTTGCCCATTCACAGTAGGCCTGTGGCCAATATTTGCAACGCCTGAATAACTTTTATCAGCCACAGTGACGGTGACGGCAAAAACACCATTTACTGGAGCCTTGCAACGTTTCAACAAAACATTAGCTGTAGGAAAGCCAATAGTTCGCCCTCTCTTATCACCATGTAATACTTTACCCGCAATAGTAAAAGGTCTACCTAACATCTGCTGAGCAAGACAGAAATCATCATCGCTAAGGGCATCGCGCACCGCAGTTGAGCTAATACGACAATCTTTGAGACGAAAACTCTGAGTACTGACAACTTCAAATTGGCATTTCTCGCCTTCTTCCACAAGCTTAGCAAAATCACCTACCCGGCCTTTACCAAAACGAAAATCATCACCAACTACCAAGTATCTAATACCCAGTTTATCCACTAACAGACCTTCAACAAAATCAGTAGCAGTATAAGCAGCAAAATTTCGGTCGAATGTTACGCACAACAAACGATCAACACCTAAGGCTTTTAACTGAGTATATTTATCGCGAAGTAGACTTAATCGGGCAGGTGCTTGTTCAGGAGTAAATAACTCTTCAGGTTGAGGTTCGAAAACCATCACCGTAGAGGGCACACCTAATTCTTTAGCTTTTTCAACTACTTGGCTAAGCACAGCTTGGTGACCTAAATGCACCCCGTCAAACTTACCTATTGTTAATACACAACCGCGATGTTTATCACGAAGGTTATGTAGACCCCGTATCAGTTCCACTGCATTCTCTTTAAGCCCAAGGCTTGGTGTAAACCCCCAAGGTTTGCTTTAAAAACCTCAAGGCTTGCTGAAAATCAATCAAAGGCGCGGATTATAACTGACTACAGGGCGATTGAAAGCAGTAACCTTAATGAATGTTCATTTTTAGATTAAGGCCTACTATAATAACATTAGCAGGTGTTATTTAGTGACTACTTTCGACGCTGAAAAAGTGTGTTTTCTTACTCCTGATATTAACAGACTGATAACAAATACTGCTGCTCCAAGTAAAATTAATTTGGCTAACTCAACAATTTTTTCTATTAGAGGAAAGTCAATCCAAGCAGCCGCAAGGGGATTAAGTGTAAAAATAACTATCCCCATCAAAGTACTAGCAAACACTACCTTAAGAATAAGGGTAATTGTCTGTGAGGAGGCAGTATAAACACCTCTTTTATGCAATGTCACGTAGAGTAGTAACACATTCATCAGAGCCGAGAGAGACGTTGCCATGGCCAAACCGACATAGTCAAATGGCAAAACGAGAATTAGGTTAAACAACATATTGGCAGCCATACACCAAATACCAAATTTAACCGGGGTCTTAATGTCTTGCTTAGAGTAAAAGCCCGGTGCTAACACTTTAATCAACATAAAACTTAATAAACCAAATGAATATGCCATCAAACTGTGAGAAGCAAACTCAGCGTGCTGGGGGGTAAATTCACCGCGCTGAAAAATGGTTAATAACATAGGCTCTGCCAGTATAAACAAGCCTGTTGCAGCAGGAATCCCCAATAAACAGACCATTTTTACAGCCCAATCAATATTAGCGCTGAACGCTTTATCGTCATTAGATACATGATTCTGCGACAAGGTCGGTAAAATGACGGTTGCTATAGCGATGCCGAATAATCCCAGCGGAAATTCTAATAAGCGGTCAGAATAATATAGAAATGATATTGCCCCTGTACCCAGAAAACTGGCGATAACCGTGTCTAACAATAAATTTATCTGGCCTACCGATACACCAAATAATGCAGGGATCATTAAAGTGCGCACTTTAACAATATCCGGATCTGACCAGCTCCATTTAGGTTTCACTAATAAACCTGCCTTGACCAAAAATGGGATCAAAAATAGCAATTGAAAGAAACCGCCTAGAAAGACTCCCCAAGCAATAGCAAAAACAGGTTCTTCAAATTGAGGTGCTAAAAAAAGAGCACAACTAATAATGGCTATATTCAGTAAAACCGGAGTAAAAGCTACAGCGGCGAATTTATTAAGAGTGTTAAGAATGGCACCCGCTAAACCTGTTAACGATATAAATAACAGATAAGGAAATGTTATCTTCAACATTAATGATGCAAGTTCAAATTTTTGTCCATCATTGCCATCGTTTAGATAATCAACGAACCAGCCCATGCCAAACAGCGCAGCTAAAATAGGTGAACCAATCACACCCAATATAGTAACTATCGTAACAATGACGCCCAAGGTGCCGCTGACTTTGGCGATAAACTGTTTTAGGTGAACGTCATTGCCTTCATTTTTAACCTCAGCTAATACGGGTATAAAAGCTTGAGCAAAGGCTCCCTCTGCAAATAATCGCCTTAAAAAATTGGGTATTTTATTGGCAAGAAAAAACACATCTGCATTAGCCCCTGCTCCTAAAAGGTTGGCCACAACAGCATCTCTTAGCAAACCCAAAATACGCGATATAAAGGTCATGGCGCTGACAATCATGCCTGATTTAAATAACTTACCTGACACCTACTTCTTCCTAACCAACAACAAAACTATACTATTATGCGTGAACAACAGACAAATAGTCTATTTATGGACCACTAATTTATGCCTGCAAAGCAACTTAAATTAATTAAACTAAAAAGATCCCACTATTTGTTTATAAAACCCATGAAACTAATTGACAAAAACGGACTTGATCATCATAATCCGCACCCTTGAATTTTGACTAGAATTTTTTTGGGAGTTCCAACTTGGCTAACATCAAGTCTGCTAAGAAACGTGCCATACAATCGGAGAAGCGTCGCCAACACAACGCTAGCCGTCGATCTATGACTCGTACATCTTTGAAAAAAGTACTTTCTGCTATCGCCTCTGGTGATAAAGAAGCTGCTCAAGCTGCATACACTGCGGCAATACCTTTACTTGACCGTATGGCCACGAAAGGTTTGATACATAAAAACAAGGCTGCTCGTCATAAGAGTCGTCTTGCAGTACAAATTAAAGCCCTAGCTTAGGTTTGTACTGATTAAAAAAAAAGCGCCGGTGGCGCTTTTTTTATATTTAAAATTAAGTTTTTATATAAATTCTGGTAGTAATTTTTTCGCCCATGTCACGACTTCAGCTTCTGGTTCGAGAGTTTCACATGCATCGATTTCCAGTAACGCTGTCATTGGCTTTCCCTGCAATTCGGTTAATAGTTCGAAAATTTGTCGCCCTGCACTGCAGTACGTCTCACCATAACCACTATCACCTAGACCAGCCACAGCGAAAGGTTTTTGCTCCATTAATGGAAACTCATCGCGTAAGTCTTGAACAAAAAACTCTAAATTTGGAGGAATATCCCCCTGCCCTGTGGTCGAACTAATAAATAACATAGACGAAGCCAGTTTAAAGTCGTCCAATGTGGGATCAGTGAACACTTCAGATTCTAGTCCTTGCGCACTCAACATAGTATTCACTTCTTCAGCAACATGTTGTGCGTTGCCATATACCGATCCTACAAAAATACCAATTTTTCTCATATTAAAAATCCTAATTAAGTAATACCAATTTATATAATTTGGTATTAGTTGATGATCTGCACAGCTACAGTTTATCTAATGTGCATAATTGATCGTGACTAACTTGCCATTTTTCTAATAAATAGAAAAAGTTTTTATCTAAATCGCAACGTAAAACCAGCGGCGCTTCTGATACTGGGTGCGTTAAAATCATAGATTTGCAAGTCAAAGCTAATTGCTTAAAGTTAAATTGTTGGCGTATAAATGTATTGTGTTTACCATCACCATGGGCAGTATCTCCGACAATAGGATGGTTGATGTGGGCTAAATGTCGCCTAAGTTGATGTTTACGCCCTGTTTTAGGCTTCAATTGAACCAATGAATATCGGGCCGATGCGTACTTACTCACAGCAAAAGGTAATTCAAATTTACCTAGTCTATTAAATAAAGTGACGGCCTCTTGCGCAGGTTTATCTTGCCTGACCATTTTATCAGCGATTTTGTCGATTTTTTCCTTGAGTGAATAATCTATTTCCCCTTCATCCTTAATATGACCTCGAACAATAGCTAAATAGGTTTTTTCAATAACTTGAGCGGCAAACTGTTCACCTAATTTTCTGGCGATATCAGCTGATAAAGCAAACACTAAGACACCAGAAGTGGGTCGGTCTAATCGATGCACAGGAAAAATATATTGGCCTATTTGATCGCGTAGTAGTTGCACAGCAAACTGTGTCTCATGTTTATCCAACATACTACGATGCACCAATAACCCTGACGGCTTATTAATAGCGACTAAATATTCATCTTGATAAATAATAGTGAGCGACATGTTATGAAAGGGAAAAAGCCGAATCGATTTGTTTAATCACTTCTATAACCCCACACTGGTGGTCCTTAACGTTAAAGCTTTGTTCTGCCATCGGCAACAGCTTAAGGTTATCTGGTAGCGTACTTTTACTGATGATCATTTTGGATATTTTAGGAATAAAAACAAATTGTAGCCATTGCTCGAAAGTCATAGTATCCAAGGCAAAAGGCAGTTTACTTTGAAGTGCTTCGACTGATGGAGCAGAACTCGACCATAACATTGCCTCGCGAAGGCTTTGTTCTAATTTTATTATCAGAGTTTCGACATTTTTATGACTACGTGGCATGATCAACAAATACTACCTATAAAAACAACCAGCAAATTTATTTCCTAACCGTTTAAAGCTTAATAAGAAACTAATGTACGTAAGAATAACATGAGTCAGATCAATACTATCAGCGAATTTTTACTCCAAGCTGGCACAGACTATCGAGTTTTTGACATGGCTCGAGGCATCAGACCGCTTGAGTCTCAACTTTTTTTAGAAATAGAAAACGCTTCTGTGCCCGCTCCCTATCCCAGACAACAGCATGCCTGGTTTGGCATTTTATTTTTTAATCAAAAAATGAGTCACGATCGCTATATCTGGTTCGTGAAATTACCTGTGGATGAACAAGGCTTGTTGATTAACGCTGCAAGGCAACAGTTTTTGCAGATAGTAGTAGAAGCTTTGGGGCAGACACTGGATAAACAAAGCAACCCAAATAATCAGTTGCCTGAAAACCCGTTTACTTTTACTCCTAACCAACAACAATTAGCAGATTTTAACAGTATTTGTCGGATTGAATTAGGTATTGCCCTATCAGAGCACTTTAATAAAGTTCAACAATATTTAATAAATCCTGAACGACACGATTGGCGAACCATTCCTTTGCAAGGTATCGCAGATTTTACGGCGTCGTTACAACAAGACAATCTTCAGCAGCTAATAATAACGCAATTTTCAATGCTCGCACCAGATATGCAATATGCTTTGTGTGCATCTTTAGAGAATCACCCGATAGAAGAAGATATCAGCACTTTATTAATTAACTGGTATTATCAAGATACAAACGATGAGAAGAGGCTGCACAGTGTGCTGCGAGGGCTGTGTCAAAGCAAAGCTAAAGCACAAGTAAACTCACTGTTATCTTTTGTACTTAATCGTAAAAATGGGCTAACAAGTGCACTACTTATACTGATTGCAGCTCGACATTGGCAATACTTGAAAGAGCCAACAATCCTCACTCTTTATGTCGAACTTTTGGCCATATGCGAAGACGACTCATTTATAGGATTATATCCTGACCTAGTACAGATACCAGAAATAAGGGAAACTATGTTAGGAGTTTTACGCTGGCCTGAAAAAAGCTCACAGCTCAGTCAGGCTATTGGACAGCTATTTGGTCAAGGTATCCGATGAATTTATTTGATTTAATCTTACTTATTGGCATTTTTTTACTGGCAGCGATGTTTTGGCGTTTTCGAGCCATTTCAGAAGCAGTCAAAACTCAGCTGGATATCTACTGTGAACGACAACAGTTACAACTCATTAGTGTGGCGAGAGTAAAGACTCGTTTGGGAAGTTATAGAGGTAAGCTCGATTTTCACAGTGACTTTGTTTTTGAGTTTTCTGGCAATGGAGAAGATAGTTGTCAGGGTCGGGTTAAGATGATTGGTTTAAAAGTGCAGGGTATCGATACACCTGCCTATCGAGTCGAGTAACCTAATTATGAAGAACATAGACTATTTACCACAGGGATGCTTAATCAGGTAAAACAAAAAAGTCATGGCTTGAAATTTGTCAAGCCATGTCCGTAAAGAATTTTGAGGGTCCCTCTCTGCTGTCCATTGCAAAATCTATCCTTAAAATATCCTTATTACGCCCTTTCCCTCTAATCTCAATCATCCCGATGAGCCACTCTTCCTAAGTGTGTCCTTTATCTCGTATCCTATACGAGGCACCGTCCGTTGTGTAGTCGTAGTCCTTAAGCTTTACTTCCTTGCAAAACACTCTTCCTGAGTTCCTATTCTTTATCTCGTATCCTATACGAGGCACGTCCATTGTATGGTCTTAATCCTTTAGCTTTATTTCCTTGCAAAACACTCTTCCTGAGTTCCTATACGAGGCACGTCCATTGTATGGTCTTAATCCTTTAGCTTTACTTCCTTGCAAAACACTCTTCCTGAGTTCCTATCCTTTATCTCGTATCCTATACGAGGCATGTCCGTTGTATGGTCCTAATCCTTAAGCTTTACTTCCTTGTAAAACACTCTTCCTAAGTTCCTATCCTTATATCCAGCAGCCTTGCTGTATTTGCTTCAATCCTGAAGTTGTCCAATTTCATCCTTGGTGCCATCCTGACTCGTCGTGTTTCCTTGTGACAACATAAAGATAGATGATTTGAGAATATTTGCGAGGCTGTAAAAATAGAAAATCACAGATAAAAATCAGATGAAAAAATATATTGCATATAAAACATAAAGTTAAAATACGACACGTGAAAAGACAGTAGCAATTGACGTATTCACCTACACCTTTGTACGAAATCTCTTACACAAAGAAGGCGATATGCTTACAGTCTAGTTTGTTGAGTTTCACGAGGCCGAAACATTAGTTGACCTTTTATGCGCCCTACCTCTAATTCTTCCACCAAATTGTAGTGACCATCTGCAAAAAAAGATAAGTATTTTGGCAAAGTTACAAACATAGCGACCCCCTGACTAATGGGGTCCTCAAACACAACACTTTCGATTGCACTCAGTAATATATGACCCAACCCATGATGTTGTTGGCTAGGATGCACACCAATTAGAGACAACATATGAAAATGCTCTGCGGGCACACATTCGCGTACTTTAGTTTCTTTTTCGACCATTTGTTTAGTGCCAAAATAACCTGCGGTCACGAGCATCTTTAATCGCCAATGCCAGAACCTATTCGGTCCCAACTCGCTACCAGGGCTCACTAAGCAAGCAACGGCGAGCAGTCGGTCATCATCAAAAAGACCAATCATGGGTTGCTTAGCTAACCAAAACGCATTTAATTCTTCTCTAATCGCTGAACGCAAACGGGACTGATACCCCTCCTTTTCGTATTGAAATATATCAACAAATAACGGGTCATCATGGTAGGCAAGATACAGTATAGACGCTGCAATCTTTAGATCTTCGGCTGCTAAATAAACCGCTTTTATATTACCCACGTCTGCCAGTTGTTCGTTTTGCAATTCCATAACAATTACCACCTGCTTTTTAAAACATTTTACCCTAAGGATACAACCTTGTTAATGGTTTGTTACGCATCATAAAATTAATTATCAGCAAACATCTCAATCCGATAAAAATAAGGACCATAGATAGTGGCTCAGCGAACTTTTAAGTGAGCCAAAATAACTAATCGCTGATAACGTTGTAAGCCCTTTCACCCCAACCTATTAGTACACTATTCTTGAAAACCAGTGGCGTACATTCGTCTTTTGAGGTAGCACCATCACTGTCGATACGCTGCGTTCGGTAATATAAAACCTGATATGTATCGTCAGCTGTTGAATGAAATTCATTAAAATTAGCTATGCCCATGCGATTTAAAGTTTCGTCATAACTCGCACCCTGTTGTAATTGCGAAATGTATTTACGATTTTTCTGCTCTTTATCTTGCCAGTCATACTGATTACTATATTCACCATCACCACCGATCGAAATAACACATCCACTCAACCCGAGTGATAGCCCAAATAATGCAACCGCTGCTAATTTGCTCATTAATAATTCCTTGATATTGTTTATTTTAGATAAAGACTAAAGGTAGTCAATTTGACAATAATCATTCAAAATTGGGGCCAATACGCTAACCTTATGTTTTATATAAATATATGGCGATTACAAGAACAACTGGTTAAAATGAATTTAGTGTTTCAGATAAATATTTAGGGATTTTGACCAAGAAAATGAGCAATACCGACTACATAATCAATCTGTGTTTTGACATTTCCGAACAGGGTAAAACACCTTCAGTTGCCTTAATTAGAAGTATGGCCCTACATCCTCTCGCCATTCCCGAAGTTATTAAAGGTTTACAAAATTGGAGGTCCAACTCTAGCGAACGTCCCAAAACCCACGACAAACAAATCAGTGTAAGTTCAAAAACCAACCAATCATTACAACAACGCGTAACACAGCTGGAAGATCAGGTAGCCACAATAATGCAAAAACTGGCTAAAATATCGGGTGAAATAAAGCGTTAAGACCTTACCGGTGAAGGCTCTAAGGACTGAATGAATACAGACAAATTAGGCGCCAACACTTCTTTTGGTGTTAGACCCACTTGCTCAAGCATGACTTCGCCACTAGTGTTGTGCACTGTAACAATAAAATCGTCCTCGTCTGTTAACGCAATAAAGAGTGTTTCAGGCTGCTTCAACCTTCTTTTCATTAATATGTGTCCGACCAAATTTTGCTGCAGTCGTTCAAAGTCGTCATGATTCCAAGGCTGCAATAATTGTAAATAACCTTTGCTTGTCTCAGCACTTAGATTATCGCTCCAATATGCAGAATAATAACTGATAACATCCTGATGGATTTTCATCTCTAGTGCTTTTTCTAAATCGATAAAATCAGCCACTCCAGAACGCTTTACAGGATGCCAATCAACATCATCACCGGTATTGCCTAAAGTTGTATAACATTCTGATGGCCAATCGTTGTCATACTCAACGACTAACATCTTTGGATGTTTTTTAGCAGTGACTAAATACCTTTGGACAAATCCATCTAACGCATCGGTTACCTGCTTACTCATCAACATTCTCTTTCAACGACAATTTATGTCGGCTAATCTAACATCATTTAAAAAAAATGATATCTCAAGGTTTTGACAAAAGCAGTCATGGGGTAAACTAATTAAAATGTGTAGTCAGAATAATAAAGAGTGAATGTGAGCGAAAAAATTGACAAACATGCAACGCTTGCCGGATTAAGTTTAGGTAAAGCAACAGTGTACAAAGAAATATACTCGCCAAATTTGTTGCAAGCTGTTCCAAGAAGCATGAACAGAGTAGAACTAAATTTAACGACAAAATTACCTTTTTCTGGAACCGATCGATGGAATGGATACGAATTATCTTGGTTAAATCCTAAAGGTAAACCCAAAGTAGCTATTATGCGCTGTGAGGTACCTATCTCCTCGCCAAATTTAGTTGAGTCAAAATCATTTAAATTGTACTTAAATAGTTTTAACCAAAGTAACTTTGACTCAATCGAGTCCGTCGCTGAAGCCTTAACAAAAGATTTATCTCAATGCGCGGGTGAGAAAGTCAATATAATGCTATTCAAACCTGCAGAATTTACCCAAATGCAAATTTCTTGCTTCGATGCCCTGTCTATCGACGATTTAGATATCGAGGTGAAAGACTATCAACTGGAACCATCTAATTTGACCGTCGACGGCGAACAGGTAGAAGAGACACTCACCAGTGATTTGCTTAAGTCAAATTGCCTCATCACTAACCAACCTGACTGGGGCAGTGTTTTTATTCGATACCAAGGCAAAAAAATAAACCACGAGGGCTTATTGCGTTACCTTATATCATTCAGACAACACAATGAATTTCATGAACAATGTGTTGAACGTATATTCTGTGACATTATGACCCAATGTAAACCCAATAAGTTAAGCGTTTACGCCAGATATACCCGACGCGGCGGGCTTGATATCAATCCGTTTAGAAGTAACTTCGAGAAAATATATCCAGAAGTTAGACTGGCAAGACAGTAAATCAGGCTATATTCACAATAATAACCCCATAAATTTAGGTGACTATGCACAAAATTCAACTCAATCCTGTAGGTATAATGAGTCAACTATCTCAGCTAGAAGTTAATTTACTTAGCGAATCTACAGATAGTGACTTGTACAAATTGTTTCGAAACTGCTGCTTAGCTGTTTTGTATAGTGGTGCTGAAATTGATAACAGTGAAAATATATTCGAGGCACACCATGACTTTGCAATTAATTTAATCAGCCGAGAAAGAGGAGTAAAAGTAGAGTTGGTCAACCCCCCACCCCACGCTTTTGTGGACGGAGAGTTAATAACAGGTGTTCACGAACACATTTTTTCTGTGTTGCGTGACTTATTGCATATGGGGGCGAAGTACTCGGCCGATGCTTTACGGGTTACACCTGATACCGATTACATCACACATAGCGTATTTGATATGTTGCGTCATGCGCAAACTATCAAAAACACTGCAGAATTAAATATGGTGGTGTGTTGGGGTGGACATTCAATCGGTACGGTAGAGTACAAATACACTAAAGAGGTTGGCTATCAGCTAGGCTTAAGAAGGCTCAATATTTGTACCGGGTGCGGGCCAGGAGCAATGAAAGGACCAATGAAAGGTGCCACTATAGGCCATGCCAAACAACGTTATAAAAATGGCCGTTATTTAGGCTTAACAGAACCAGGGATCATCGCAGCTGAGCCTCCGAACGCGATAGTCAATCAGCTGGTAATAATGCCCGATATAGAAAAACGTTTAGAGGCTTTTATTCGCTTATCTCATGCGATTGTAATTTTCCCAGGAGGAGCGGGTACCGCAGAAGAATTACTTTACCTTATTGGTGTTATGTTAGACGAACAAAACAAAGATCAGGTATTACCTATAATTCTCACTGGGCCAGAACAAAGTAAAGCTTACTTTGAGTCAATTGACCGTTTTATTGGTGAGGCATTGGGGCCAGAAGCACAGAATTTGTATGAAATAGTAGTCGGTGACGCAGCAAAAGTGGCACAAATTATTAAGCAAAAACAAAAGTTAGTCAGGGACTATCGCAAACAAACCGGCGATGCTTATGACTTTAATTGGTCACTAAAAATTGCTGCCAATTTTCAAAACCCTTTTATTCCAAATCACAGCAGTATGGCACAACTCAACTTACACTTTGATCAACCGAAAACCCAACTCGCTGCGGCATTGAGACAAGCATTCTCAGGCATAGTCGCGGGAAATGTAAAGTCTGAGGGTGTAGCGTTGATAAAAAAACATGGTCCTTTACAACTTAAAGGAGAACCAAAACTAATGAAAATGATGGACAGTTTGTTGGAGTCTTTTGTTGAACAACAAAGAATGAAACTTCCTGGAAGCAAGTATGTACCTTGTTATCAAATAACTGAATAA
>JAWUXU010000096.1:0-8456 GCA_034111145.1 Paraglaciecola sp.
ATAGGCTTTATGTGCAATTCTGATGTTAAATGAATTGCCTCGTTCAAAAACAGATCAACAATGGATTGAGCAATATGTGTTAGTTAAAGATGCTTAGAATCAGTTAAAATGAAACTGATTTGCTAGGAATCTCTAAAATAAATTCAGTGTAGTTCGCCATATACAATATAGCCTTTTAACTCAAAACGAACATGCTAATCTTATTATCTCAAGGTCTGCAATTGGCACTTTCTTGACTCACACGTGATACACCTTTCTTGATGAACAGAAATGACAAAACCCTAGACGGGAATGAAATTGATCATTTCATTGGGTCATGTTCCAATAATAATAAATTTACATGGTCACGTCTCAATAGGGGGGTAGTTGTTTAGCGCTACTGTAACAAATTTTCGAATGTTGCTTGCAACAGTTCAAAGGCTCATGAAGAGACTCAAAATATGAACACACCCGATTCTGTCCGCAAACTCTAGGCCCGTAACTCTAGGCCCGTATGAGTGAATCCATTATCGGCCAGGAGACGGTCATCAAACAGTTGCTTATCGGCCTGCTTGCCAATGGCAATATCCTGATGGAAGGCCTGCCGGGACTGGCTAAAAAATTAACAGAATTAACAACAGCAGGAGACACTTGTCTTGAATTCTGAATGACGTAGAAACAGTTGATTAATAGACATAAAATAACCGACTTTTACTCCCTCAAGGATATAAAATAGATTTCAATATGGAAAATATGAGGCATCATGTATTCTGATTTTAGGAAAGGTGACGTTTTATTTTACCTATACTTGGCCAATATTGCTTGCTCACAATAATTCAGGACCTGTCCTAGTTTATTAGTGCTAGTTTTCCATAAAATATTCGTGTAACAGATTTCCTATCAAAGAAATGAATCAGACCAATGGCAAGTGCAGTGAAACTTGCAAGCCTCCTTCAGGGTGATTATTTAAAATGATTTGCCCTTGATGAGCATCCATTACCTCTCGGCAAACACTAAGGCCAATGCCGCTGCCCTCGGCCTTAGTTGAATAATAGGGTAAAAACGCTTTTTGCAGCACATCCTGGGGCATGCCCGGGCCAAAGTCCCGAATAGTAATATGCAATTGGTCGTCATGCACTTCGATACTGATTTCACTGGGTGTGTCTGGCGATACTTCTTTGGCATTTTTTAACAGATTGATCAGCATTTGTTCTATCTGACTCGCATCGCCCGTTAACATAATCACAGGTTGTGATGTCCTTAACTGAAAAGGATATAGGGCTTTTAACTGTTCAATTGAATGAACCATGTCGAAAGGCTGTTTTCGTGGGGCAGATAATCGGGCCAATTGACTGTAATTTTGAATGAAGTCAGAGAGCTTTTTAATTCGCCCAGCAATGGTATTAAAAACTCTATCTAACTGAGGTTCATCTATTCTTTCAGCTAATACTCGCCCACTGTGGCACATGGAACTAATGGGCGCGATGGTATTATTCAGCTCATGATTAATAAAACGAATCACTTTCTTCCACGTTTGCAATTCTTGCTGCTGTAATTCTCGGGCGATAGGTTTCAGCAAGATCAATTGGTGACGCGTGCCATGCAGCTTTAATTGATGCCGTGACAAGTGCCAACTCTGCTCTATATAACTGGACTTGTCCTGTCCGAGAGTGGATTGTTCTCTGTCTTTGATCTGAATGATTGCGTTGATTTTGTTGTTATGCTGAATCAACTCTGGTGCATGTTGTGCCAACAATTCCTGCCATGGTAGACCTAACAAAGCCCCCAGATTAAAAAACTGCAGTGCGCTGCGATTGGCAAAAATAATGGTATCTCGTTGATTAACTAAAACAGTGACCACATTCGATGCATTCACCACTTTGTCCAATAATAACTCCCGTTGGTAGAGGTTTTTTTTCTCCTCCCTTAATTTATCTGTTACTTGATTAAAGAGTTCAATCAAATAACGATGCCCATCAGAATGATGCGCTGAAGATTCGGCTAAACTAATGGAAAAATCACCATCTTGCAGGTTCCGCAATCCCTGACCTAAAGTGTGTAATATCTTTTCTTGTTGTTGTCTATATCGCTGCAACTGCATTATCAAAAGCAATAACGTCAATACACTTGTCAGAGTAAATAACCAGGGCCAATCAGGTAGTAACAATATAAAACCACCAATAAATGTGATATTTATCAAGAGTATTTTTACCATTAACCCCATTGTCAGATCTCAATCCCATGTTTTTCGATCCGGCGGTATAACGCTTGTCGACTAAGCCCTAATTCCTCCGCCGCATGTTTTATTACCCCTGTATGCTTCACTAACATTTTTTCAATCTGCTCTTTTTCATTTAATACGCTGGCGCTATGAACTAAAGATTGGAATTCGTTCTGGGTAATGCACTTATTGCTAGCAAAAACAATCGCACGTTTGCACGCATTTTCGAGTTCTCGCACATTGCCTTGCCAAGTATTGGTCAAAAGATATTGTTTGGCATCATCGTCGAGTGAATACTCATTACCGATAAAATGTTTAGCCAAAGGAATGATATCGGCTTTACGTGCTTTTAAGGCTGGTAAGTGTAATTCAATAACGTTGAGTCGATAGTATAAATCCTCTCGGAAACTACCCTGCTTAACCGCCAAAGTTAAGTCTACGTTAGTCGCACTCAACACCCGTACATCTACTTTTATTGTATGGTTTGAACCCAAACGCTCGAATTCACCGGTTTGTAAAACACGCAATAATTTCATTTGACCGCTAAGGCTTAAATTACCAATTTCATCAAGAAATAAAGTGACTTTATGCGCCGCTTCAAAACGTCCTTGCCGTGCTTGATTTGCACCAGTAAAGGCACCTTTTTCGGCACCAAACAATTCGGCTTCCATCAATTCATGGGGTAATGCGCCCATGTTGACCTTAATAAATGGCTGATTTTTACGTTTGGAATGTTGATGAATATAGTCGGCTAGTTTTTCTTTACCAGACCCATTTGCACCACTAATTAACACGTTAATTTCTGCCTCTGCCACTTTGTCCGCATCATTCATTAGAGCGTGCATTTCAGGGCTTTGGTATATCATTCCAGAAATTTTTGATGAAGCAGACATATTGTGATTGTTGGCCACGTCGCTATATTGGGCGATGAGTTCCAAAAGCTTGTTATCGTCCCAGGGTTTTTGCAGGTAGTCAGTAGCCCCAGCTTTGACTAATTCGATAGCGGTTTCTAGTTGTGCCCATGCAGTGATTAATATAATGGGAAGATCAGGTTTAATTGCTTTTAAAGCTAAAAATAGGGACTTGCCATCATTGCCCGAGGTCACACCTTGGGCAAAGTTCATATCCTGAATAACCAGATCAATCACCTGATGAGTGACCACAAAAAGGGCTTGTTTTTTATTACTGGCGGTTTGCACAGTGTAACCGTGTAAACCTAGTAAAAGATCAAGCGCTTCCAGTATATCTGGATTATCATCAACCACTAAAATATGCGGCATACTTATCCTTTGATTCGGCTAACAAAAATCATTTAATCAGACGGTTTTAGTTGCTGTAACCGGCGGTATATTACTGGTTCTAACGGCTGGAAACCAAGTAGCAGTTGTGCCAGAAAGAAAAATGATGCCTGTAGCTAACAAAAATAAAGCTACATCAGGCTTACTTAAACTAATATATTGACTCAGCAATATATTAAAACCTATTGCTACAATGCCTCCCAGCATACAGCCCAGGCTATACACTAGCCAATTCTCGGTTAAAACATAGAACAAAATATCTTTTTTACGCGCACCTAACGCCCGACGAATACCGATAAACTTCTGTTGTCTGGATACATGAAATTGTGAGTAGGCATAACTACTAATCGCGGTAATAAACAACATTAAGCCACATAATAATAGAAATAGATCCGCTAATCCCTTGTCGTCTCGATAAAAACGTTGCAAATGTTCTTCCATGGTAAACACTCTAAAAATATCACGCTCGCCTTGTACCGCTAAAATAGTCTCACTAACTTGTTTGCGCACACTTGTCATTTGTTGTGGTTCAACATTTAAAACGTAATAACGGCCAACAAAAATGTATTCCATCACGGTATTCACAAACATTCCATACTGTTTATCTAACGCAAGTGTTGGGTCGAGAATAATGTCTTTAATGACACCAACAATAAAACCATTATTTGTTTCTTGGCCAATAGCTGACTCATCGCCATAAAGTGCACGTTTCAATGACTCGGTTATCACCATATTGCGTTTTTGTTCACTGCCAAAATCAAGTTGGTCATCTTTATTTAAAAATCGTCCTTCAAGTAAAGTAAAACCCATAGCTTCAGCTAAATTTTCTTGAGTTAAGATGTATTTTACATCTTTCAAATACTTATCAATTTTCTCTTGCTCTGGATTATCCAAATCATGGATGTTACTCAACATTCCACTGATTGCTATGGGTAGTTGATTTGTCACTGAGACGCTATTTACGCCGGGTAATAGCCTTAATTTTTCCATGTCCTGTGTAGCAATGGAGCGGTAATAATCTAAATCACGATAGGAACCAGATGTCGGGTGAGTTGACATGATTAAAATTCTGTCATTAGCCAGCCCCGTTTCTTGAGCTATTTTGCCCTTGATATCAAAGGCCAAAATAGCACTATTGACGAGTAACCCAAGGGTGATGGCCAATTGTAAAATTAACAATCCTGTGTTGAATTTACGCAACAATAAGGACTTAAATAGCGCTTTAATATTCATGATAGTGCCTTAGGGTTGAGGTTATTTAAGTTCAGCGGAAATCGTGTAACGATTGGCGCGATACAAGGGATACAAAGCACTTGAAACTGAAGTGACGAGTGCTAATAAAATACCTATAAGTAATAACTTTGGTTCTAATACCGCAATGTTCTCTAAGTCCGGTAAAAATGTTATTGATAGCTTTAAAAACATCCAACTTAACAATAACGAGACCACTCCCGCCACAAGACCCAACAAGACACTTTCGGTAAGACCTTGATGTAAAATATTTTTATTGCTAGCACCGATAGCACGACGCAAACCCACTTCAAATTTTGCGGAATGAAAACCCGAAAGCAATAAACTACTGGCGTTAAACACACACACACATAAAAACAACACTGATGCTAATGTGAAAGCCAATACTTTTTGGTCCACAATGTTTTGCCCTAATAACCATGCATTAACATCTCGCAACTGATTATTAATATCGAGTGGATGTTCACCCGCATCTTTTAATGTTTGACTATAATTGTCTAAGTAACTTTGAAACGCTTGCTGTTTTGTTTTGTCTTCTAATTCCACCCAAGCCTGTAAGTAAAAAACATTACGGTCACGGGTAAATTCCACGCCTTTATAACTGACCGTACTGGACGATCTAGCGTGAATAGACCAACCTAGATCAATGGCGGTTTCTAAAGGGACGTAAATATCGTCAGTTAAATTAAACGCTCGCCCCTCAGTAGCGTGATAAAACAAAGGTCGCAAACTCCATGGTTTTAACACACCCACTATAGTGAGTAATTCACCGTCAAGTTCCAGGGTTTTACCAACACTGTTTGTTCCAGAAAATATTTTTTGGTTAAGTACACTGCCTATTACCACTTCCATTCCTGAACTTTTAGCAAAACCATTTCCATGGGCAAAGGGGGCTTTAGTCAATGGAAAAAAACCTGGCGTGGTTGCTCTTACGCTGGAGTCAAAACGCTGTAAACTTTCTGATTCTGAGTCTCTTGCGTAAACGCCCGAGGCATAAAAAACAGCGCTATGCTTGGGGATATCAGATTCGGTAATTTTCATTGCCTCACGATAACGTAAGATATGAAAAGGTTCAGATTGTGGTTGATCATTGGGCCAAGTATTCATACTGACATGAAATAATTGGTCGCTTTTTTCTGGGATGGGATCTCCGGACATTGAACTCACTAGAGCTAAATTGGCGCACAACAAGCCCACACCAATCGACAACGTCAGCAGTACCAAAAAATATAAAGAGGGCGCACGTTTAAAACTATGTAATGCCAATTTCAGATTATAACTAAGCATCAATCTGCTCCTTATCCTTTGTCATTTCATGTTGAGTATTTTGTAACGACTGTAATGGCTCATAAATTTTAAAGTCAGAAATTTGTCCATCAATAATTTGAATATTACGGCTCACTTCTCGTGCTTGATCGGGATCATGGGTGACCATGATAATAGTTGTGCCATCTTGATTTAGGTTATGAAGTAGCTCCATAACTTGGCGGGCCATCAATGAGTCCAAGTTTCCAGTTGGCTCATCTGCTAATAATATTTTTGGCTCACCCGCTAAAGCACGAGCAATGGCAACCCGCTGCTGTTGACCACCCGACAATTGATTTGGCAAATAATTACCACGAGAGGCTAACCCCACTTTCTCTAGTGATTGTTCGACACGGCGTTTACGCTGTGCTGCGTTAAAATCACGATATCTCAATGGCATGTCAACATTGTCGAATACGTTGTAATCCGGGATTAAATTATAACTTTGGAAAATGAAGCCTATTTTTTCATTTCTTAACCGAGATAAATCGTCGTCTTTTAGACCATGCACACTCACACCATCTAGTGTGTACTTGCCTTCATCAAAGTTATCCAGCAATCCAGCCACATTCAGAAATGTTGACTTACCAGAGCCTGAAGGTCCCGTGACAGCGACAAATTCTCCGGCATTCACTTCTAGTGAGAAATCACGTAGTGCATGGGTTTGAATTGTGTCATTACGGTAAATACGTGAAACATTGTTCATAATAAGCATAGATTTTTCCTTTAAAACGCTGAGGCATTCTCGGGTTTATTTAAAATTTGATGGTAATGAATAATCAAGTGTTAATCGGTAAGATAAATTTGATCTGCATGATTAAAATTTTGATAGTCAGAAATAATAATTTGATCGTTTTCGGCCACACCTGAGGTCAGCTCAACATACTCGACACTTTTAGCTCCGGTGGTAATGGCAATTTTTTTAGCGGTATTGTCGTCAAGTTTTATAAATGCAAATTGGGCCGCTAACGCGCCTATAAATGCGCCACGTTTGACCATCAATACGTGGCTTTTCTTTTCGAATTCAATGCGCGCATTAATTCGTTGATTTTGACGTAATTGAATATCGATTAACGACGTTAACTTGGCGCGTACTTTGACTTGATTGCCTTTTATTTCAGGTGATATTGCGATAATTTCGCCACTTATCTGCTGACCTGAAATTTGCATGGCAACGATGAGCCCAAGGCCTAAGTCGTCTGCGTAGAATTCAGGCACGCTCAACTCTGCTTCATATTCGGATAGGTCAACAATGGTCATGATAGCCGTGTTAGCAACAATGGTATTTTTTTGTGCTACCAACCAGTTACCAACCACCCCGTTTAAAGGTGCTTTAATCTCTAATGCTTCATGACGACGAACCAATTCATTTAAAATGAGTTGTTGTTTCTTAACCAGAAAGTCTCTGTTTTTACGTTCAAACTCTAAGCGTTCTTTGGCCAAATCAACGCGTTTTTTGGCATGCTCAAAAAATAGAGTGGCATCCGCCAACGTGTCTAGACTTTTCATCCAATCAATTTCGCTGATTATCTGTTTATTGAAGGAAATTTTGGCTCGTTGTTTCTCGCGCTTAGCCACATTCAAAGCTGATTGAGCGGTATTCATGTTACTTTCTAAATCTAATTGCGCGACTTTGTCTTCTAAAATACCTCGATTGGTATTGATACTCAGTTGCTCCAAAGTAGATTCTTGTTGTTTTATTAATGCTTCTAATTCTGGGCTGACCACGCGAGCAATAATTTGATTTTGTTTAACCGTTTCACCAGGTTTGGATAATAGGGTAATTTGGCCTTCTTCTGTATTGTAAAGCTGTGGTGCGTTGGCTGCGACAGCTTTGCCAGAAACAGCAACGTCACGTACAAGGTCCCCGCGAATAACCGAGGCAATGGTCAAACTATCACTGGCTACACTGGGGATAGATGAATACCACTGACTAAATGTTGGAAAAACTAAATAGAGCAAAGTTGAAATAACCAACAAAATTAACATCAGCTTTTTCGAGAGTTTTTTCTTGGCCACCAAAATTGTTTCATCCTGGCTTTGCGTATCTGCAATCATGCTCATCATCTTTTTAACTAGTGGGCTAACTCTAACTGAGCAAGGTAGATGCCAAATATAAAATTCACATAACCGTCTGTTTTTATGGGGTTTTAACTTTATCTGATAATATGCAATGTCCGAACGGACACTCTCAACGTCCGATACTGTCCACGGACGCTATGAGTGGACACTCGTCTATTTAACAGATTTGAATTGGTGACTTAGGACTCTATTAAAGTGGATAACAAGCAACGGTAGAGGACGTAAATACTCGTTTGTATTTGCTGTGAATCAAAATCAACTGATTGCAGTATGGTGAAAGTTCTGTGAGAGAAGAAGACATGGTAATGCCAGCTAGACTT
>JAWUXU010000097.1:0-18308 GCA_034111145.1 Paraglaciecola sp.
GGGTATTTTGTTAAACACGGTACTGCCTTTTCCATATGGGATTGCCAGTTATAGCAGGGGTAATCACATTATGTTTTCTCGACTAAAGCTGACTTCGAAGAAAAAAACCTAGGAAAGCCAAACGTATAACGATTGTTGATAACGTCAACATGTCCTCCTCGTTAAACAATATGGCCTTGAGTTAGTCCTGTGCAGCCAAAGTCTTTAGTTGATATAAGTATTCTAACGCTTGTTTCGGGGTCAAATCGTCTGGGTTGATTTGTTTAAGGCTTAGACGTAGGTCATCCACCGAATTAAGTAAGTTAAGTTGTTGCTCTTGCTTAACGGGTGTTTGATTGCTCGATACGGGTTGTTTTTCTAGCTCTGCTAATTTACGTTTAGCTTGTTGAATGACGCTTCTGGGAACACCTGCTAGTTGTGCCACTTGTAATCCGTAGCTTTTGTTAGCCGCCCCTTCTTGTACCGTATGCATAAAACGGATCGCTTCTTCGTGCTCTACCGCATCAAGGTGCACGTTAGCCAACTCAGAAAACTCTTCGGCAAGTTGAGTGAGTTCAAAGTAGTGGGTGGCAAATAACGTATAAGATTGTAATTTGATAGCCAGATATTCAGCACATGCCCATGCCAGTGATAAACCATCGTAGGTGCTGGTACCACGTCCTATTTCGTCCATTAATACTAAGCTGTTGGCGGTGGCGTTATTGAGAATATTAGCAGTTTCAGTCATTTCGACCATAAAGGTTGAGCGACCTGAGGCTAAGTCATCTGATGCACCGATACGTGTAAATATTCTGTCAATAGGACCTATTTTCGCGTTTTCTGCTGGAATAAAACTACCGATGTAAGCCATAAGTACTATTAATGCGGTTTGACGCATATATGTCGATTTACCACCCATATTTGGGCCAGTGATCACTAACATACGTCTATCTGGATTAACCGCGATAGGGTTGGCAATAAAAGGTGTTTTCATTACATGCTCGACCACGGGATGGCGGCCATGGTTAAAAATAATGCCACTTTTTTGTGTGAGTTCAGGGCAATGATAATTCAGAGTGTCGGCACGTTCGGCTAAATTAGCGAGCACATCAAGTTCGGCTACTGCATCAGCGCTGTGCATCAAGTTTGACAGTTCAGGTAACAATATATCGAACAGTTCGTCGTATAATTTTTTCTCTAATGCCAAGGATTTACTTTGACTGGTGAGCACTTTATCTTCGTGTTCTTTTAATTCCTGAATAATATAACGTTCGTTATTTTTTAGTGTTTGGCGGCGCACATAATCTGCGGGTACTTTGTCGGCATAACTGCGGCTAACCTCAATAAAGTAACCATGCACTCGATTGTATCCCACCTTTAAAGTAGAAATACCAGTGCGGTCTTTTTCACGCTGCTCTAATTCATCTAAATAACCGGTTGCTCCTTTGTATAAAGCGCGAAGTTCATCTAATTCTGCATTATAACCGGTTTTTATCACTCCGCCGTCGCGAATTAAAACGGGAGGTGCGTCTTCTATGGCATTGCTGAGCAAATCCGAAAAGGCTGGAAACTGATTAATGTCTTGTGCCAGTTGCATCAACCCCGTGTTGCCAGACTCAGTGGATTGTTCGGTGACAAACCCTTGAATATCAGGCAGTAATATAAAAGCTTGCCTTAGGCGGGTAAAATCTCTGGGTCTTGCTGAGCGCAGGGCCAAACGAGCTAATACTCGTTGCATGTCGCCTACTTGTTTGAGACTGCTTTGTAACTGAGGATAATCACTGTTTAGCAGTGATTTAATGTTTAGTTGTCGCTGCTTGAGTATTTTTATATCAGTTAAAGGTCGATGCAACCAGCGTTGTAATAATCGACTACCCATGGGCGTTGAAGCATTGTCTAACACGCTGGCCAAAGTGTGCTCTTTGCCGCCAGCTAAATTTTGGGTTAATTCTAAATTACGCCTAGTGGCAGCATCCATCAATACTGTATCGGATTCTGTTTCGAGCACAATACTACGAATGTGCGGCAGGGCACCTCTTTGCGTGTCTTTAACGTATTGCATAACGCAACCTGCTGCGCATAATCCTGTTTTGTTGTTGATTACACCAAACCCCGTTAATTCTTTGGTGCCAAATTGTTGATTTAACTGTTTACTGGCAGTGTCGAAATCAAACTCCCACTGAGGGCGTCGTCTCAACCCTTTGCGATGTTCAATAATATGCTGGAAACTAAAATCTTCTGGATACAACAATTCTACAGGATTGGTGCGCTGAATTTCAGCGGCGAGTGCTTCGGTATCTTTGGGTTCACACAGAGTAAAACGACCGCTGGTGACATCTAGTGTGGCATAACCGAAGTATGTGTTGTTTTGTCGTTGGATACACACCACAGCGGCAAGAATATTATCTTGTTTATCTTCTAGCAGTGCTTCATCTGAGACAGTGCCGGGTGTGACAATACGTTGGACTTTTCTGTCCACTGGTCCTTTGCTTGTTGCAGGATCTCCGACTTGTTCGACTATGGCCACCGACTTACCCATTTTCACTAAACGGGCGAGATAGTTTTCTACTGCATGATAAGGAACACCTGCCATAGGAATAGCATTGCCACCTGATTTACCTCTAGCTGTTAAAGATATATTCAGTAATTCTGAGGCTTTCTTGGCATCATCGAAAAATAGTTCGTAAAAATCACCCATTCGGTAAAACAGCAAAACATCTGGATGTTCAGCCTTTATTTTTAAATATTGCTGCATCATAGGGGTATGAGTTTGCAGCGCGGGGCTGGCTGAAGATTGTTCTTGGAAATTATTCGACGACATAGTGCTATAGCTTAACGTATATTTTTCTAAGGCATATTTTGTCCGATTTTAAACTTAATGTCTTGATAGATTTGCTAAACGTGTACTTTGGGATAAAAATTGTTTAGTTTGGTTTGATACTTTATCTAATTAGCCTAAGGCTCAACAATGGATTTGATAGGTATTATGATGCATTATAGAAGACTAAATAGCTGTTGATGGCTGGATAATTTCCTTACTTTTTTTAATCCTTTTTATAACTAGGTTGCACGTATGAACGAAAATATTTATTATTTAGCTCAAACGTTAGGTAACAAACTCTTAGCTAACGGCTGGCAAATTTCTTGTGCAGAATCATGTACTGGGGGGGGAGTAGGGTATGCCATCACAGGTGTTCCTGGAAGCTCAGCATGGTTTAAAAAAGGTTTTATCACCTACTCAAATGACGCTAAACATGACCTTTTAGGGGTAACAGAAGATACTTTAACGCTGCACGGGGCAGTGTCGGCTGCAACAGTCGAGGAAATGGCAGCAGGTGCAGCGATACAAGCAAATGCTGAAGTTGCCATGGCTATTAGTGGTATTGCGGGTCCCGATGGTGGAACACCCGATAAACCTGTAGGCACAGTTTGGTTCGGTTTTTATATTAATGGACATAAATTTAGCCAAAAGCAGCAGATTAATGGTGATAGACAAACCGTTAGGATAAAAGCTATTGAATTTGCGTTATCAAATACCTTGAAGTTATTACTAAAATAAAAATGTATTTAGCACTAAAATAATTATTACTTTTCACTTGTAACTGTATAACCATACAGTATACTTCTCAGCTAACTACTGTACCTAAATTAGTACTGAAGAAAAATCTTCAATACACGACAATCACAAGGACATTCTGATGGACGACAACAAAACCAGGGCGTTAAGCGCCGCCTTAAGCCAAATTGAAAAACAATTCGGTAAAGGCTCCATCATGAAATTGGGCGACAACAAAACTATGGACGTTGAAACTATTTCAACGGGTTCTCTCGGTTTAGATGTGGCACTTGGGGCTGGTGGCCTACCTTTAGGGCGTATAGTCGAAATATACGGTCCAGAATCCAGCGGTAAAACCACCTTGACCCTCGAAGTGATTGCCGAAGCACAGCGTAACGGTAAGGTCTGTGCTTTTATTGATGCCGAACATGCACTTGACCCAATCTATGCCAAAAAACTGGGCGTAGATGTAAACGAACTGCTAGTGTCACAACCTGATACGGGTGAGCAAGCATTAGAAATATGTGACATGTTGACCCGCTCTGGTGCTGTTGATGTAATCGTAGTGGATTCGGTTGCAGCGCTTACTCCAAAAGCCGAAATTGAAGGTGACATTGGTGACTCGCACATGGGGCTTGCAGCCAGAATGATGAGCCAAGCTATGCGCAAGCTGACGGGTAATTTAAAGCAGTCAAATACTATGTTGATTTTTATCAACCAAATTCGTATGAAAATTGGCGTTATGTTTGGTTCTCCTGAAACGACCACTGGTGGTAATGCCTTGAAGTTTTATGCTTCGGTACGTTTAGATATACGCCGCATTGGTGCAGTAAAATCGGGTGACGAGATAGTCGGTAATGAAACACGCGTAAAAGTTGTGAAAAACAAAATTGCTCCTCCTTTCAAACAAGCTGAATTTCAAATCATGTATGGCGAAGGTATTAATAGGCACGGTGAATTAATTGATCTAGGTGTAACCCATAAACTAGTCGAGAAAGCCGGTGCTTGGTATAGCTGTAATGGCGAGCGTATCGGTCAAGGTAAAGCTAACTCAATTACTTATTTGAAAGAACATCCTGATATGGCTACAGACATAGAGAAACGTTTGAGAGAATTGTTGCTGTCAAAGCCAGTCGAGGCTGATGAAGCTGAGAAAAAAGAAGCCGCTTTGTAAGCTGAAGACTAAACTAAAAAAACCTGCTTTTTTAGCAGGTTTTTTTATACATTAAAATAAATAGTTAAGTGATAAATAGTTAAGTGATAAATAAAGTGAGTTAAATATAAATTACCAAGAATTAAATTTCGCTACTTAAGTCATCCAAAATGTTAATGACCTGACCACTGGCTTGCTCCATTTTTCCGAAAGACATTAAGCTTTGTTTAATATCGCCGCTTTGCAGTTGTTTTAATGCAGTCACCCCATGTTGGTGAACGTCTGAATGAGGTCTTTCAAGTGCCTTAAAAGACGAGGATACTCGGTATTGACGCGATTGTTCAGTGCTGTACGATTGTCCTAACCTAGACTGCTTATGATCTAAAAATGAATCTATAGATTTTTGAGAGCGACCCAAAGCCGCTTCATATACTTCGCCTTTCCAAACAATATGATCTAATTTCAAAGTTTGAATAAAACTTCTATCCGTAGCCCCCACAATAGACATCTTCATTGACCCGACTGTTGTGTTGATCCCACTATAACTATCATTTAAGCCTGATATAGTGTTAGACAGCTTAACGTTTGACTCCTCAAGTGCAGTTGCAAATTTCACACCTGACTCAGTATCCTGCTTTATGCGGGCGATTAAGCCGCCCACTTCTTCAGCAGATTTGCTAGTATTACTCGCTAAACTTCTGACCTCATCAGCTACAACGGAGAAGCCTCGACCAGCATCGCCAGCTCTTGCCGCCTCTATTGCTGCATTAAGTGCTAGCAAGTTGGTTTGATCCGATATTTTTGAGATGGTTACGACAAATGAATTGATGCTATCGGCTATGGCTTCTAAATTAGCCATGCTTTGTGACATGTTTTGCATTTTTTCGGTTATCTGTTCCATACCACTGGCTATATCTGTTATGGATTCTTGACCACTGTCTAAAACTTGGTTCAGTTCATCGATAGATTGAGATTCACCGTGGATCGTTTCATATGAATGCAAAACAGATTCTCTTATGCTGGTCACCTGACCAATACAATCAAGTAAGTTGGGCCAAATCTGCTTATCAAAACTGTCTTCTTCTTGAGTAGCTGCGGCCGCCATGACATGACCCAACTCAGCAATGAGTTCTTCGTTCTCAGTTTCATAACGATTTTTTTCTGCTTGTACCTGGGCTAATTTTTGTTCTAACTCTACATATCTGCTTTTGCTAACCAACATGAATTGAGGCTCCGTATATAATATATAATAAAGAATAAAGGTCCGATGTGCTTTTCTGTGACTATCGGGCCTTGCAAGATGACTCAGCATCCAATGGCTGTGTAAAATAATAACTAATTTAGTTTTCGGCTGATCCACGCAGAACTAAACATATTCTATTATTTATATAAAATAATAATACCGTAGAAATTTAGTTTTCTAATCCAGCATTATCCTAAGAAAAAATAACAAACGCAGTATAACGCTAATTTTTAAATAAAGATGACTTATGCGTTTTATTTAAAAAGTGCCGATATTTCATTGTATCTCTATGATCTATATAATTAATTTTTAATTATATAATGAGGTTCAGGCTTTACAAACCTCAATTTATAAGGTGTAAAGTTAAATGTCTAAAAAATAAAGTGTCAATAATTCACCTCAAACCTTCTTCGACACTTTATTGTGCATTTTTGCCCAGCTATCAGGAAACTTACCTTGAAGTACATATGAGAATGATATGAGTTCTGCAATTACATGGTAAAGCTGGTCAGGGATCTCTTGACCTAAGTCTAGGGTGGCTAAAAAGTCGCTTAGATAAGGGTCTTCATGGACTAAAACGCCGTTTTGTCTAGCAAGAGAAATAATTTCTTCCGCCAAATCGCCAAAACCTTTGGCTATTATGGTGGGTGCTCCACCGGTAGACGTATCATCAAAATGTGCCCCATCATGATTATTCTGATTGTATTTGAGGCCTACCGCGCTTTTTTGATGGGGCTTTTTTGATTTTTTGTCAGTCATTCATATATACCTAATATTAAGCTTTAGCTTTAAAAACGTGATAGGGGCGTTGTTGCAAAGTATCAGGGATTTTCCCTAACTGGCATTGGCTTTTGCTCACTTCAATACCAAGTGAGTCTAATTTTCTACGCAACAAAGGAAGATAGTTCATTATCTGATTTTTTACAGTTTCATTTGAGGCATAAAAATTTATGTCTAAAGTATCGTCTCTCAGTTTTGCTTTTGTTAATAACTCACCCAGTTTACCAACGGATAATTTCATGGTGAGTTGCCATGTTTTATTATTTTGTTCATCAGCAGATGGTTTTTCTTTATGGTCTTCCTCACGCTTAATCAATAATTCAACATCTTTGAAAATACCACCCATAGCTGTAGGTAAATTATAATAGAAGATTTCTTGCCCCTGTATCATTTGTTCTGCATTTATTAGTTTGTTAGATTGATGACCAGATAACAAACGACCAATCTCCTTCATTAATTGATGTTTTTGTTCCAATTGTGAAAGCTCTCCCATTGCTTTTGGGGTCATACTTGGTTTGACCTTGCTGGTGCCACTTAACACACCATTTAATATAGATAAAATGTGTTCAGTACGACTCGACTGATTACGTGTCAACCTTGCACTGAGGGACATTTGCAACAGGGTGACCAAACCACTCATAAACCCTTGGCTTGATGTGGGATTAATCATTTGTAACGCAGACAAATTGAGTGCAGGGGTGGTGAGTAACTGTCTTATGTGGTTAACATCTTGTTCTTTGCCTTGTGGCAGCGCATATTTAATTTGTTGGAACATTCTTTCAACTAACTGTTTGCTTGATTCTTCGGTTGCCCCCTTAAAAAACTCGACATCAACCAAGGCTTTTTCTAATGACTGTAAAGTGATTGCAGGCGTTTCTGCTTTAGCTCGAACAACACGTAATAAACTTTGTACTAGATTCATTTTTTCTACTTTACTAGCCAGTAAACTTGGGCTAATCACGCTTTGTGCAAAGGGTTTTTGTTGCACTGCAGTGAGCAAATTAGCCTCTGCCTTTTTCATACTTAATCGAATGTCTGGAGATACATTGCCATCAACTGATGGCACCTTAGTTCTCAATTTATTTTCAGTGCCCGAGTTCTGAGATGCTCCTGATGCTCCTGATGGAGAGACTTGATGGGACGTTTGAATTTGTTTTTGGGTATCAATAGGTAAATTTAATAGTTTAAGAATTGCGTGTTGATTTGGCAATCTGAGGGGTGCCAATGCTTGAGAAATCTCTTTAGTGATAGCAATGTTCGCTACAGGCTTAGTACTTTGTAACAATAAATCAACATCACCATTGGGCTTTATCTGTAAAGTTAACTTATCTATGAGTAAAGCCTGTAGCTTTTGTATTAATTCTTGGTTTTGTTCACGATTGATTTTAGTCAGTTGCTGTAAAACTGGTTTGATAGGGAGCTCAAGGTTAATTGGTTGAGATGGGTTAGAACCTCGCAAACTGGCTTTAATGATAGGTGTGGCCAGTAAAGGAGACAGTATAATGTGTTGATCTTTAGGGACCCGCATATGGGAGTTAAAGGTTGCGCCTGTGACTGTTGAAGTTGCGTTAACGTTTGCTGTTTGTGGCACAAGCGGCAGCAATTGACTTGCTAATTTATTTTGTAAAATAGTGACTAGCCAATTGTTGCCTCTAGGAGCAATGGTAAGAGTGATTTTTTCACCTTCCGTAAACTGATTTAATTGTTTAATAGGCAATGACACTTCGATTGGCGGACGTTGGTCAGTCAGGCTTATTCTAAGAATATTCTGCAGATTAGGCGCACTTGTCGATTTTGCTTTTATAATGTCTGTTGTAAGCTGTGTGTTGCTTAGTTTACTGAGTTGCTCTTTGGATAAAATAGATAATACTGAAGCATTCATCGCTGCTAGTTTATTTGTTGTATCTGACTTAGCCATCAGGCTACGGGAAATTAACTGTTGTGCAGGTAACTTTAATAAACTTTGTAGTTGTTGTTCAGTGAGTGGAATTGAACTAGCTGATTTAGCGCCTGTTTGCGAATAAAACGCTAGAGAAGGACCATTTTCTAAGGTCAATTTAACCTGATGTGTTTGGCCTTCTGCTAACGTTCCTTTAATGTCTGGTTTACTTAATAAAGCCACTTTATTAAGTAAACCAGTACTTTTATTTAAACTTAAAACGTTACCGGCTAGATGTTTTACCAATACATCAACACCTTGCCGTGGGACTTCAAATTTAGAAGCTAGTTGACTCAGTTGAGTCAACGCCTGGGAAACGGTTGCTTTGGAAGATGTAGAAATGTCAGGCATATAACGTTATCGACTAAGATTAATGAGTATATAATAACCACAGTTTACCCATAACTGACGTGTATTGGCTAATCCGCTTTTTTATTCTGAAAACTTTATTGGGTTTATTCCGCTTATTGTTCTAATTAATTTGTTACCAATTGCCACAATGTGTGGTTTTTAGCTGGTAGGTAACAAACCCTATGATATTATTATCATTCAATTTGCTGCGATCTTTTTATAGGTTGTACAGGAAACGAGGATACGTTTGGCGGTACTTTCTGTAACTAATTTATCTGTTGTTAAAAGAGATAGGTTATTGTTTGAAAACTTAAACTTTGCTGTTGAGCAAGGTGGTTTACTGTACGTCAAAGGGCAAAATGGAGCGGGGAAAACCAGCATGCTTAGAGTGCTGGCCGGCTTAGTTGAAGCTGATTGTGGAAATGTGTTTTTTTCTCAACAAAACATCAAAGATTGCCGCGAGAATTATCATCAAAATTTAGTCTATTTTGGTCACAAGTTGGGAATTAACCTAACCTTAAGCGCCGTGGAAAATTTGCAATATTGGTGCAAACAACATCAGGTTGTTATTTCAGTCCATACAATCTTTAACACACTGGCTCAGCTTAATTTAGTTGGCTTAGAAGATATCCCAGTAAATAATTTATCTGCTGGACAGCAGCGAAGGGTCGCCTTGGCAAGGTTATGGTTTAAACAAGATGCAAAATTATGGATTTTAGACGAACCTTTTACCGCGCTTGATACCCAAGGCATCGAGTTGTTAAGCAAACAAATTACTAAATTTCTCAGTGGAGGCGGAACAGTTGTGATGACTTCTCATCAAGCATTGCGTTTAGATTATCCAACCGATGAAATTACTTTGGAGTATCGGATTTAGTGACAGCATTAATGGCTATTTTAAAACGTGATTTAGCCTTGGCTTATAGGCAAAGAGCGGAGCTGATGCAGCCAATGTTATTTCTTGTATTGGTGATAAGCCTATTTCCACTAGGAGTAGGGCCTGAACCAAAAACATTACAACTCATTGGTCCCGGGGTAATTTGGGTCGCTGCTATATTATCTTCACTGTTGGGTTTAGAGCGATTGTTTCGTGATGATTTTCAAGATGGATCATTAGAACAGTTGATGTTGTCTAGCACCTCATTACCCGCGGCTGCTTTGGTCAAAGTGTTGGCTCATTGGTTAACGAGTATTTTGCCCTTGATCATATTATCACCTTTGTTGGCGTTGTTTTTACACCTAAGTGAACCCATGTACTGGGCATTGTTAAAAACCTTGTTACTGGGCACGCCTTTATTGAGCCTAATTGGTGCTATAGCCGTAGGATTGACTGTTGGGTTAAATCGTGGAGGCGTATTACTGGCTTTATTGCTGTTGCCGGTATTTATTCCTTTGTTAATCTTTGCTACGTCTGCTGTGGATTCGGCCTCAATGCAATTGCAATATACTGCACAATTGGCGATCATTGGCGCTATGTTCCTTTTCTCTTTAGCTTTGGCTCCTTTTGCCATCGCTTATGCACTTAGAGTGAGTCAAACCTGATGTGGAAGTGGTTACACCCTTACGCTAAAACTGAACGAACTTATCATTTATGCCAAAGGTTGTTGCCTTGGTTTAGTTTGTTGGGGCTGGTGGTGATTTTGTTTGCCACTGTTTGGGGACTGGCTTTTGCCCCGCCGGATTATCAACAAAGCGAAGCTTATCGTATAATTTATGTGCATGTACCTAGTGCAGTCCTATCAAAAAGCCTATACAGCGCTATGGCAATTGCTGCTTTTATTGGTTTGGTGTGGCAAGTTAAAACGTCTTTTATGGCGATGACAGCCCTGGCACCTATAGGTGCGATGGTGACTTTTGTGTCACTTATTACGGGTGCTGCTTGGGGTAATCCTATGTGGGGTGCATGGTGGGAGTGGGATGCTCGGTTGACTTCACAGTTGATATTATTGTTTTTATTTCTTGGGGTTATTTCTTTATATAAAGCTTTTGAAGATAAACAACAGGCAGGTAAAGCCGCGGGTGTCATGGCGGTTGTAGGTGTGATCAATTTGCCGATTATTCATTATTCGGTTGAATGGTGGAATACTTTGCACCAAGGCGCCACTATAATGAAATTAGATAAACCCTCCATGCCTCCAGAGATGTTATGGCCACTTTTATTATCTATTTTAGGTTGGGCATTGGTCAGCGCCGCTATTTTTTTATTACGTATGCAAAACGAAATTTTGCAACGAGAACTTAGGCGCCCTTGGGTGGTCGCTTTAGCAAATAAAAGCTCAGAGTTGAGTGAGGGAAAATAATGTATTTTGAAGACATCACTAGTTTCCTTGATATGGGCGGTTACGGGCTATATGTATGGCTATCTTTCGGTGCAGCGGGCGTCAGTTTGTTGGTTCTGTGGTTAGATTCGTTTTTTTCAAAACACAGATTATTGACTCAAGTATTAAGGGAACAAACAAGGCAAGCTAGAATTAAAGCTGCAGCTGAACAAAGTAGTAATGGAGAAACAATATGAACCCAAGGCGTCAAAAACGTTTGATGGTTATATCTGCAATCATATTGGTAATGGGAGGCGCAATTAGTTTGATGTTGTATGCGCTGAATCAAAATATCGATTTATTTTATACCCCTTCTGAAATTATTGAGGGAAAAGAAGGCAAGATCCCGCCTGTTGGTCAGAGATTGCGTATTGGCGGTATGGTTGTTCCCGGGACAGTTAAGCGAGATCAAGAAACCTTAGTTGTGAGCTTTGATTTAGTGGATGTTGGTCCTGTTGTGACGGTTAGATATCAAGGCATTTTGCCCGACCTGTTCCGAGAAGGGCAGGGTATTGTTGCGACAGGTGTATTAACGAAGAACAATTATATTGATGCCCACGAAGTACTGGCAAAACATGATGAAGAGTATATGCCACCAGAGTTGGCAGAAAAAATGAAAGGCATTAAACATGTTAAACCACAACAAGCTAGTTTTGGTGAAACGCAGGCAGGTGAATATTTATGATAGCTGAGTTAGGTAATTTTGCTTTAGTACTGGCCCTTATGATGGGCACAATGTTGTCTATTTTTCCTATGTGGGGCGCCTATAAAAACCATTTGAAATTGATGTCAATGGCGAAACCTTTAGCAATTGGTATGTTTGTATTTACCGCTTTTGCTTATGCTTGCCTAACCTATGCTTTTCTCACTGATGATTTTAGTGTGGCTTATGTAGCAAATACATCAAACAGTACCTTGCCAATATATTATAAGATTACCGCTGTGTGGGGTGGTCATGAAGGTTCATTTTTATTATGGGTACTAATATTTAGTATTTGGACAGTGGCGGTGGCGCTTTTTAGCAAGGCCATTCCCATCAAAATGATTGCTAGAGTATTATCTATTTTAGGTATAGTGGGCATTAGCTTCTATTTGTTTATGCTGCTTACTTCTAACCCATTTGACAGCCTGCTGCCGTTTTTTCCTATTGATGGCAAAGATTTAAACCCGCTGTTGCAAGATTTTGGCATGATTATTCATCCACCTATGTTGTATATGGGCTATGTGGGTTTTTCAGTTGCTTTTGCCTTTGCTCTTGCCGCATTAATTTCTGGTCAATTAGATTCTACTTGGGCCCGCTGGTCGCGGCCATGGACGATTGCTGCGTGGTCTTTTTTGACTGTGGGTATTTCGCTGGGTAGTTGGTGGGCTTACTACGAATTAGGTTGGGGTGGTTGGTGGTTTTGGGACCCAGTCGAAAATGCCTCATTTATGCCTTGGCTGGTAGGGACGGCTTTAATACATAGCCTAGCCGTGACTGAAAAACGTAAAGTATTTAAGTCTTGGACAGTTTTGTTGGCTATATCTGCGTTTTCATTAAGCCTATTAGGAACGTTCTTAGTGCGTTCAGGCGTCTTAGTGTCAGTGCATTCCTTTGCAAGTGACCCCAGTCGAGGATTATTTATTCTTGGCATTTTGGTGGTGATTATCGGAGGCTCACTGGCCTTATATGCTTACAGAGCGCCGCAATTAAGAGGCAGTGGCAGATACAAAATTTTTTCAAGGGAAGTGCTACTCATTGGCAATAATGTGTTTTTAACGGCCGCTACTTTAGTTGTATTGTTGGGTACCTTATTACCTTTGGTACACAAAGAGATAGGCATGGGATCTATTTCAATAGGTGCACCCTTTTTTGATCAAATGTTTACTTATTTGATTGTACCGTTTGTGTTGGCGATGGGCATAGGTCCACTGTCGCGCTGGAAAAGCCAATCACCACAAGCCCTTTACAAACAATTGTTGATTGCTTTTGGTTTGAGTGTATCAGCGGGCATATTGGTTAATGCTAGTTTCGAGCAATCTAGTTATATGGCAGCGTTAGGGCTAGTCATGAGTTTTTGGATTGTCACTACCACTATCATGGAAATTCGTCAGCGTATTCAGCCTCAGGTGGCGTCTGGAAAATACACTATATTGCAAAGTATTCAAAGGTTAACACCCAGTCATTGGGGCATGGTGTCGGGTCACCTTGGTTTTGCCGTGGCACTGATTGGTATTGCATTAGTGAGTGCATATGATGAAGAGCGTAATGTTAGAATGACCGCTGGAGATAGGATCACATTGCAAGGATATGAGTTTGTTTTTAAGGGTGTCACTGGGTATACAGGACCCAATTTTACAGCGGATGTTGGACACGTTGATGTGTATCAAAACAGTAAAAAAATCACATCACTTGACCCTGAAAAGCGTTTTTATCCGGTACAACGAAATGTCATGACCGAAGCCGGTATTGATTCTGGGTTTACTCGTGACTTATTTGTGGCACTGGGTGAGCAGCTCAATAATGGCGATTGGTCATTGCGTATTTACGTCAAACCTTTTGTAAGCTGGATATGGCTCGGTTCGTTTATCATGGCCCTAGGTGGTATGTTGTCTATCAGCGATAAACGCTATCGAACTGCGAAAATCAAGGAAAAAGCTAAGCCTAAAGCCAAACCCACGGGACCATCAGTATTGATCGAGCAACCCTCTTGAAAAAAATCGCGTTATATCTCATTCCATTGGCACTTTTTTTGGGGCTCAGTGCTTTTTTGTTTCAAGGGTTGTTTTCTGATCCAAGAGATCACCAATCTAGCTTACTTGAAAAGTCTATGCCTGAATTTGTGTTACCTGATTTGATGGATATTGAGGAAAAACACACTCAAGACGTATTTCTTGGAAAAGTCACTTTACTGAATGTTTGGGGCGTGTGGTGCATCACATGTGCGATTGAATTACCTTATTTGAAACAGCTACAGGAGGAAGGCAAGCATATTGTGGGTTTGTATTATGACCAAGATATAGATCCGGATTTTGGGATTAAAACGGTCGAACGTGTGCAGCAAGAAGTCACAGCCAAACTTAGTCAATTAGGTAACCCCTACGCTTACAATATATTTGATGTGAGACGTAATTTATCATTGGATTTGGGTGTAACAGGTGCTCCAGAAACCTATCTAATTGACCAGCAAGGTAAAATACGTTTGCATCACATTGGCGATATTAATCCGCGAGTTTGGAACAAAAAATTCGCCTCACTTTACGACGAATTAGTTGCCCAATGAATCGATTGATAAACACTTTATTTTTATTTATATTTATGTCCACTTGCTTTTCAAGTTTAGTCTTGGCTACCAAAGACAAGTTTCACTTTGACACCCCAGAGCAGACTGCCTTGTTTTTAGATTTAACTAAGGAATTACGCTGCCCTAAATGTCAGAACCAAAACATTGCAGATTCTGATGCCATGATAGCAGTGGATTTAAGACGAAAAGTGTACGAACTGCTACAAAAAGATTATGACAAAAAGCAGGTAATTGATTTTATGAAACAACGCTACGGAGACTTTGTGTATTACCAACCGCCAGTTAACCCTATTACGATTTGGCTGTGGTTATTACCAGTGTTGTTTATTTTTGCTGCTCTGGTTGGCATTTTAAGCACTCGAAAATTCAAAACAGTACAGATAGACGCTGAACAGCTAGCCAAAGCTCAAGCAATTTTGGAGCGTGACGAGTGAGCTTTTTTTACCTAGGCGCAGGGCTGTTCTTTATTATTTTTTTATTGTTTATTGCTTATCCTTGGTTAAGAAAAAACGACGATGATTCTGTCAGTACCCTGACTAATAAGAGCTTGATCAAACAACGTTTGAATGAACTACATACCGAGCAGCAGCAAGGTTTGTTGAGTGACACCGATAGGCTGCAGTCAGAAGTTGAATTAAAACTAGCCTTGTTAGATGAGGTAAAAACAAGCAATAGTAAAGAGGCCAGCCCTGGTATTGTTATGTTAATCGGTGCATTGGTGAGTGTGTCCATAGGTATAGGTGTGTATATATATTCGAATCAAATTCAACGTATTGATCAATGGCAGATTGCGCAACAACAAACAAGTGAGATTGGGCAACGAATGCTCAAAGGTGATGAAAGCCTTAATTTACAAGATTTACAAATGTTTGCTTTAGGACTGAGAACTAAGTTGGTAGATACACCGCAAGATGCTACTGGCTGGATGTTGTTAGGCCGAGTATCTGGCGCCCTTAATCGAGTAGATAGTGCTATTCAAGCGTTTGAGAAGTCCTTGCAATTTGAGCCAAACAGCGTTGTTACCCTATCCAGCTATGCTCAAGCGTTATTGATAACAGGAAAAAAGGAGCAGGTGTTACAAGCTAAGCAAGTGTTGTATCGCATACTGAATTTGGAACCGGATAATACTAATGCCATGGGTGTTTTAGCTATTGTGGCTTCAGAGTTAGGTGACAAATCATTAGCACTAGAAAATTGGCAAAGGCTAGTCACTTTTATACCCCAAACTGATCCTAATTTTTTGACTGTTAACCAACGTATATTGCAACTAAAAGCAGAGTTAAGCCAAGCTAGTCAGGAATTGGTTCAGGATCCGTCTGCACTATCTGCTAACGAGACAGGTTCAAAACGAGTGTCAGTGACGGTAAACATAAGCGATAATTTGCAGTCAAAGTTACCTAAAAATGGGTTTCTATTCGTATTTGCACAAGAAAGTACTGGGCAGGTTAGAATGCCCGCTGCAGTAGTGAAGATGCCTCTAGGTGAATTTCCAATTATTGTGGAGTTGTCTAATGACAATGCCATGATGCCAAATTATAATTTAACGCAATTAAAACAAGCTAAGTTGGTTGCTAGAATATCTTTAGATGAAAACGTAGCTCAATCATTAGGTGAGTTTCAAGGTGAAGGCATCGCTATTCTGAGTGAAAACCAGATGACGCAAGAAACAATAACGATAGACAGGGAATTTTTATGAACAGGGTGTATGTTATCTTTTTAGCGTCAGTACTAATGTTCCTGGGTGGATGTGCTGCTCCCCAGGCTGCTTCCGAACAAGTGCAGGTTTATAACGATCTTAACGATCCTAACGATCCATTAGAGCCATTTAATCGGATTATGTGGGATTTTAATTACGAAATTTTAGACGCCTATGTATTACGACCTACTGCAGTGATCTACGCGGATTATATGCCGCAAATAGCACGTACAGGTTTGATCAACTTGGCTAGAAATCTAGAAGAGCCTTCCAACGGAGTTAATCATTTATTACAAGGTAAGCTGAATGGTTCTTTTATCAGTTTTGGGCGTTTTATGCTCAACTCTACTGTAGGATTATTAGGCTTAATTGACGTCGCCAGTGAAATTGGTTTAGACCGTGATGTAGAGGAATTTGGAGAGGTGTTAGGGAAATATGGGCTAGGAACAGGACCGTATTTGATGATGCCTGCTCGAGGACCAAGTGATATACGCAGTTCTGTGGGTGATATTGTTGATATATCATATTTTCCTATGAACGGACTCAATCTGTATTTTAACCTTATGCGAGTGGGCATTAAAATATTAGAAGGCCGAGCATTGCTGATACAACAAGAACAACAGCTAAATTCATCGGCCGATCCCTATGCTTTTGTGAAAAATGCTTATTTCCAAAATTTGGAATTTAAAGTTAAGGATGGGTTGATTGAAAAGTCCGAAGAAGAAGAAGCATTAGAAGATGATATCGATGCCTTTTTGGATGACTTATAACAGCACTAGCTAGAGACTAGCAAATGCCAAAATAAAGTTACAACGAAACAGCAACCATAACACCCCAGAGGATTGCGGGTTAAGGGCGGACATATTTAGTTTTAAAGAGACCAGTAATTAAACATTAAGACAAAAGATAAAAGACAAAAAATAAATGACAAAAAATAAAGTGTTGTCAAAGTAAACATCTAATGGCTTTTGTCTTAATGACTGTTTTCTTTTTTTATCAAAATGGTGACTTCTGTGGTACAAAAATAGTATGTAAACCGCTTCAAAATCTTTTACTTACAGGTACTATTTATAACCTTCAGGATTGTTTGCTTGCCAATTCCACGAATCTTTGCACATCTCTGCCAGACCTCTGGTGGCCTGCCAACCCAAGGCTTCGCTGGCCGTCTTAGGATCAGCATAACAAGCAGCAACATCACCGCCTCTGCGGGGTACAAATTGATAAGGGATAGCCTTGCCACTTTGTTTTTCAAACTCTTTGACCATATCCAAAACACTGTATCCCTGACCTGTGCCGAGGTTGTAAGTTACAATGCCAGGGCTTGTGTACAGCTTATCTAAGGCCTTTAAGTGACCTGCTGCTAGATCATCTACGTGAATGTAATCTCTAACCCCCGTGCCATCTGGCGTGTCGTAGTCGTTTCCATAGACAGATAATTTCTCACGCTTACCTGTGGCTACTTGGGTAATAAAGGGCATCAGATTGTTTGGGATGCCATTTGGATCTTCTCCAATACGACCAGATGGGTGTGCTCCAGCAGGGTTGAAATATCTTAACAGTGCAATGTTCCAGTTATTGTCTGATTTGTAGAGGTCACGTAAAATCAGCTCAACCATCAATTTTGACATACCGTATGGATTGGTAGGTACACCCGTTGGCATATCTTCACGAAGGGGAAGTTCAACAGGATCACCGTAAACAGTGGCGGATGAACTAAACACCAAATTTTTCACGGCATACTTTTTCATGGCTTCGCAAAGCGTTAGGGTGCCATACACATTGGTATTATAATAATTAAGGGGTTTATTTACCGATTCACCTACTGCTTTTAACCCAGCAAAATGAATAACCGCATTAATTTTGTGTTTAGAAAAAAGTAATTCTAAAATGGTGTGATCGCGAATATCACCCTGCACAAAAATGGTTTTTTTGCCGGTTAATTCTTCAACACGATTAAGTGATTCCTGTGAAGAGTTACAAAGGTTATCTAGCACTATCACTTGATTGCC
>JAWUXU010000098.1:0-10831 GCA_034111145.1 Paraglaciecola sp.
AGCTATGGAAATGACAGATAATGCTTGTGCTGAATTACTTCAAAAAGAACGTAATGAATTATTTAACCAGATCTTTGAACAGAATAAACGAGCCTAAAAATTTACTTACTTAAGACTCATTTGTTAATTGGAATATACTGGCACAACAACAGAGCCCAATGTGGTGGCAGCTCCATCAACCTAGCTTTAATGCTGCTTAGTTTATTGGAATATTGGAATATTGGAATAGCTGCTCGTAGAAGGTAGTTAAAGGCAATATAGACCCGGCAAAAATTATAATGACAGAGGGGATGAGGTTATCATCTCTTCTAATTGTTCCTAAACTTTAAACTGATAATTTTCAATACTCCTTTCCTTAACACCCATACTCTTAAAAAACCCATTTGCTCTCACCCGTTACAAGCTCGAAAAAAAAGGTTCAGAACATGACAATGCACATTAAATTACTAACCATATATTGCTTGATATATGTTGGAAGTTTTAGCGCTCTTGCAGCCGACAATTATTATGAATCTGCGTTACAAGCATTTCAGCAACAGAAGTACGACGCATCTTATGTTCATTTGAAAACTGCACTACAGGACAACCCTAGAAACTTACCTGCAAAGTTACTTAAAGGTCAAATCCTCACACGTAACCGCTACTATGATGAAGCTATCAAAGAATTTAGGCCGTTGAATATATAATTGATATAAACCTAATTATACAACCTCTAGGTAATGTTCTTGTTTTTAACCATCAGTATCAAGATGTGATTGACCTAGGTATAGGGTTTAAACTTACTGATAATAATAACTTGGAGTGGAAGATGTTGTCTGCATCCGCTTATAGTAATTTAGGCGAACCACTAAAAACCTAAAAACGAATACGATCAGGTTTTGAAACTTTTTCCAAGCAATACAAGAGCAATAGACAGTTTGGTTTGGCTTATCTTGATTTAAGTAAAAATGATTTATCCAGCGCAGAAAACAGACGATGAAATATCTTAACATCGTTCCAAATGATCATAGAACTTGGCATCTTAAAGACAGAATTTCTGAGACGAATGACAATTTGCTTGTTGCTATTCAAGATTATAAAACTGTTCTTAAAATTGAACCAAAAGATCCAGTTATAAACGTTCTTTGGTCTATGTATTAATTTCAAACAATGAATTTGTTGAAGCCAAATTGCTAGCAGAAGAAATCGTAAAACAAACACCAGATGATCCTTTTGCGATGTTACTGAACAGTTGGGTGCTTTCAAAAGCTCAGCAATAAGATGTCTACTGTTTTACAAGAACAATATAATAAAAAGGATTCACTGCTGTTTGTTAAAGGAATGACAAAATATATTCAAGGTACATTTGAGCAAGCTAGAAAAGCATTAGGAAATTACGTAGATAAACCCCCCGAAAATATCAATGCAACTAATATTTTGGCAGAAATTTACGTATCTACAGGCAAAATGCAGCTGCTATGCAGTTTTTAGAGCGTGTTGCATTAAATTTAACTCAACATTTAAACATAGCCCTTAAACCTGCCAATTTGTATTTAAAAAATGACAAAGACTTCAAAGCTGATTATTTATTGACAGAACTCAGAGGGGTATATCCAGATAATATCAAAGTCGTTTTATTAGCATAAAAAGCTCTAGTTGCTCGAGGCAAGGTAGAAGAGGCAATCAAACTCATTGAAAATAACAATCAAAGGAATCCAGAAAATATTGGTTTATTAATGGCTCGTGGTTTTTGTATCTACAAAATGGTCAATTTGAAGATGCTTTAAAAACAGCTGATTTACTCACTAAAAACGATGAACGCAACGTTGATTATTAGAACCTAAAAGCAGCCGCTCTGTTAAGACTTGAACGTTACGGTGGTGTTCAAGTAGTAATAGATAATGTTTTTGCGATTTTCCCAACACACTTCGCAGGCCGATTTAATCAAGCTATGCGACTCAAAAATACTAATCGTTTTGTACAAGCTAAAACGCTGTTGTATATCCTAGTCGCGGAACAACCAAGACATAGCGCATCACAATTGCAACTTGCCATTGTTGAGTCTGAAAGTAATGATTTACTTATAGCTATAAACAGACTCGAAAATCTTATTTTACTGGAGTCGAAAAATCGAGGCGCACAGATATTACTGTTAGACCTATACTTGAAAGCTGAACAAACTGATGAAGCCCTTGTTACTTGTGAAAAGGCTAGTCGAGAAAGCCCAGTTAGATAAAGAGTTCGCAATAAGAAAAGCTGAAATACTAATTGTAAACAGAGACTTTGACGACGCCAAAGTTCAATCGTCAAAACTATACAGTTTATGGTTAGACAATCCCAAAATGTTGTTCCGTTTAAGCTCTATGCAACAGATTGTGGATGACTATGAGGGCGCCAACAACCGCTTGCTTAAAGCACTGACTTATCTACCAAAAAACCTAACTCTAAATCTAAAATACGCAAAATTAAATTTACAACTAAATGAAAATCAAATTGCACAACATGTAATGAATAAAATGGAAAAACATATGATAAAAATCCCAATATTTTACTCTTAAAGGGCTATATTTCAACAGCGAAACAAGACTTTATACCTGCCCATACTTATTATACCGAAGCGCTAACCTTAGAGGATGAATACCAACTACCCTTAATTCGCTAATACGAACTTGCAAGAAGAGGCGTAAAAGAGCAAAATTTTTTGGTTTTAGTCCAACGGTTAGTTGCAAACAGCCTGATAACAACTGGCGCAGAAAATTATTGGCTTACCATTTAATGAATCAAAATAAATGGCAAGAGGCTAAGCTTCATTATTCGAAGTTAATCGAAAAATATAGATTCATTAATGATTATTCTATCTTAAATAACCTTGCCAACATCTATATAAGCGAAGCCTTGAGTATCGCATTAAGTCATGCTGAAAAGGCACTTGAAAATGCTAGAACTATGCCTTCAGTTCTAGACACCCGTGGTTTGATTCTAGTTCAAATGGAACGTTACAAAGAAGGTTTAGTTTCATTGCGACAGGCTTATGCAATAAAATCCAATAACCCAGTTATTCGCTAACATATTGCTTACACATTGAACAAATTGGGACATGTATCTGAAACAAAAGTAGAACTGCACGAGCTTTGTCATCAAACCTTATATTTAATGAACGAGAGGCTGCAGTAAAACTATTATCAGCAATATAATAGTCAGTTATTTAATTGAAAGTTGGCAGCATCAAATAACTGGTTTACCGCGCCTTTATAGCGGCTGGGCTGTTTATTCAATCGATTGTGAGTTTTCCATCTTTTAAGTCAATTTTTATACTACTATCCGTAGCCAAGTCTCCAGACAATATCTTTTGCGCTAATGGATTCTCAATTTCAGTTTGAATAGCACGTTTTAAGGGTCTTGCACCATAAACAGGGTCAAAACCTGCATCTGCAATTTTATCTAAAGCAGCAGCGCTTAACTCCAATTTATAACCTTTTTCTGCCAGTCGGTCTCTCAAAAACCTCAGCTGTATTTTCGCTATCGCTGTGATCTGCTCTTTACCCAGTGGATGAAAAACAACAATGTCATCCACTCTATTGAGAAATTCTGGCCTGAAATGTTCGCCAACAGCAATCATCACTAGACTTTTCATCTGTTGATAATTATTTTCAACGCTGACTTCCTGAATAATATCCGAGCCAAGATTGGAGGTCATAATGATCACCGTATTCTTAAAATCAACAGTACGACCTTGACCATCAGTTAACCTACCATCATCTAATACCTGTAATAAGATATTAAACACATCAGGATGGGCCTTTTCCACCTCATCGAGCAAGATAACTGAGTAAGGTTTGCGCCTAACTGCTTCTGTAAGATACCCCCCCTCCTCATATCCCACATATCCAGGAGGTGCACCCACCATACGTGCTACAGAGTGTTTTTCCATAAATTCAGACATATCAATACGTACGATGGCATCTTCAGTATCAAATAAGAAATGAGCCAAGGTTTTGCAAAGCTCTGTTTTGCCGACCCCCGTAGGTCCTAAGAATAAGAAAGAGCCTATAGGCCGGTTAGGGTCGGATAGTCCGGCTCGAGAGCGGCGAATGGCATTAGATACTGCAGTGACAGCTTCGCCCTGCCCCACTACCCTTTGATGTAAAGCCGCTTCCATTGACAATAACTTAGCTTTTTCGCCTTCAAGCATTTTGGAAACAGGTATGCCTGTCCAGCGAGATAGAACATCGGCAATCTCACTTTCAGTGACCTTGTTTTTTAACAACGTGGTTTCTTGCGTTTCAGACTCAGTGGCTAATTCAAGCTTGGCTTCCAGCTCAGGAATTCTGCCGTACTGTAATTCTGACATCCGGCTAAGGTCAGAAGCCCTTCGGGCAATTTCTAGGTCTAGTTTGGCCTGTTCTAATTCAGAGCGAATTAATTGCGTACCCTGCATCGCTTGTTTTTCTGCAATCCAGATAGTTTCAAAAGCTGAAAATTTATGTTCAGCTTGTTCTCGCTCTAATTCTATTAACTCTAAACGTTTGTGACTTGCCTCATCTTTTTCCTTAGCGAGGGCTTGTTCTTCGAGCTTAAGTTGAATAATCCGCCTTTCAAGCTTATCCATATCTTCCGGTTTGGAGTCCATTTGCAAGCGAATACTCGATGCAGCTTCGTCAATAAGGTCAATAGCTTTATCAGGTAATTGTCTGTCACTAATATATCTGTGTGATAAAGATGCAGCGGCCACAATAGCCGGATCGGTTATTTCTACGGAGTGGTGTAGTTCATATCGTTCTTTTAAACCGCGTAATATTGCAATGGTATCTTCCACGCTAGGTTCTTCTACTAATACTTTTTGAAAACGCCGTTCCAAAGCCGCGTCTTTCTCAATATATTGGCGATATTCATTTAACGTAGTAGCACCGACACAATGTAATTCTCCTCTTGCCAATGCAGGCTTAAGCATATTACCTGCATCCATAGCACCCTCGCCTTTACCTGCACCCACCATTGTATGTAATTCATCAATGAATAGGATTACCCGGCCTTCTTCTTTACTCAGTTCGTTAAGCACTGCTTTCAAGCGCTCTTCAAACTCTCCGCGAAACTTTGCACCTGCTATTAGTGATCCCATATCGAGGGACAACACACGTTTATTTTTTAATCCTTCTGGCACTTCAGAGTTAATAATACGCTGTGCTAACCCTTCAGCAATCGCTGTTTTACCTACGCCGGGCTCACCAATTAGTACTGGGTTGTTTTTTGTTCTGCGTTGTAATACTTGAATAGTACGCCGTATTTCATCATCTCTGCCGATAACTGGATCTAACTTCCCCTGTTCGGCGCGTTCTGTTAAATCGGTGGTGAATTTGTCTAGTGCTTGGCGCACATCTTCGGCGTTTGGATCAGTAACTTTTTGTCCCCCACGCATTTTTTCTATGGCTTTATCAATTTTCTCTTGATCTGCACCAGATTGTTTAAGTAACTCTCCTAAGCTGCCTTTATCTTGTAAAGCAGCCAAAACAAATACTTCAGAGGTGATGTAATCATCTTTTCGTTTTTGGGCGATTTTATCACTTAAGTTAAGCAGCACAACTGTACTTTTACCGAGTTGTACATCCCCACCAGTCCCCTCAACTCTAGGCAGTGCGTCTAATGCCTTTGATAGGGCAGATCTCAAATTATTAACATTAATATTGGCTTGGTCAAATAAGGGACGCACAGAGCCGCCTTGCTGGTTAAGCAAGGCAGTCATCAAATGTGCCGGCTCTATATATTGATGATCTCGACCTAAGGCCAGAGATTGAGCTTCTGATAAAGCCGTTTGAAATTTACTGGTAAAACTATCTAAGCGCATATAATCACCCCACTACAACTTTTAATAGTTTGATTATGGGTACAATTTACATACTAAACAAGTCTGTTGAAAAAAATCACTTTTAATATAGATAAGATCCCAATCAAGCTAAACGAAGCAAATAGCTCCAAATATAGAGACTCAATAAATTATAAGGTTTTGATAAATACATTAAGCTTATAATGAGTATTTAATTTTTAGAATAAATTTTAATCCAAGTAAATGGCGCTGACTATTCTTCCTGTTGTAGATATGGAATTTGAGTTATTCGAGTTTTGGTGAGTGGTCCGGCGGTGAGAGAAAAACAAATCAGCTTGTTGGTAAGTGCAATATTCACCACCAAAAACCTGTGTTATTCCAATAGAGAACAATTTCCGTTTAGCAATGTTATACAGATTGGCAAAATATTTATTATCAGTAGTGTGATTATTGTTGCTAAAAGCCTCTGGGTAATCCGAAAAAGTTTCTTTTACCTCTTTTCCTACTTCAAAGTGTCTTTGGCTAATGGCCGGACCCATCCAAGCCATTAAAGACGTTTGATTAACCGGCATTTTTGACACTGTATTTTCTATCACACCGTTCGCTAAACCTCGCCAACCAGCATGAACTGCCGCAACACAGGTACCTTGCTGGTCGCAAAACAAAACAGGCAAACAGTCTGCAGACATAACAGCACAAACTTGATTTTTGCTAGTGGAAAAACAGGCATCTGCTTGTAACACTCCATCTGTAGTATTTCTTTGTATATCTAAGTCTACACAGATATTACTGTGGGTTTGATTGAGCCAAGTGAAGTTCCGATAATTGGGTAATAATTCACGATTTTTATTGACTAAACCTTGGTTGTCACCAACATGTTGAGCAATATTAAGCGAATCGTAAGGCAGTTGACTAAAGCCTCCACCTCTGCAACTAGTGAAGGCTCTAACATTATTAGGTGCTGGCCAATGTGGATGAATGTAATTCTGCTTTAGCAAAATTACACTTCCCCATTGCCGTGCTCAGATTTGTCTTCTCTGAGTACCTCTAACAGTTCTACGAAGTCTTCTGGTAATGGTGCCTTCCAACTTAACCATTCACCTGTTGCAGGGTGAGTTAATTCTAACTGGATTGCATGAAGAGCTTGTCGGCGAAACATCCTTAACATATTCACCATATTTTCGTTACAGGCTTTTGGTGGTTTTGGACGACCACCATACGCTTGATCACCTACCAATGGGTAACGGAGATGGGACATGTGTACCCGAATTTGGTGGGTACGACCAGATTCTAACTTTAATCTAATATAAGTGTGAGCACGGAATTTTTCTTTTACCCGATAGTGTGTCATTGCAGGTTTGCCTGATTCCCGTACCGCCATGCTAGTACGTTTAGTCTGATGACGGCCAATTGGCTGATCAACAGTACCTCCAGCTACCATAGTTCCAACAACAACGGCTTCATACTCTCGGCTAATTTCTCTGGCTTGCAGTTGCCCTACCAGATGGGTTTGTGCTGGTATCGTTTTAGCCACTACCATTAAACCAGTCGTATCTTTATCGAGACGATGCACAATTCCTGCTCGGGGTACATTAGCAATTTCAGGAGCATGATTGAGCAGAGCATTTAACACGGTACCATCACTATTGCCTGCTCCAGGATGCACCACTAAGTTCATAGGTTTGTTGATAACTAGAATATGCTCGTCTTCAAATACAATATTTAAGTCAATCTCTTGGCCCTTATGCTGAACCTGCATTTCAATTTGAGCATCAATTTCAATAAACTCTTCACCTACTAATTTTTCTCTAGGCTTGTTGAGGATTTGTCCTTCTACTTTGACGTTATCGGCCAAAATCCATTCTTTTATACGTGATCTCGAATAATCAGGGAACATTTCGGCCAATGCTTGATCTAGTCGTTTGCCAAATAAGTTTTGAGGCACAATTGCCTGTAATTGAATTTTTTCATGTGGGGTAGACATGCAATAAACTTCCTGAAAGTGTTTCGTAATGATTTATATGTGCATAGCCCAATTTGCTAGGGTAGAATGCGCTTTGTTATCGGTTTGGTATCGGTTTAGTAAAATCCCATTCTAACGGATTTTTACCCCTAATGAATCATACATAGCCAATCGAAATGGAAATGAGAGTGAATAAGAGCAATATGAACATAAAAAATATTATAATAGTTAGCGTTTTTGTTCTGGTGGCAGGATGTTCATCGGCCCCGGAAGATGAAGATGTTGACTTAGTCCTTCGCAGTAGAACTGCTCAAAGTTTGTATGAAGACGCAAAAGAAAAAATGCTCTCTGGCAATTTTAATGCAGCAACACAAACCTTAAGTGCATTGGACGCACGTTTTCCGTTTGGCCCCTTGTCACACCAAGTTCAGCTAGATCTTGTTTATAGTTATTATAAAACGGGTAAAACAGATGAGGCTTTGGCTACCATTGATCGATTTACTCGACTCAATCCTAACCATTCTGACGTTGATTACGTTTTCTATATGCGTGGTCTAACAAATATGGAGATGGACAGTAATCTTTTCCAGGAATTAGTAGGAATTGACAGAGCGGACCGTGACCCGAGCCACTCTCGTCAAGCATTTAATGATTTTAGGCGTCTAATTGAAAAATATCCAAATAGTAAGTATGCAGCGGATGCGCAAAAAAGAATGTTGCATATTAAAAGTCGATTAGCGAGATATGAAATAATCATCGCAAGATACTATATGCGTCGTGATGCATATGTTGCAGCGGCTAACCGCGGTAGATATGTAATCGAAAATTATCCTGACACTACTCATGTAAAGGAAGCACTTGAAATAATGGTTGAATGTTACGACCAACTTAAGCTAGACGACCTAAAAAATAATGCAATGAAAACGCTTAAATTAAATTATCCGGATAGTAGTTTTATTAGTTGATACAGTCGCCACAAAAAAAACGCGCATATTGCGCGTTTTTTTTGATTGGTACTTTATTTAAAAAACAAATGACTAAATGGATTTAATAACCTAGCAATGCCAGCGGTAAAATGTAGCGGCTGATCAACTATTGTAAATACTAAACACCCATCGTCTGCCTCAGAATGTGGTAAATGATTTTGTTGGTTATTCATAATAGTAAAATCACCACAATCATATTCTGCAATACCATCTCCATATTGACCATCCACTACTAATGTAATTTCTGTGCCCTTATGAGTATGTTCAGGTACGCGTCCACCCTTTTCCATGTACATAAAATTTGCTTTACCGATATCGCCAAGGTCAACTGGTGCTTGCCATAATTTACCGACCAAGCGCGACCAATTTCCGGTGTTTTGTATATGGCGTCTCAAAGCTCTTGGTACTTCAAAAAATTTTCCGTCTAATTCTATGGAGGAAATTTCGGATTCTTGAGAAATCGATTCAATCAAATTAGAACTTGTAATGTTGTTCATCATCTCAAAATATTGGCTACTTAGAGGTGCAGAATGCGATTCCGGGGCAAATAATTCACCAGCCAATTCTGCCTGCACATCAATGCACTTATGCCTACATTGTTGACACATATCAACATGAGCAGAAATCATTAAGGCCATTGCTGGTTCACAGTTTCCAGCTGAAAACGATTTTAAGTCTGTATATTTGGGATGGAAACTAATCATTATCTTTTAACATCTCTTTTAAACGCTGCAAGGCGAGTCTGGTTCTGGATTTCACGGTGCCTAAAGGTATTTCGAGCTCATTTGCAACTTCTTGCTGAGACTTTCCGTCTATATATATAGCTTCAATTACAAGCTTTTGTTTTCTTGGTAAAGATTCAAACAGAATACTAATCTCATCCATAGTGACTTGATGATCTAAAGACACTTCATTTACATCTGGCGTTTGTTCGCACAAAATGGGCCAGAGGTCATCGGAACATATATCTTCTTTGCGGTTACGCTGCTTTCTTAGCATATCAAACCGGATGTTTCGGGCTATTGTGAATATCCAAGTAGAAGGCGAACCTTTTTCTGAATTAAAAAGGTGAGATTTTTGCCAAACATTAGACATAGTGTCTTGTACCAGCTCCATTGCAAGTGCTTCATTACCCATTTGTTTTAAAGCATATGACCGAAGTCTCGGGGCAAAATAGCTAAATATCTTAGAAAATGAACGCTTACAACGCTCTTCAGCGACGATACTTAAGTACTCCGACATTTCGGCAGCACACTCTATTGGTTTTATGGAATTAATAAGCTTAGGTTCCAAGGTTATTCCAACTAACATTTACTTACACCATTAACTTTATGATAATAATTATTACTTACCCAGTTGGTTAAAGGATCATTCCACCAACGATGTCAGAAAATTTAGGGCTTTGACACAATCTTTTTGTTGCAATAGTTGTTGCTTTTGTTCTGCATTTACCGGTAATAGTTCTAACCATCGATAAATCACCCATATAGTGTCATTGAATTGAGGATTTTGGTATAACGCTTTAAGTTCAGGATACTTATCAAAAATCTCCATCAATCTTTCGTCTATCGGGGCTATGGAGTGAACTTCAGAATTTGTTGTCCATTCTTGTAACCACTCACATTTTCCGGTCCTCAATTCATCACTTTCAGTTGCTATAGATATAACATTAAAACATTTATATCCTTGAACTGTTACTCCCAAGAAACCATCGTCCATTAGATCAAAATCGACAACCTTTACGAATGTTCCTATGGGGTAAATATGTTCATTTTTGTATTTGTCCCCTTGTGAATTTAACATACATACACCGAAACCGCTGTCAGCCCGACAAGCTTCTTTGACCATACGTACGTACCTGGGTTCAAATATCTTCAATGACATCCTTCCTCCAGGCAATATATGTGCCGATAGCGGAAATAAAGGGATCTCAAAATCTGGATTCATATAAAATCGTTTCTTAGAGTTTTCAATAATTTCTTTACGGCGATTTCTGACATTAGGATCGAAAATAAAATGTTAAAGTTAGCGATTAAGTGATCTCTAATTTAGGTATCAAGGTATCCTAAACTCTGACAAGCT
>JAWUXU010000099.1:0-18095 GCA_034111145.1 Paraglaciecola sp.
TATCCCATTTTGAGTATTTGTCTAATAATTGAATTTTCTTATCTATCAACGCTAAGGTGTTACTTTCCTTAATCCATGGAAACCAACGACTATGCTCTTGTAGCGCTAAGGCTTTAATGTCGCTGATGCGTGACTGACGTAAAAAACCATGGCTCAGAATGTTGGCTATTTTATCAAGCAAAGCATCAAGTTTAGCTATATTCGCGTCAACCCAATACTGGTCAAAACGCGTTTTTAAAAAGTGATCACTATGATAACCCATCATCGTTAATGTGACGTTTTGGTCAGCAGTCGAAAAATGGATAGTTTGACCCAAAAAACCAAACTTAAAAGATATCGGAGTGGTTATTTCACCCCATTGAATTTGCTGGTTAGTTTGGTTGTGTGTAACGGCTAAGGCATGCTCGTTAAAAGCTAATGGTAATTTATTAGAAAGTATTCGACCGAATATACTGGGTACAATAGAATTCATCTACGTCAGAATTCCCAAGTGAAATTAATGAGTTGCCGCTATTTTAAGTTAATCTGCACTATAAGTGTAAAGAAGTGTAAAGAAATAATGGCCTTACATTTTGATTGGTCCAGCAGCATCAAGGGCAGGCCAGTTGAAAGATAAACGTTATTGATTTTTTAATGTAAAAACACACATCGTCATTTTCTGACAAGTGATAATGATGAAGACCTCCATCACAATTATTGCTAATGTAATCAACGTCAAATTTTCCGAGACTACTTTTTACTTCTATTCACTGTATTTTTCTCTTTTCTCTGTGTAGCGCAGCGCTCCTTTTCTTTTGTGGTGGTAAATCGTTTGTGTTTGTTTAGGTAGATACCAAAGCGACCTAAAGAGTGCAGATAAATGTTTGGATTTTGCTGTTAGGGTTTTGCTGTTTGTATTTTGCTGTTTGGATTTTGCAGATAAATGGCCGCATGTCTAGTTCGATAATAATAAACATGATCATGAATTTTAAGAAACCATAATGGCTAAGAAGTTTTACTCAGTACTTAAGGGCCATAAAATCGGTATATTCACCACATGGGCGGCCTGTCAATCATCAACCAAGGGCTATTCTGGCGCAGTATTCAAATCATTTCCCACTAGAGAAGAGACCGACGTGTACCTTGGTAACACCTCAACGTACCTGAAGCGTCATCCGTAAAGTCTACCAAGCGCCCGCAACTAGCAGCACTCCTGAGGGGTGTATATCAGTACCCAGTACAGATATACACCGATGGCGCTTGCGATCCTAATCCAGGGGTCACCGGCTCTGGCCTTGTGATGTATGGGCATGGCAAGCTAACCACTTTAAAATACGGTTACCATTCACCTAACGGTACCAATAATACTGCTGAGTGAATCGCTTTAAGATAGGCCATAAAGTTAGCCCATCATTATCTCGAAAAGGGTCTACCGGTTGAAATTCTAAGCGACTCGGATTATTCCCTTAAGGTCGTTTTTGTTTGGTCTGAGGATTGGAAGAAAAAGAACTGGACTAAAGGGGGTAGCGCCCCAATACAAAGTCTTGAGTTAATCAAAGAATGTTACGCCCTAAGTCGTGCGCTAATCAAAAAGGTACAGATGACTCATGTCAGGGCCCATTTGGGCTCCGAGGGTAACGAACTAGCTGACCGCTTATCTGTACAAGCTCAGCTACAGCAGGTAGCAGGTTGGGCGGATCACACCGATGAAACCACTCCCGAGAAAATACTTGCCTTGCTCCGCGGCTAAAGGGATGAGTTAGACTGCCTGATTATCTGGAATAAACTGCAACAGCCCTGCTGGCCCCTCGCCAGTTAGTCAATTCCGCTTAACAATAACACGAGCTAAACAAGCGTTGCCCATATACCAGGAACAGCAAGGACGCAAGAGCATCCATTGATGATCTGGGCGAAAAGACTTAAACAGGTTTGTAACATCGATATTGAAAGGGGCAAACAATACGGTGTTGCGACATTATAGCGTGCATAGTTAAGAACACTGATGGGTCTTATGACAGTTCATCAGGATAGATAATGTGCAAGCTCAAGCCCCCACAAAGTAAAACAATGCCTTAGATAAGTCTGCTTGAATAAAGCAGTCCATCATCATAAACCATAGGAACATTCAGAACTTGTCTGTATAACAGTTGGAGGTGCTTGTTCTGCCTTTTAACATATCCCTTTCACCACATTATTAATAAATCACGGCAAGTCAAGCGTTGGCAGAGCCCGTTGATAGCCCGCACACATAACCTGTTTATTTTATATACTTTTAGCCAATTAAAGAGTGTCAGTAATATTTACACGTCAGTATTATCAACAAGGGGGGGGGTAGGCCAATAAATAATGCGTTTATAATCCAAATGCATGAGTCGGTTTCTTTTACATATATATAAATTAAAAATTGTATAACACATTGTATTATATAGAGTATTTTTTGTTGGCATAAAAAATGCTAAGTAGCGTGCTCAGTATAAGTATATAGGCCAACGCCTCTTTATAAAATCAGATTTTCAGTCAATTCACATCAATAAATGTTGATTCATCGGAAGTCTTTACCTCGGAAATACATTTACCTCCTGATGGGGTATTCCGCATTACATTAAATGGAAGTAATACTTGAAAAATTTATTATTAAAAACATGCTTAACGGTTTTGGTTATTTGTGGCGCTGCCGCGGGTATCGCGGCGAGTGCTCATGCCCCAAATATCCACACTGGAGTGACTACTACCGAAGGCGCGGTTGTTGACGTTTATAAGGTAAACGCTGGCGCTATTCCCGATCATGAGGCTTTAAGGGCTTGGGCTAACATGGACATCACAGGGGCAGAAAATATACATAATACTACGAATATGGCAGCAGCAATCGCACGTATAGGTTTAGCGCAGGACGCTTTATCGACACTTATCGACACAAAAGTGTCCGATACCTATTCTTTATCTACTGTTATGGGAGGGTTTGTCTCTTTAGAACCTGGTGTCCATAAGGGTAGTGCGATCAGTTTGGCGGCTAATTCGACGGTTGAATTTTTCGTCAATAATTCACCTGGCGTTCCGATGAACCACGTTTGGGTTATTAATCTCAGCGAGGCACTGACGGTTGGTGCAGGTACAGTATTTAAAACTAACATTCCCAACAACCATACCGCGACTATCATCTGGAACGTTGGCACCACAGTCACACTCGGTGCGGGCACGCAGTTTTTAGGCTCCGCATTTGTGGGCAGCGCGTTTGGTGCGGCAACCTCAGATGTTGGTTGTGGGAATATATATGCTACCGGTGCGGTGAGTGTTGGCAATATAGGCGCCGTTGAGGATGGTTTAGACGGTACCACCATAGATGAGCCCGTCGCATGTGATACTAATGCTGACAGCATGCCTAAATTCACGATATCTGAAAATGAATATTCATTTGGCATTGAATATGCGGTCAGTGGCAGCGGGCCTGCAGATGGGATTGTGCTTCTGACAAAACATAATGGTACGCAAGGTATTAAGGTAACCCCTATGAATACTGAAAACGGCAGAGCAATCATTTATTTTGAAACAAAAGCTAATAAGGAAATATTTTCATATAAGAAATTTAGGAGAAATACGTATTACCCACGTTAGTGCAGTTATCAAATACGTTTCCTAGTTGGCAGATTGATGGTAATAGAGTGAATTATCGACGAAGTTGCTCCCGATAATATTTTAATGTTACGACTAATTTATATCGGGAATAAGGACGTTTCCAGGCATATGATGATTTATTTTATATAAATGAGAATTGGGATATCGATTTTTACACCTTTTCATTAGCAAAAAAACACCTAAAGCGTGGCTAGGCCAAAACAGATTGGTCTGGCTCATCTTGTCACCCTAAAAGCTTGCTCAGATACCTTGAAGCCAAAAGAATTTATGCCTGTTGTATAGGTTAAAGATAGCGTCTATTATTTCTATTTTAATAATTTTGGCCATTTTATGGCTGTATTACGTATTCTTTCATAGCTTTCTTGGTGGGGCTACTGATGGTTTATTTTCATTGATGATTGAGACGTAAAATGACTGAAATAGTATATCCCGTTTGGCGCCAGCGATTAGCTAGGAGTTTGCACGTTAATCGTAGTCAAGTGCCAGCAAAGCATTATCAAGTGGCAAGTGTGAGCCCAAGTGGGCGCCCTAAAAATAGAACGATGGTATTTAGAGGTTTCTTGTCGAACACGCAAAGCCTTTTGTCTGTGACTGACTTAAGGAGCGATAAAATAGAAGAGTGGCAAGGTGGCGGCAAGTCGCATTTTGAAATTTGCTGGTATTTTTATGGTTCTAGAGAGCAGTACCGTCTGGCAGGAGAGGTAGTGTTGATATCTAATTGTTTAGACACACACTATAAAGATCCGGTATTAGGTAAGCAGACAAAAGAAAGCCTTTTAAAACAACAGTGGTCAAACCTGTCAACAAACGCTCAACAACCCTTTTACTCAAGCAGCCCTAAAGCACCATTTGATGAAAATCCGGTATCACCCAATTTATTAGCTGGGCTTGGCTGTCAAGCTAATGTCAATAACAATGAGCTTGACAGTATCAAAAGTGCACAAAACAATAATGTACAAAGTCTGTTTGAAATGAGTGACAATTTTTGTGTGATTATTTTTATTCCATATAGTGTGGATTATTTGGATCTGAAATCTAAACCTCAACAAAGGTGTCTTTATGATATCCAAGATGGCTGGAAGGAAATTTTTGTTAACCCATAAATGTAGGTAACTGCGAACAACCTTATTTTAGAGTATTGTTAACCGAATGAGAGAAATAGCTTTTAAAGTCTGTCATGTAGACTCGTAGAAGGTCTTATGAATACCACCTCGGCATTGTTAAATAACAGCGCTAAAGGTAAAATAAAGAATGGAATATTAAAGACAACTTTTAGTTGAATTATACGCACAAGGGTTAGGTTATATTTTATGGATTATTTTGAACTCTTGGGTGTTACTAGAGCCTCGACGACGACTGAAATTAAAAAAGCGTATCGAAAACTGGCCAATCAATTTCATCCCGATAGGAACGATGCTGCAGAAGCAAAAGAAAAATTTCAATTAATACAAAAAGCATATGACGTAATTTCTGTCCCACAAAAGCGCTCTTTATACATTAAGAGTACTTATACTATTATCACTGACCCAAGAGAAATAGCCGATTCTTTTTGGCACAATGCCTTGTTGTAGGGATCCATTAAATGCAATTTGAAACACTTATACCTTCTTATCTGTCCGATGACTTTTCTATGTATTTAGAAAATATGGAGTCGTTGACCGATCCTGAAAACCCTGATTTGTTGACAAACTATCTAAAGGTTTTGTCAGCCCAATTAGCCTCAAACAGTTCTGTTTTTAATGGCTTAGTTGACCAATTGGCAATGGCAATTACTCGCAGCGTAAGAATTGATTCAGAAAATTTAGCCAAGGTTGATGTTACACAGCAACCTGCTTGGGCTGATATCAAGCCTTTTGTTGGTGTACATGCTGATGCCAGAGCCACTATTACCCAGTTGATGAATCACTCAGAGAATGAGTTAAAAACAGCGGTGTTGCTCATTCATTTTTATAATACTTATGATGCCACGCCTTTACCTTCATTGCCTCAGAGCATTGAAGCTGACGAAGACCAAGAAGGTCCTTATGCAACTTACGGTTATGATGAATAATATTAAACACTTTTTGAGGAATACCAATTGACTAGTAATGCACTGATTCTCGCCACCGATATTACCGAACAAGCTCAACACAGCGGGAGACGAGCGGGAACCTCATTAGAAAGAATTGCATCGGAGCAGGGTGATAACGCTATGTTAGCGGTATTTTCTGAAATGGACATTTTAACTGTGGCTAAAATTGTACGCGAGCATGATGCCACTATACCTTCTATTGCCACATGGCTAATGGATGCCGAGTCCATTAAAAAATTATTAAATGTCGAACCGTCGTATTGGCAAAATTTGGATGAAGAATCGTTATTTTGTGCCCAAACGGAAGCGCACAGTTTACTTGCACAAATATTCCTTTCTTATGAGGATGATGAAAAACAACGGGAAATACTTAAAGCTATTGTTAAAGATGATTTTGGCTTGTTATATTTATCACTGCCTTTTATTGGACATGACTTTTCTGAACTCGAATATAATGAAGAACAAGTGTCCGGCAGTATTGAAGAATTGCTTCTCAAGATAAAAAGCCTCGACGAAGAATCCTATCGTGAAGTGATGACAGTGAGCACTAACGGCACCTTGGACAATATAGAAGCAGCCTTAAAAAATAATGCAAATAAACAAAGAGTGACTGCAGTGGAAATGGACACAGACGATATGTTTGCGCCTTTATAAGATGAAAGATGAAAGATGAAAGATGAAAAGTATGAAAGTATGAAAGTAGCAGAGTTGAGAAATAAACCATTTGTTCTTTTGGTTTTAAAAGATGGCTTAGCTGAGGGATATTTTTCTGAGGAGTTTGTGCATAAAACCAAGCAACAATTGTCGGATATGTCCCTGCGAATTGCCTCTGACAATTTATCTATTATTTATGCTGACCACATTAAAAAAGCCTGTGAAATAGTACTAGGGATCATTAATCTAGGACTGTTAAGTCATTGCGATAATAGTACTGAAAAAGCGAAAGAGATTATTCAGACTCAAGGTATTGTGTACTGTTTCAGGGCGGGCTGGGCAAAATATGCTGGATTAAAGCAGATCTCAAGCGAATATTTTAAACAAATCAAACTATCTACTTATGCATTAGCAGCTAATGACACGTCGGACATAACAATATTACATGCTGATCTGGTCAAAAAAGGCGAAGACAGCTTAAAATTATTAAACGTGTACAAAAGTATATCGTCACAATATTCTGCCAACGTGGTTATACCTGAAACAGATGAAGACTATTTAAAATTTGAGCTGCAAAAACTGCTCAATTCAGCCGTTGCCTTGCTGCTGATAGACTCCCAGCACAAGATTTTTAATAATGAGCGGTACAACCAACTTATCACTTATCTGAGTCATACAGATTTGAAGCCTGTACTCGAAAAATTTGCGGGCTGTGTGTCAACTTTTTCTGAAAGTCAGTCAGCTATCATAAGAGACTTTCTTCAAGAAACGTCTTTGCTAGATTTTAGTGAATTTAAAACAATCATAACAACGCAAAAAAATATGGCAGTTTATATCCCAGAGATTTTAGAACTCTCGGTCAATGTCACCAATGAATTGAATGATGATTTTGAAGGCGGCTACGATTTTGGTATGGATGATCAAGACGATATTGCATATTTAAAACCTGATTAAGTCTACTCCGGAACCTATAAACGATGATCCCAAAGCTTATTTGAATAGTTGTTGTTGATAATTTATCCCAGCAAAGCATGTGGACTTAGACATTTTCACTACATTCATAATGACCAAGCTTTGCCTGGGTTTAAGTTTATATGATGGTTGATTTGATAATCTGAGGTCCTTTCAGCCTTTCAGCCTTTCTACTTTCTGCCTATATAACGTTTGAAGCAGGCTAGAGTTATGTGCTTCCAGTTGCACCCAAGCAAAATTGATAAGGGCCAAAATAAGGTTAGAAGGCTCCAAGGTTACTGATAACTAATCAATATTTGACATGTTTGTTTTCTTAGAATGTTTGTTTTGTTAAGATATCATCAATTTAGCTCTTAAAAATCCTAATTGAATCAACAACGAGTGTCATTATGGCTATAGCTAATGCCCCGTCCAAGCTCAGCCTACCTCAGTACAATCCGGGTGTAGCAACGGTTCTAGAATTTCTTATTCTTAAGTTTCCTGGCATAACCGGTGACGTGTGGCAACAACGTATGGCTGATGGCAAGGTACATTGGCACGACGGCAGCTTAATCAGTGCACTAACCCCTTATATGGCCCAGCAACGGGTTTATTATTATCGCGAAGTTGTTCGTGAGCCAGTCATTCCTTTTGCAGAGGAAATCATATTTCAAGATGAGCTAATTTTAGTGGCATATAAACCGCATTTTTTACCCGTTATGCCAGGCGGGAAATATGTGGCAGAATGCTTGCAAAATCGCTTACGTCATAAAAGTGGTAATCAGCAACTACAAGCTGTGCATCGTATCGATAACGGCACTGCTGGCTTGGTATTATTTTCGGTTAATCCTGACTCTCGTGCCCATTACCACCGTTTATTTGAAGCACATCAAGTCACCAAAACCTATCAGGCTATTGCCAGCACACTTAACAACCCTGTGATGGAAAATCAACAATGGGAAGTTAAGAATCGTTTGGAGAAATCCGAGCCAAGATTTTTGATGCATATTGTCGAAGGACTGGCTAACAGTCATTCGCGCATTTGTTGTTTGCAACGTTCAACCGACAAAGCTCTATTTGAGCTAAACCCCATAACAGGCAAGACTCATCAATTGCGCGTACATATGCAAAGCCTTGGCTGGCCACTTTTAAACGATAATTATTATCCTAAGTTACAGCCAATTAAGCCAGATGATTACAGTAAACCCTTACAACTGTTAGCACAAAAACTGGCGTTTGTTGATCCGATGACACAACAAACAAGATGTTTTTCTAGTCATACCCAGCTCAGTTTAGACGACTCCACACAGGCAAAATGTATATGACGCAAACCTGCGCCGACACCCTTATCGTTCTGGATTTTGAAACCACTGGACTGTCACCTGGTATGGGAGATAGAGCCATAGAAATAGGAGCGGTTCGCCTTGAAAAAGGGCAGGTGGTCGAACGTTTTCAAGCACTTATGAACCCAGGCAAACCTGTTAGTGCTTTTATTGAAGACTACACCGGCATTACTAATCGTATGTTAAGCCAAGCGGCTCCTTGTGATGAAGTCATGGAACAGTTTGCTGACTTTATGGGAAACCATAACCTTGTTGCTCATAATGCGTCATTTGATAAACGTTTTTTGGATGCCGAATTAGCGCGGATTTCAAAATCTTATAAAGGCCACTTTGCTTGCTCTTTGCTGGTCGCCAGACGTTTATATCAACAAGCGCCTAATCATAGATTAGGTTCGTTAATAACGTATAAAAATATTCCATCGGAGGGTGATTTTCACAGAGCCTTATTCGACTCAGAAATGACTGCGAAATTGTGGATGGTCATGTTGGAAGACATTACTCACATAATAACGGCACAAGACGTACCCTTTAGGTTAATCCAAAAGCTCGCTAAAACACCCAAGAATGCAGTGAATAAGTTACTGAAAGCACAATAATTATTGGTTTTTTTGAAAATGGTGTTTATTCAATACCCATATTATTTTATTGAGCCGAAATGTATGGGTAATTGTTTATTGACTGTCAGCACAAATAAGAGTCTGACTCAACCAATTGAAGCTATAGAGACTAAAAGTTAATCCGTTTTACTTATGGTGATTTCAATGTTTTTACTATCGCCAGCAAACCACTTTTGAACATAGATACTGCCTATGACAGGTGGCATACCATCTTCTGGTACTTCTTTATATCGAATACTATTTTTGTTCTGTTTTTCAAACTCAAATTTGACTTTTTTTTCAGACATATATATCACCTTAGTGTTTTGATAAATTATTGTATATTTTAGGGCTATTGCTGGGGATAGGCTGGCTACTTTTCATTTTATTGTTTTGTCTGCTGGGCTCGGTGTTTTAGGTTGTGCGTCTAAACTCAGTTGGCGATACACCTAATAATTTTTTAAAGCTTTTTGAAAAATTAAAAATATTTGTGTACCCCACATAAGTAGCGATATGTTGAACAGGCCATCGAGTACTGAGTAATAAGCTCTTAGCGCGTTCTATCCGTAAATGGATGAGTTTTTGTATGGGGCTTTTACCAAATTGTGCTTGGCACAAACGGTGTAAATGAGGCGGTGAATAGTGTAATTGTTGGCACATCGCTTCTATTGTCCAGTTATATTGGAGACGTTTTTCGATATTTTGAAATAAGTTATGTAGTCGATTATTTGTCTTGTTTTGGTTGTCACCTCGTAAGGTAGCATTCAGATAATGATTTAATATTGGCATCACACTTTCGCGTAAAATCGTATCCGGTTCGCTATATAAAAGCTCCATGGCAAAATGTAATGGCTTGAGTTTTTGATCGCTTATGACTACGGCTTGCTCTAATGCGATATGTTGCCAACGTTTGGTATTCGCAAGGTTTAGCCAAATAATGTCCCATTGCTCCGCCGCTATACTCACCTCAAAACTTTCCTTGGTTGGCAAAATAGCCAAAGTATTTGGAAGGAGTTGGTATTCATTGTCTACAGTGGTTAATTTGCCTCGCCCTTTAAGTGTATAAAACAGCGTATGTTCAATGGGTGCAGTTCGCCCTACGTGATAATTTCCTGATAGGTTAGAGCAACCAGCTAAAATGATATCTAGATGTTTGATTTCAGCCAGAACATTTGAATCTATAAAACGTTCATAGCAGTTAGGGCCGATATCTAGTCGGTCTTTAATATGATTTTTCATAAAGAAGAATGATAGTTTTGGATAAATAATTGATAGTTTTAAGCATAATATAAACCTAGCGATTTAGCTATATTGTGTAGCATAAGCAAACCCAAGATTACGCATTTAACATGCCTACAGGAAATGCCATGACATCATTAGATTACATTATTCAGCGCCGTGATTGGGAAACGTCATTAACCACACAAATAAATAAGGTGAAGGCGCATAGTCCACTTAATGGCTACAAAAACCTTGCTGATGCTCTTCAAAAACAAAATCCTCAAAGGCAACTGTTAAATGGTCAGTGGAAATTTAAGCTATTCGACAAACCTGAAGCAGTTGATGAGTCCTTTATCGGTGAACAGACTAATGACCACTGGCAAAAAGTGCCTGTACCTTCAAATTGGCAACTTCAGGGTTTTGATAAGCCTATTTATTGCAACGTAAAGTATCCTTTTGCGGTCAATCCGCCTTTTGTCCCCAATGATAACCCAACAGGTTGTTATCGAACTGAATTTGAAGTGACCCAAGCGCAATTGACACAACGTAATCATATTATTTTTGATGGCGTCAACTCGGCGTTTCATTTGTGGTGTAATGGCCAGTGGGTTGGATATTCGCAAGATAGTCGTTTACCGAGTGAATTTGATTTACAACCATTTTTGATTCTGGGAAAAAACCAAATAGCGGTGATGGTGATACGTTGGAGCGACGGTAGTTACCTCGAAGACCAAGATATGTGGTGGTTAAGTGGCATATTTCGCGATGTGATATTACTGACTAAACCGCAACAGCAAATTCGAGACGTATTTATCACGCCCGACTTAGATGCTTGTTATCGCGATGCCACCCTAGACATCAAAACTATCATTGATGCACCGAATAATTATACAGTCAGCGTACAAATATTTGATGGCGACACCGCCATCTGTGAACCTCATACACAACACACTAATAATAAAAGAGTAGATGAAAAAGGCGGCTGGCATGATGTAGTATTCCACAGTATATCCATTGAAGACCCTCGAAAGTGGACCGCTGAAACCCCTAATTTGTATCGTTGTGTAGTCAGCCTACAAGACGAGCAAGGTAATACTGTTGATGTAGAAGGTTACGACATTGGTTTTAGAAAAGTAGAAATTATTGACGGGCAATTATGCGTAAATGGCAAACCACTGCTGATACGCGGGGTTAATCGCCATGAGCATCATCCAGAAAATGGGCATGTGATATCCGAATCAGACATGATGACTGATATTAAACTGATGAAACAAAACAACTTCAATGCGGTACGCACCGCTCATTATCCGAATCACCCTCGTTGGTATGAGTTGTGTGACGAGCTAGGGCTTTACGTGGTGGATGAAGCCAACATAGAAACCCATGGTATGTTTCCTATGGGCCGATTAGCTGCTGATCCACAATGGGCAGGTGCATTTATGTCGCGCTACACACAAATGGTAGAGCGGGATAAAAACCATGCCTCTATTATCATTTGGTCATTAGGCAATGAGTGTGGATATGGTGCAAATCATGATGCCATGTATGGCTGGTCAAAAAGCTTTGATGCATCACGGCCAGTGCAATATGAAGGTGGCGGTGCTAACACTCCAGCCACAGATATTATTTGCCCTATGTATGCGCGAGTAGATTATGATCTTGAAGATGAAGCCGTGCCTAAATATTCCATTAAAAAGTGGCTCAGTTTACCAGGTGAAACCCGGCCCCTTATTTTATGTGAATATGCCCACGCGATGGGGAACAGCTTAGGCAGTTTTGATGATTATTGGCAAGCCTTTAAAGAATACCCGCGTTTGCAGGGTGGCTTTATCTGGGACTGGGTTGACCAAGGATTATCAAAAACAGATGAAAACGGCGTGCATTATTGGGCATATGGTGGAGACTTTGGCGATACAGTGAACGATCGGCAATTTTGCATCAACGGCTTACTATTTCCTGACCGTACTGCTCACCCTAGTTTGTTTGAAGCTAAATACAGCCAACAACATTTACGTTTTACGTTAGGGACTGGCGCTAAAAAGAAAGAAACAAGGTCCTTAGCTCGAAACGAATATACGCTCTCTATTTTTAGTGACTATGTGTTTAGAGCCACAGATAACGAGAAGCTAGTGTGGCGACTGATGCAAAATGGTGTTGCGGTTGAGCAAGGTGATGTCAGCTTGAGCATCGCACCACAAAGCACAGTCAACATTGTCATTAAACCTTCTAAGCAATTTGAAACAGGCGCTCAATATCATCTAAATATAGACGTTGAACTGGCCGACAATTGCAGTTTTGCAGAAGCAGGCCACGTAATGGCAACCGAACAATTTGCTTTAGCCAATAGCCAAAGTTTAATCTGTACTGCCTTTGCAAAACCAAGTTATCAGCCAAGTTCTCAATTAAGCACTCAAGCAAACGTTACCCTAACTGAAAATAAGGAAACCATTAACATTCAAGGATCGGGCCTAACGCTGATTTTTGATCGCCAAACAGGACTGATTAATAACTGGCAGCAAGACAACCAATCCGTGATAGCCGGTCCCTTGGTTGATAATTTTTATCGCGCCCCCCTTGATAACGATATTGGTGTCAGCGAAGTGGATAACCTTGATCCTAATGCATGGGAAGCACGCTGGTTAGATGCAGGCATTGGTAAATGGCAACGCACTTGTCGCCAGATAAATGCGAACTCTTCAAATGAAGACGTGCGTATTAGTTGTGTCTTTGATTATGAATTTGAAGGTGAATTATGTGCACAAACCCAATGGACTTATACCATCAATGATAGCGGTGCAGTGAAGGTTGATATTGATATACGTTTAAATGAAAAGCTGCCACCACTGCCACGTGTTGGTGTCAGTTTGACGATAGCTAAACAAGACAATATTCAGGTTAAATGGTTAGGTTTAGGGCCATTTGAAAATTATCCAGATCGCAAGTCGGCAGCACGTTTTGGTGAGTATAATTTGAGCTTAGATGCGATGCATACTCCTTATATCTTCCCAACTGATAACGGCTTACGTAGCGATTGCCAGCTACTCGAAATAGGTAAATTACGAGTACAGGGTGAGTTCTTATTTGCAACAAGTCGCTATTCCCAAAACCAATTGGCGGCGGCTAAACATACTAACGAGTTAGTGGCTGATGATGTGATTCATGTGCACATAGACCATCAGCATATGGGGGTAGGCGGTGATGATTCGTGGAGTCCAAGCACTCATAAAGAGTATCTGTTAGAGCAGAATCGATATAGGTATTCGTTTACCCTAGGTGCAAAAAAGTGAAGGCACTTAAATAACCAATAACAGCTCAATAACAGACCCGCTACTAATGAAGTGCTAATTAATATACCAATATGAGTATAAAGCGTATTTATACTCATATTGGTATAATGTGATCTACATTATCCATTTGCACTACCCATTTGCACTACCCATTTTCACTACCCATTTGCATTGGCCATTGAATGAGTGGCTCTTTGTATCTGTTGTTCCACATCGGTTAAATGTCCGGTCTTTATCCAAATTTTTGCGCCAAGTTCGGCTGTTTTTAGCGACAACGGATAACCGATAGGGGCGCGTAACCAACTGTGTTGTAACAATGTATCTTGTTGTTCTGTTACGCTGCCTTGTAAAACAAATAATTCTGCTCCGCCTTCAGGGATTAGTTCCAGATGTGTATTAGGCTGAATATTAATGACGGACACTTGTTCGTGTTTATTGGTAAACAATGGGATAACCGATACACCTTGCACCTTGGTGTGCGGTATTGGCGCTATTTCATTGATATTTAACCGCATAGGTGTTCTATCTTCAGGCTGGAATTGCCATAGCTTGACTAGGATCACGCAGCCCGCTTCAGAGCCTGGTGTATGGCTAGACTGAGGAGGATTGCGAACATATGAGCCTACTGGATAGTCGCCATGTTCGTCTTGAAATACACCTTCAAGCACTACAAATTCTTCTCCACCTGCATGTAAATGTGGAGAAAAGTGACTGCCCGGTGCATAACGAACTACTGAAGTAGCCCGTGCAACTTCAGCACCCACTCTGTCTAAGGGTCTTCTTGAAACACCTGCCATAGGTGAATCTACCCATGGCATGTTGGTACTGTGCACTATCTCTCGCTTATTAAAATCAGCGGCAATTTTCATGTTTATGCTCATTAAAAGTGAAAAAATTGGGCTGGAAAAATATTGTCTGTTACCCCTAAAACGAAACAAGCGCCGATTAAGGCGCTCGTTTTATTACTCGCAAGTTTAGGCTTCTGAGGGGGATGTATCGGTAGGACCGATATTTTTGCCTTTTCGGCTAAACACTTTGCCAATAAATTTAAACAGAGTGATAAATAAAGCCTTGAAATCTTCTAAAATCATATACAAACAAGGCACTAAAATTAGGGTGACCAAGGTTGCGTAAAGCACCGCAAAACCTAATGCCACGGCCATAGGCACTATGATTTTGGCTTGCAAGCTCGTTTCAAACATTATGGGTAATACACCAGCAAAAGTTGTGATAGAAGTAAGGGTAATAGCTCTGAATCTGGCACAACCTGCTTCAGTTACTGCAGCTTTAGTCGCATGGCCTTGTTTACGTCTTTGGTTAACAAAGTCAGTCATCACTAAGCTGTCGTTAATGACCACACCAGCTGCAGCGATAAGGCCAAAAAATGACATCATGCTTAAATCAATGCCAAAGAAAAAGTGCCCCCAAATAGCGCCGGTTAAACTAAAAGGGATAACGGACATGATAATCAATGGTTGGCCGTAACTTTTTAAAGGCGCGGCAAGTAAAATAAACACAATTAGCATACCAGCAACAAAGAAAGTAATTTGCTGATCTTCTTGGGCTTGTTGTTCTTCGATGCTACCACCTAGTTCCGATTTAACCCCAGGGAAATTAGACTGTAATTGAGGCAGGAGTTTTTCTTCAACCTGTTTTATCACCTCGTTTGGTTCAACTTGTTCTTCATCAATAGAACCATAGACATAGACACTACGATACCCTTGTTCTCTGCGAATAAAGTTGATACCACGCTCTTCTGTAAGAGTCACTACATCACCTAACATCACTTCTTGTCCGGTTGGCGTGGTAATAACCGCATATTTTAACTCGGCGAAACGTTCGCGAGTAAGTTTAGGGTAGCGCACCATGACGCGCACTTCTTCACCATCACGGATCACCCTTTGTGCTTCGCCACCAAAGAAGCTGGCTCCTACTTGACTGGCAATACTGGAAAGATTTAGACCAAGATCATAAGCCACAGGTAACAAATCAATTTGAATTTCTTTGCTGGCAGGATCGATAGAAGAGCTAATATCAAACAGACCTTCTTGTTGTTGTAACATAGCAATAAATTCACGACCGGCAGCATTCAGTTGATTGATATCAGCGCCAAATAACATGAAGCCAAATTCACCATCGTCGTTGCCACCACCCATTAAATCGTCTTGGATAGTAATAGATTTAAGCCCTGGTATGACGGGTAGCTCTTCGCGCCATCTTCTGGCTAACTCAAAAGCATCAAAATGACGTTCTTCCTCATCTACTAATGGCACTAGGATCCGACCATCAGTGCGATCCCGATTAAACACCATGATGTCTTTCATCATGCTGCTACCGTATTCTTCGATTATCTTTCTGTCTACATCAAGGATGGTATTTTCGATGGTTTTTAACGCGTCGATAGTCGCCATGTCAGAAGCATTTTCGTTCATCGATATATTGATACCTGGAAAGTCGTGGGGCACTTTCGGTGAAGGAACCATACGAACGTAATTCCCTTCAATTAACCCAATGCTAATAAAAAGCATGGCAAGGAAGGCCGCAAACACTAACCAGCGCCACTCAATGCAACGGATAATAAAGCGTTGATAAGGACCATTCACAAAACCAAAAAATCCCTTGTTGAATTTGGCACGCCAACTGGTTTCTTTGATTGGGGTAAATTTCATATGGGCTAAATGTGCTGGCAAAATTAACTTTGATTCAATTAAGCTAAAGACCAAACACAAAATCACCACTGTGGAAATATTAACAAAAAACGCGCTTTCTGGACCAGATGAAAACAGCGTTGGAGCAAAAACCGCTATAGTGGTTAACACCCCAAAAGTAGCGGGTGTCGCTACGCGTTTAGCCCCGCGAACAACACTTTCGACGCCACCGCCTTTCTCTTCTATCTCTGTATAGGCGCTTTCACCTATGACAATGGCATCATCTACCACTATCCCCAGCACCATAATAAAAGCAAAAAGTGACAATATATTTATAGTGATACCAAATACCGGCATCATCATTACCGCACCTAAAAAACAAACAGGCAGCCCCACCATTACCCAAAAAGCTAATCTAAACCTTAAGAAAATAGTCAGTAATAAGGCCACCAATAATGCACCTTGAAACAAGTTGCCTAACATCATATCCAGCCGACCATTCAGATAAAAGGTCATATCGACTAGGGTTTTAATTTGTAAACCTGGTGGTAACGTTTTATTACGTTCTTCTATGTAGGCCTTAACCGATTCGGCGACGGGTATGGTATTTTGGTCTTTGGTGGCTTTAACTGATAAAAATATGGCGTTTTGGCCTGAGTATTTAAAGTACCGCTCGCCTTCGGTAAAACCGTCCTTTATTTCGGCTACATCTTCGAGTAACACTTTGGCTCCGTTAGCACCAATTTTGACCGGAATACGTCTAAATTCATCGCCACTGTATAATTGGTTTTCCACTCGTATGGCGACTATGCCCGAATCAGTGCGTAATTGTCCCGCCGAGATATTCGTTGAATATCGACTAATAGCTTGGGTAACATCCGCTATAGTCAAATTATATTTACGCAGCGTTTCTGGATAGATTTCAATGGCTATTTCGTCCTGAGGCGCATCTAGCGACACCAGTGAAACGTTATTCAACTGTAATAGTTCATCTTCAATTTGTTTGGCTATGGGTTTGAGCTCAGTAATGGGAGAGTCACCCACCAGTGCCATTTCAATTACATCTTGCCTAAATTCAACTTGTGAAATATTAGGCGGCTCCATATCTGCGGGAAAAGTTGCAATGCTATCGATCCTAGCTTTGACCTTGTCGAGTACCTCAGTGAGTTCTTGGTCTTTTTGAATTTCTAAACTCATTTCCCCGTTGCCGCGAAATGCCCGTGAAGTCGCCTTTTTGATTTCAGTAATGTCTTTGATGGCTTCTTCAATTTTTATCAGGATGCTTTGTTCAATTTCCTGAGGCGAGGCTCCGCGATAGACAGCGCTAACATTGATATAGTTGAATTCAACGTTAGGGAACATTTGCCGCTGAATAGAAAAATAGCTATATATCCCCATGACAATGATAAACACCATCATTAAATTAGCGGCCACTGAATTATTGGCAAAAAACGCGATTAACCCAGTTTGTTTTGGCTCGGGCGTTTGTGGCTCGGTAGCTGGACTGCCTGTATTTTCGGTAGACATGATGGTGTCCTTATAATGATTTCTGAACGACTAAGTCTTCTTTCGGCTCAGCAATTTTAACTTTCATGCCTTTCTGGGGATATTCAGGCAATGTAGTCACTAACTTATCTTGATTTTGTAGACCTTCGCTTATCAAAAAATACGCATCTTCTTCACGCAAAATTTCAACTCGTTGAGGCTGCATT
>JAWUXU010000100.1:0-21357 GCA_034111145.1 Paraglaciecola sp.
CTAATTTACTTGTGGATTTAGTATTTTAGTTTATCTTGTGTGATTACTTTAAAACTAAGTTTGTAGAGTAAATGTTTTGATTACGGCTGGAGTGGTAGTTCAGTTGGTTAGAATACCGGCCTGTCACGCCGGGGGTCGCGAGTTCGAGTCTCGTCCACTCCGCCAACATCAAAACAAAACAAATTTATATGCGGAGTGGTAGTTCAGTTGGTTAGAATACCGGCCTGTCACGCCGGGGGTCGCGAGTTCGAGTCTCGTCCACTCCGCCATTAAATTTTATGTTGGTCACTTCCTGATATACAGATTATTTTTATACTCCATTTCCAGTACGATATTCCTTCATGGTTTGATAAGCTTATGAAATAGCTCATATCCATATTTATATGATGCTTTTTAATCATTCTCTGAGATTTAATTCCTATGTTATTGTTATTGCTATATATATTTGTTGCATTATTTTTTTCGTTTATTTGCTCTGTTGCAGAAGCAGTTATACTTAGCGTTTCATCGGCTTATATTTCTGTTTTAGAAAAAAGTGGCCACCCCTGCGGAAACCTGTTGAAAAAACAAGTCAGCGATATTCATCAACCCCTCGCTGCTATCTTGAGCTTAAATACTATCGCCCACACCATGGGCGCCGCAGGTGCAGGTGCTCAAGCAGCAGAAGTATTCGGTGATGCATATCTAGGCATTGTATCGGCTCTTTTGACTTTGTTGATTTTAGTGTTTTCTGAAATTATTCCTAAGACGCTTGGCGCTACCTACTGGCGTAAATTGGCTCCATATACGGCTTATTTTTTAAAATACTTGGTTATTTTTTTGTGGCCTTTTGTAAAGATGTCGCAAAAAATGACATCTAGAATGTATGACGAGTCGCCCCTTATTGGTTTGAACAGGGATGAATTATCCGCCATGACTGCTTTGTCTTTGGAAGAAGGCCAAATTGCTGTTCGAGAAGCGACGGTGATGCAAAATCTACTAAGTTTACAGCAGATTAAAGTACGTGAAGCTATGACCCACAGAACAGTGGTTTTTTCATTACCTGACACTATGACAATTAAACTTTTTTTACAAAAACATGCGGATGTGGCATTTTCAAGGATCCCCATTTATGAAGATGGCGAACCAGAAAAAATTACCGGTTATGTATTGAAGTCTGATTTATTATTAGCTTACGCTCGTGGCAATGCTGAAAGAGAACTCAAAACTTACCAAAAAGACATGGTCACAATATTAAGCAGTATGTCTCTGGCCAAAGCTTTTACTCCTTTGCACTCACAACGAGGAAACATGTTACTTATAGTAGACGAATATGGTGGTTTAGAGGGAGTGTTAACCGTTGAGGATTTAGTCGAGAGCTTGTTTGGTATTGATATCATTGATGAAAGTGATCAGATTGTCAGTATGCGAAAATTAGCGCGGATCTTAGCTAAAAGAAGGGAAAAGAAACGTCTGCGGAAGTTTGAAAAAACAAACAGTTCAAATGTAAATTAGGGAAATGTTTTAATTATGAGTGAGTTACTTAGATGCACCAATCTGACTAAAGAATATAGCGATGGAGAAAACAACGTAAAAGTGCTTGTTAACATCAATTTTTCTATTAACAAAGCCGAGCAAGTTGCCATTGTAGGCAGTTCAGGGTCGGGTAAAAGTACTTTATTGCATTTATTAGGCGCGTTGGACAAGCCGACATCAGGGCAAGTATGCTTTGAACAACAAGATATATTCAGCTTTAGCAGTAATCAACAAGCAAAATTTCGTAATCAATCCCTAGGATTCGTTTATCAATTTCATCATTTATTACCCGAATTCAGTGCATTGGAAAATGTTGCTATGCCGCTGTTAATTGCAAAAAAGCCAATTAAACAAGCAAATGAGATGGCTATGGCCATGTTGGATAAAGTCGGGCTGTCGCAAAGATGCAATCATAAACCCGCAGAATTATCTGGTGGCGAGCGTCAACGTGTTGCGATTGCTAGAGCCCTAGTTACTCAGCCCAAGTTAATACTTGCAGATGAACCCACAGGAAATCTAGATCAAAAAACGGGTGAAAGTATTTATCAATTACTTAGCGACTTACGTGAACAGATGCATACCAGTTTTGTTGTTGTTACCCACGATATACAGTTAGCTAAAAGATTAGACCGCTCTTTTAACTTAGTAGACGGTTGCTTGACAGATGCATAAATTCAACCTTTAAAAATGCTAAATATGAGACAAAATATGAGACAAAATATAATGAGTAAAATCTAGTGCATTTGGTTTGGCTACTAGCCTGGCGTTTTCGTTCAAATAAACGCCAAAGCGGTTTTATTTCGTTTATTTCCGCTTCTTCCACTTTTGGAATAGGTTTAGGCTGTTTTGTGCTTATTATGCTGTTGTCAGTAATGAACGGTTTTGAAAAAGAATTAAAAGATCGTTTGTTGTCTGTCATCCCTCATGCAGAATTTAAATCAGTGTATGCAAGTGGTATTGAAAATTGGCCTGCGCAAGTAGAGGTTTTAAGGCTGCATCCCGAAGTAACTTTTGTCGAACCTTACGTTAACGCTACAGGTATGTTGCAAAAAGGTAATAAGATGAAGGCAGTGGAGATGACAGGGCTAGATCCTCTTTATGCTTCTGATGGTGTCATACCAAGTTTAGTCTCGAGTGAACAGTGGCAACAATTCCAAACAGATGAAAACGCCACAATGTTAGGAATAGGCCTTATGCAAAAACTAGGTTTGACGGTAGGCGATAAAGTCCAGATCTTATTACCGCAGTTATCTGAAGGGTTGAGTTTAAGTGCACCAAAAACATTACGACTCAATGTAATGGCTAGTTTAGATATGGGCGGCGAACTGAGCAATCATATTGGCTTTATGCATATGTCTTTAGCAGCTCAGGCTCAAAATATTCTACATGGTGCGCAAGGTATACGTTTAACGTATCGCGATGCCTTTATTGCACGAGAATTAACCCGTGAAATCGGTTATGCATTAACGCCTGAAGTTTATATGTCGGATTGGACTATTAACGATGGCAACCTGTATCAAGATATTCAGTTGGTAAGGGCAGTCGTTTATATTGCTTTAAGCTTGGTTATCGCTGTGGCTTGTTTCAACATTGTGTCGACTTTGGTGATGGCCGTAAACGAAAAACAAAGCGAAATTGCTATTTTAAAAAGTATGGGTGCGAAAAACAGTCTAATTATCACAGTGTTTATGTTGCAAGGTTCATTTAATGGCCTGATTGGCACAATCGTCGGTGTAATATTTGGTGTTTTGATGGCGACTAATTTAGCTACTGTTGCGCGTTTTATTGAAGATTTATTGGGTGTGCAATTTTTATCAGGCGATGTTTATTTTATTAACTTCTTACCTTCAGAATTAAACTGGAACGAAGTATATCTCACCGCACTTATCGCCATAGTATTGAGTGTTTTAGCCACGCTTTATCCAGCAATAAAAGCCGCGAGGATCAATCCCGCTAAAGTTTTGGGGCACTAAATTGGTTTTGATAATAAAGTATTATCCATCTAAAAATTTCGTACATTACCGATCAAAAAAGAATGGGTGAAAGCTGCGCTTGCTAAAATGTCGTCATATAAAAATAAAGCAAGAAAATTAACCACGAAAAAAAGGGATTGCATAGAGGAAAAATATGTCTTTTTTCTGTTAGTGCAATAGTCAGTGTATTCTGTGGTTAATTGTTCTTATATTTTAAGCTTTTGCTCTAAGAGTCAGCGCGACCCATAAATTTACTTTCAGCTGTATTTACTTTGATTTTTTCACCACTGGCAATGTACTCAGGTACTTGAACTACTAAACCTGTGGTCAATGTGGCTGGTTTAGTTCTAGCACTGGCCGATGCACCCTTAATAGAAGGGTCAGTCTCAGTTATCATCAACTCAACCGAGGCAGGTAATTCGATGCCTACAGGTTTGTCCTCAACCAATAAAATTTGAAGACCTTTAGTATCTTCGCTGATAAAAGGCAATTCTTCACTGATGGTTTCTGAATTTAAACAGTAAGAAGAATAGTCTTCGTCATCCATGAATACATACTCATCTCCATCAACATAAGAAAAACTTACTTTATTTCGATGAAAATCGACTAGGCTGAGCATTTCATCGGCTTTAAAACTCTCATCAGCTTTGGCGCCTGTGCCAACTTCATACAAACGCATTCTATATAAACTGGCGCCAGCACGACCGCTTGGTGTCATTTTATTGATGTCTTTGACTACATAAACTTTGCCGTTATGTTCAACGGCGGCATTTTTTTTTATTTCACTTGCTTTAGGCATAAAGATGGCTCTTTAATATTTTGTGGCAAAAAATAACATGAAAAAAAAAATAGGCAAGGGAAGTTGTGTTTAGTTGACATGCTTTTTGGCATAATCTCGGATAAATTTTTCATACATTCATTATTTATTAAGGCACTATGTCCAAAACATCATCTTTGTTTGCTGCTGATGGCAAGTTATCTGAGGCTATCGACGGGTTTGTTCCGCGCCAAGCACAAACTGATATGGCAGTTGCTGTTGAAAACACCATTAAAAATAAAGCTCCTCTTATTGTTGAAGCTGGTACCGGTACCGGAAAAACCTTTGCTTATTTAGCCCCTGCTTTATTGTCTGAAAGAAAAACCATTGTCTCTACAGGGACAAAAAATCTACAAGAACAGCTTTTTCACCGTGACTTGCCTTTGATCAAAAAAGCCCTAGGTTCCAATAGCAAGACTGCCTTATTAAAAGGTCGTGCTAATTATTTATGTTTGCATCGGTTAAGGCAACATGGTGGAAATAGCACTCTAATTGATAGACAAACGCTGACCGAACTCACTCAAGTACGGGAATGGGCATCAAGTACTAAAACAGGCGATATGGGTGATATGAGATCTTTGGCAGAAGACGCTAAAGTGTTGCCTTTTGTTACCTCTACAGCGGATAACTGCTTGGGTAAAGATTGCCCAGATTACGAAGACTGTTACATGGTCAAAGCCCGTCGTAAAGCCTTGGATGCGGATGTGGTGGTGGTCAATCATCATTTGTTTTTTGCTGATATGGCTTTAAAGGACACGGGTTTTGGTGAGCTTATCCCCGAAGCGGACCTAGTGGTATTTGATGAAGCCCATCAAATACCAGATATTGCCAGTGAGTATTTTGGTGAAACGTTCTCTAGCAGGCAGATGCAGGATATCAGCCGCGATGTTGAAGTGGTATATCGCACTATACTAAAAGATGCTAAACAATTACAAAGTGCTGCTGAAAAATGCAAATTGATTGCCGCAGATCTTCGTATTTTATTCCCTGAAAATCCGTCAAAAGGTAACTGGCGAAAGATGTTATCTCGAGATGACGTACAAACTCAGATAAGTAAGTTGTCTGACAGTTTAGAGGTATTGTATGAAGTGCTCAAATTACATATTGGCCGCGACAAAGACCTAGATAATATTTTTGAGCGAGTGTCAGAAGCTAAAGGCAAGTTAGCGCGTTTAACAAATACTACACAGTTGGGTGTGAGTCTCTGGTACGAGACCACTATGCGACATATAGTGCTGCATTTGACTCCATTAAGTATCTCGAAAAAATTTGCTGATTTCATCGCTGAACCAAAACGTAGTTGGGTATTTACCTCTGCTACGTTGATGGTAGACGGTGCTTTTACGCATTTTCAAAAACAAATGGGCTTAGATAACGCCACCACTTTGTCTTTAGACAGCCCTTTTGATTATCCTAATCAAGCTATGTTATGTGTTCCGCGTTTTTTGCCAGAGCCTAACGCTCGGGAAATGCGTGCTACCTTATTAGACATTTCTATCAAATTGGTTAAAGCCAGTCATGGTCGTTGTTTTTTGTTGTTTACGAGTCATGCCACACTTAATGCTATTGCAGGTCTGCTAAAAGATAAAATAGACAATCCTATTTTGGTTCAGGGTTCCACCACCAAACGTGCATTGCTGGAAAGTTACATAGAAAATAAAGATGCGGTGCTGTTGGGTACAGGAGCGTTTTGGGAAGGTGTGGATGTTCGCGGAGACGATTTGACTTGTGTGTTAATTGATAAACTCCCTTTTGCCTCTCCCGACGATCCCTTATTACAAGCCAGAATAGAAGACTGTCGCAAGAATGGGGGTAATCCTTTTGCTCAGTTACAAATCCCACAAGCAGCTATTGCATTAAAGCAGGGAGCTGGGCGTTTGATCCGTGACGAAACAGATAAAGGCGTATTGGTCATTTGTGATAACCGACTGGTTACCAAAGACTACGGCAAAATCTTTATGGGTAGTTTGCCAGATATGCATCGTACCCGAGATTTACAAAAAGCAGTGGATTTTTTGCACGACATTCACGGCAACAAAGATGAAGTTGAGACTCAATTATGAATATTTTAGTTATCGATACTGCTACTGAGGCCTGCTCAGTAGCCCTTGAAGTCAACGAACAAGTGTTTAACCGTTTTGAAATTTGTCCACAACAACACAGTCAACGTATATTGCCGATGATTGATGAAGTGTTAAAAGAAGCTAATGTGTCACTTAAAGACCTGGACTATTTAGCCTTTGGACGTGGTCCAGGGAGTTTTACTGGCGTACGAATTGCGACGGGTGTTTTGCAAGGATTAGCCCTAGGAACAGGCCATAAAGTAGTGGGTATATCAACTTTAGCGTCCATGGCACACCAAGCTTATGTGCAAAATCATAAAAAACTGGTTACCGCTGCAATAGATGCTCGCATGTCTGAAGTGTATTTTGGCCAGTATCAACTTCAAAATAATGTCATGACATTGATTGGCGAAGAACAAGTTATACCACCAGAGCAAGCAGCAATGTTACTCAGTGATAGTTCTTCAATGGCTGGAGTTGGAACTGGATGGCAAGCATATCTAGCATTAAATGTTACGGGTGAAATTGAAGTGTTACCTGATATTTTGTATCCTAATGCTTTGTATATGTTGCCCTTAGCTAAAGCTTTGATCGCTGACGGAAACGCTGTTGAAGTAGAAAATATTCAACCGATTTATTTGCGTGACAAAGTAACCTGGAAAAAACTACCCGGACGAGAGTAAATGTTAAATGCAACAATTTGGAATATTTCTTGCCTGGAATAATTCTTGCAAGGAATAACTATTGTAAAAGAGATTTAAAGTGAAGGAAATTTGATATCCACGGTTTTAAATATTAGGAAAAGTTTTTGAGTATAGAGTCACTATCTTCATTAAAAGCATCTGATATTGCCCGTTCTTCTGGTGATAAATCGCGCGATCTAAAGTCAGAAAAAAACCAAGATTATAATCTTCAAAATGAGCAAGTCTCGATTATTCGGACTGGTGACACCGAAACATTTGAAAAAGCGGCTTCTTTTAATCAACAAACAGACTCGCTATCTAACAATAGTTTAAATGAAAAATTAGCTATTGCTGCATACCAAAGTGTTTCCAAAGAGCAGCAGCGGCATAGTATTCAATTATTATTGGGAGTTGATACTTTCGTTTAATCCATTCTTCGTTCTACTAGATATAAAAATAATCTTAAATTCATTAGCTGTTAAGTTACTATATAGTGATTAACAGATTAATATTTCCTATAAGATTTACGTGAGGATGATTATGAATATTCGTATATGCATTTTAATAGTTGCCCTTTTTCTGGTCGGGTGTGCGACATTTCCAGATAAACTTCAACTTAAAGATACCACAAAGTTAATTATCTACGAAGATGCTGCTTCAAAGGGTGAACTGTTCAGAGGTCAGATGTTGCGTTGGGGTGGTGCTATCGCAAAAGTCGATAATAAAGTTGATTCTACTATTTTTGAAATGGTTCATTATCCTTTAAACAGTCGTGGCCGTCCTATTTCAGATGATGATAGTGCGGGACGCTTTCGCATAAGTTTTAACGGCTTTATGGACCCCATGGTTTATCAAGTTGGACGTTTAATGACATTTACCGCAAAGCTTGATGGGTCGGATATAGGCTTAGTCGGTGAATATGAATATGTTTTTCCAACAGCAAGTGTCATAGACTACCATTTATGGAAAAAAGCGCAGCGTAACGAAAACAGAGGTATGAATACATGGCCTAACCAATTTTGGTATGGAGGGCCTTGGCAAAACTGGCATAATCCGTATTTCTTTCGAAGAAACGTTTTTTTTCACGGTGCCAATTTAAATAGAAACCGCAGTGCTAATCTATCACGTTCAAGCGGTGCAAATAACTTTTCTAAACCTGTCAATACTCAAAAAGCTAAAAAATAACGGTGACAATTTTCCAAGTCGGCAAAACAACGTCGGCTGAGCGGCAATTTATTGCCGCCTATTTTGTTCATTACTAAGGAAATATGTGCAGCAACCCCTTGAATTTCCCCTTGCCAATATCACTCTTCGCGCAATAGGGTATGGTGATCATACCAAGCCTATGATTTTGGCATTACATGGTTGGTTAGACAATGCCTTAAGTTTTCAGCCTATATCTGATTACTTATCTGATTATTATATCTTAGCATTAGACATTACAGGTCATGGGTTGTCTTCCCACCGCAGTCATGGCGCACATTACCACCTAATAGATTTTGCTTTCGATTTACATGAATTGGTAGAGTCACAAGGTTGGCAGTCATTTATATTGATGGGGCATTCTATGGGAGGGATTATTTCAACTATTTATACTAGTTGTTTTCCTGAACATGTTAAAAAACTGATTTCAATTGAGTCTTTCGGGCCTATGACCAAAGATACACAAAGCAGCCCAACTCAACTAAGGGACTCAATTCTTAGCAGGTTAAAAGCCCAACAAAGTGAAGCTAAACATCCTATTAGTATCGAACGAACAGTTGAAGCCAGAGCAAAGATTGGGGATATTACATTAGAGTCCGCTAGATTATTGATCACTCGTAATATCCGTGAGGAAAATGAACAATTATTTTTTAACACTGACAGGCGTTTACGCACTTTTTCATCCCTTAGAATGACAGAGTCACAAGCGGAATCTTTTGTGCGTAATATTAAATGTCCTATGCTAGTGATAACAGGAACTCAAGGCTATGAGTCAATGAGAACCACCTTATATAAAAGGTTAGACTGGGTTGAACACTTGACTGTAGTAAAGTGTGAGGGGCATCATCATTTACATATGGATAACCCTCAGCCAGTCGCTGAAAAAATTGTAGAATTTTTAAGCTGAATTGAAATTGTTAACTCATTGTTGATTTATTTTTGTTAAAGCTTTAGGTAGAATCATTTCTCATTTAAATAATTATAAGTTGGTTTTTATACTTTTAAAGGATATTAGCTAAAATCCAACAGCTGGGAGGCACAGTGGAAAAAATCTGGTTAAAGAATTATGACCCTAGGGTTCCTGCCGACATAGATCCTGATCGTTATTCATCTATAGTTGACATTTTTGAACAATCCATCGAAAAATACTCACATAATGTTAGTTACATCAATATGGGTAAAAGTATTACTTTTGCCGAGTTGGATGAGCTTACTCGTGATTTTGCTGCATATTTACAGCACTTGGGTTTAAAAAAGGGCGATGCTGTGGCAATTATGATGCCCAACCTTATCCAATACCCAGTGGCACTTTTTGGCATACTTCGCGCTGGTATGACAGTGGTAAATGTCAATCCTTTATATACTCCAAGAGAGTTAAAACACCAATTAATTGATTCAAATGCAAAAGCTATTGTAATTATTGAAAATTTTGCTTGCACGTTGAGTGAGGTTATAAAAGATACTTCTGTAGAGACAGTCTTGCTAACTTCTCTTGGTGATATGTTATCGCCACTAAAAAAATTGATGACCAACTTTGCCGTTAAATATGTTAAAAAAATAATTCCAGCTTTTGATATACCCAATGCCGGTAAATTTTTAGCGGCACTTAAACAAGGACGCAAGCAATCTTATCAACGCCCAGAGGTAACAGGTGAAGATCTTGCTTTTTTGCAATATACAGGCGGCACGACAGGTTTATCGAAAGGTGCCATGTTGACCCATAGAAATATTGTTGCAAATTTAGAACAAACATCCAATATTCTAGAAAATATAATCGAGCCTGGCGAAGAGCTAGTGGTCACAGCTTTACCCCTTTATCATATATTTGCTCTGCAGGGGAACTGCCTGACCTTTATGAAATTTGGCAGCCCTAATCTATTGATTACTAACCCTCGCGATATGCCTGGTTTTGTTGCTGAGATTGCAAAGTACCCGTTTACTGTTATTACAGGTGTTAATACCTTGTTTAATGGGCTGCTTAACACCCCTGGATTTGATGATTTAGATTTTAGTAAATTAAAGTTTACTTTAGGTGGTGGTGCTGCAGTTCAGCGTACTGTTGCCGAGCGTTGGCAAAAAGCGACAGGGATTGTTTTGCTCGAAGGTTATGGATTGACAGAATGTTGCCCCACTGTGACAGTTAATCCGCCACAACTTGAAGCTTACAAAGGCTCTATTGGTATGCCTGTTCCTTCGACCGATATAAAACTGGTAGACGAAGAAGGGCACGAAGTAGCCATGGGAGAGGCTGGTGAAATGTTAGTTAAGGGCCCACAAGTGATGAAAGGTTATCTTAATCGCCCTGATGCAACCGCTGAGATGGTAGTTGACGGATGGTTAGCCACGGGTGATATAGCAACATGTGATGAAGACGGCTACTTTTATATTGTTGACCGTAAAAAAGATATGATTTTAGTTTCTGGTTTTAATGTCTTTCCAAATGAAATCGAGGAAGTCGCTGCCATGCATGAAGACATTGTAGAAGCTGCCGCCATAGGTGTACCACACGAGGTTTCTGGTGAAATTGTTAAACTGGTCGCAGTGCGTAATAATCCGGACTTGACTGAAAAAGACTTAATTGCACATTGTCGTAAACACTTAACAGGTTACAAAATACCAAAAATAGTTGAGTTTACAGACGAGCTTCCTAAAAGTAATGTTGGTAAGATACTACGTAGAGAGTTAAGAAATAAAAAAAGCTAACCACTTTTACCTTTAAAAGGAAAAAGCCGGCACTAGCCGGTTTTTTTATGTGTCTTGTGATCACTATTTTGGAAATCCATGCAATACAACTTTATAACCAGTAATCAAGCACTCGCAGATTTTTGTCAGCAAGCCAGTCAGGTAGAAGCCATAGCAGTAGATACTGAGTTTGTTCGTACACGTACATTATATCCTCAATTAGGGCTCATTCAGATTTATGATGGAAAACAATTGGTATTAGTTGATCCCTTGTCGATTGATGATTTTTCTAGTTTGACTGAGCTATTTACTAATCCCAATGTGGTCAAAGTATTGCACTCTTGCTCAGAGGACTTGGAAACTTTTTGGCATGCTTTTAAAGTTATGCCAAGTCCCATTTTTGATAGTCAGTTTGCTGCTAGCATAGTGGGTATGGGGCCAGCTTTGGGCTATGCCAAGTTAGTAGAAATAATGCTTGATATAACTGTCGATAAAGGTGAATCGCGAACTGATTGGTTAGCTCGGCCTTTACGTGATGAGCAGTGTGACTATGCGGCTAAAGATGTTTTATATTTATTTCAGCTTTACCCAGAGCTGAAAGCTCGTGTAGAAGAACAACATAAACTACCTTGGGTGTATGCCGAAATTGCCCATCTGGCGGCAAAGAAACAAACACCCATACCCCTGGATTCAGTGTATTTGACGATCAAAAATAACTGGAAACTATCTAGTAAAGCCGTATTGGTTTTAAAAAGATTGGCAGCTTGGCGCACATCTACCGCAAGGCAGCGTGATATGGCGTTAAACTTCGTGGTACGAGAAGAAAATTTGCTCGCTATTGCTACGCAGCAACCATCAAATAAAAATGAATTACGCTTAATTCAAGGGATCAACCCTCATGAAGTACGGATCCACGGGGATGCATTATTAGCTATAGTTGCTGAATGCCAAAAAGTTTCTGAAGAGTTATACCCCCCAAGAGTAAAACGATTGAATGATATGGAAGAATACAAAAATACTGCCGCTAACGTTAAAAAATTATGTCTAAACATTGCCGAAAAATATGCAATTCCTCCTGAATTAGTTGGTTCTAAAAAGCAGATTAATCAACTGCTTAAGTGGTGTTGGTTGGACCAGGATGAAAGCCGAGATATAGGTTTGCAGCCTGACTTACTGAGTAACTGGCGTGGTCCCTTTTTGATTAAAGAATTAATCAAAATTGAAGCCCTAAATTTATCAAATGAACTGGTAAAGGAAAACCCATAATGTTGTGTGCGGTTTACAAAAGCAGTAAAAAACAAGAAACTTATTTGTATGTGCCGGGCAGGGATGATTTTTCTAAGGTTCCAGAAGCGTTGTTAAAAACATTTGGTAAACCAGTTTTTATGATGATTATGCCACTGAAAAAAGACCGTATATTGGCACGAGTGAATATTGATAAATTGCGTACTGAGCTCAAAATGAAAGGCTTTTATTTGCAACTACCACCCCCTACTGAAAATTTACTTAAAACTCATCTGCAACAGCAGAATTCTGACTGATGCCTATGAAACATATCCATTTCTCATTGATTGTTTTGTTAATATTGTTCAGTAATAGTTTGAATGCGAAACCCAATTTTGATCAATATTTGGACGATTTAAAAGTGCAGGTCATAGAAGAAGGTTATAGCGCTGGTTTTGTTGAACACGTTTTTGAAGGCGTAAGTTACCGTGAAAAAACCGTCAAGGCTGACAAAAATCAGCCTGAAACAAAATTAACATTAGATAAATATTTAGCCACACGTGTACCTGATTGGAAAGTAAAAAAAGCCATTGATTTAATGGCGCAGCATCACGTCTTATTAGAGCAAGTAGAACAACAGTATGGTGTGCAAAAGCGTTTTATTGTGGCGTTATGGGGAAATGAGAGCAACTTTGGCAGTATCATGGGAAATCACTCGGTTATTAACTCACTAGTGACCTTAGCGTACGAAGGCAGGCGAGAAGCACTGTTTAAAAAACAGTTGTTTGCTGCTTTAAAAATTATTAAGCAAGGGCATGTGAAACTGGAAAGTTTTGTCGGTTCATGGGCTGGCGCTATGGGGCAGAGTCAATTTATGCCGACATCATTTTTAGACTATGCGATTGATTTTGATAACGATGGTCGAAAAGATATATGGAACAATAAAGCGGATGTATTTGCTTCAATTGCAAATTTTTTAAAGTCAGAAGGTTGGAGCAACCAAATTACATGGGGCCGTCAAGTGACAGTGCCTGATAATTTTGATTTTAATCTTGCGGGTCTTAAATCTTCATCAAAGCGTTTGTTATCAGATTGGCAGGCGTTGGATGTTAGACGTTATGATGGCGGAAATTTATCCGATTTACCTATCAAAGCTTCACTTATTGCTCCTGACGGTAAAATGGGGCGTATTTATTTAGTGTATGATAATTTTCATACACTAATGAAGTGGAATCGTTCGAGTTATTTTGGGGTATCAGTAAGCTACCTGTCTGATCGTATTAAAAAAGGGTCCTGAAGCGTTGTCTGAATATATGCACATTGATAGTGATGGCAACAAAATTGATTTACCAGTAGGTAAAGCTGTCTGCGTTGGGCGTAATTACCTTCAACATATAAAAGAATTAAAAAATGAAGTTCCTAGTCAACCTTTGTTGTTTATTAAACCTTCTACTGCCTTATCACCGCTAAATGAACCGATTCGTATACCTAAAAAATCAGGGCATTGCCACAACGAGTTGGAACTAGCGGTATTGATTAAAACCAGTTTGTGCCAAGCCTCAATACAAGAAGTAGAAGCTGCAATATGGGGAGTGGGTTTAGGGTTAGATTTAACATTAAGAGATGTGCAAAACACATTAAAAAAGCATGGCCATCCATGGGAGCGTGCCAAAGCTTTTGATTGTAGTTGCCCTATGTCACAATTTGTCATGCTAGATAATGTTGAGACATTATCTAATATAGAATTTTGTTTGAGTGTGAATAGTGACATCAGGCAGCAAGGCAACAGCCAAGGAATGTTGTTCCCTGTATTAGAACTATTAGTGGATATCTCCAATACATTCACTATTTTACCCGGAGATATAGTGATGACAGGCACACCAGAAGGTGTGGCCGCTTTGTCAGTGGGTGACCAGTTAAAAATTGAATTGAATGGACATTTTTCGGTTAGAACATGTGTTGTATAGATAATTATTTTTATAAATTTATAATAGATTAAAAGAATAAGTTATTAATTTGTGAGGCCTTTAGCAAATGTTGTGAAGTCACCTATCTTGAAAATATACCGCACATGATTTTTAGAATGTAGGTTAAGATCAATTTATGAATATATAGTGCAATATAACAATTAATGCATAATTATTAATCCAGCTTAGCATTCACTGAATTAATGGTAACCATTTAGAAAACGGTTGGCTTAGGATTTTGAAAATCGCAAAATATTTCTAATTTTTACACAATATTTACAGTGCAATAGAATATATGGTTGAAATTTTTATCATTATTGATAAAAATTTCAACGGGAGAAGTACGGCAATGCTTTAGTTGTTGTTTGATCAAGTGAGTGATAAGCATTGACGATTCTTAATTACAGGAAACACCATGGATAAGTATTGGGAAACCACACCCCTTGAAGATATGACTGATAAAGAGTGGGAAGGAGTCTGCGATGGTTGTGCCAAGTGTTGTTTGCACAAATTTATTGACGATGACGCAGTGACTAAAGCTATGCCGACAGATCACATTTATCATGGCGAAAAAATTCATTACACTAATATTGCCTGTGGGTTATTAAACACAAAAACATGCGCATGCACCCAATATGCCGAGCGAACTACTTTAGTGCCAGAATGTGTCAAATTGACCAAAGACAATCTACAAGACATCTTTTTTATGCCTCAAAGTTGCAGTTATCGTAGACTTCACGAAGGTAGGGGATTACCTAGTTGGCATCCATTGCTAAATAAAGGAAAAAAATCAATTATGCATAAATCAGGAATGTCAGTTAGGGGCAAGACCGTTGCTGATCATGATGTTGATTTAGAGCAATTTGAAGACTATATTTCGCTGTGGCCGATGGAAGATTTGGATTAGTATTTTTTAGTTTCGAGCTATAACTTCTAATTCCCCCGCAATTGGCTGAACAACAATGCTCCCAGCCGACATGTTTTTGTTTAAATAGATGTAACCTAAATAACAATCTCATTTGGCTACATCTATTAAAAACCTCTATCGATGATAAATGTGCATCAGCAATAGAGGTTTTTTTTAATTGTTTTTATTAACGTTTTCAAAATCGACTACTTCGCTTTTTATCCCCGCATTTGGGTCGTTAAACACTGCTAAGTCTAATTCATTTTCGCTTTTGCCGACTATGCAGGCCACCATACAGTCGCCAGTAACATTAACGGCTGTGCGGGTCATGTCCAAGAGTCTATCTACGCCAATAATTAGAGCAATACCTTCTACTGGTAAATTGACTTGTTGTAGCACCATAGCGAGCATTATGAGGCCAACGCCGGGCACACCGGCAGTGCCAATAGAGGCTAAGGTTGCGGTAAGTATTACCATCATGTAATCACCTAAGCTTAAATCTACAGCATAAACCTGAGCAATAAACACAGTGGCTACACCTTGCATAATTGCAGTACCGTCCATGTTAATAGTAGAACCAAGAGGAACCGTAAATGAGGCGACAGAGCGTTTAACACCTAGCTTTTTAATTGCTGTTTCCATAGTAACTGGGAGAGTGGCACTGCTGCTGGCAGTACTGAAAGCAAATAAAGCAGCGTCACGCATTTTGCGTATTAACATTACTGGGTTTAATCCGCTTAATAGTTTCAAAATTATTGGATAAGTGATAAATGCGTGGATAAACAAAACGAACAAAACCAGGAAAAAGTATTTAAGAAGCCCAGAAAAGGTCTCTAATCCAATTGTTGCCGCTAATTTTGCCATGAGTGCAAATACACCATAGGGAGCAAGGTTCATTAGAATGGTGACTAGTTTCATTATTACCGTATTAAAATCTTCAAATACTGATACGAGTCTTTTGCCTGCTTCTGCGGTCATAGTCATTGCAATGCCAAAAAGTACGGCAAATACAATGATTTGTAACATGTTGCCTTCGGCCATGGCATTGATTGGGTTCGTTGGCATCATGTTGATGATGACTTGGCCTAAAGAAGGCGCTTCTTTTGCAACAAAACTTGATTCAGTCGTTAAGTTTAATCCTTGCCCCGGCGCAACTAATAAAGCAAAACTTACAGCTAAACTTATAGCTATGGCGGTAGTAACGACATATAAAAGTATCGATTTGCCTCCTAAACGACCTAACTTGGAAGGATTAGATAAACTAGATGTGCCGCATACCAAAGAAACAAAAACTAAAGGCACCACCAGCATCTTTAAACTTGCGATAAAGATACTTCCCACTACATTAAATATACCGTCGACTAAAAGTGCATACGTTGAAACATGCAAACCGAATACACTAAAAATAAAATCTCCGCTATCATCAAACAACCACTGTAACGAAACTCCAATAATTATTCCGGTGATCATGCCGATAAAGATCCGAGCGGTAAGTCCAAGTTTTTGTGAAGTGGGTTTTTGTGATGACGCTGGTGTAGATGTGGTCATAGAAATCCTAAGCTTTATTATTGTTAAAAATCGCGTTTTTAGTGCTATTGAATTTGGTTATCGCGTATAACCCAAACATAGGTTAGCAAGATTGTCGGTCAAGCTGAACTGTTAAAATGAATTTGCCATCACAGAATGGCCCATGTGTATAGGATAGTTTTATGATTTTACGTTTTAGAACGCTGTTTGGATTATTGACTTTACTTAGCCTTTTTTCTTGTGGAGACGGTGGAAGTCTTACCCGTGATGATAGTACAAGCGGGGGAACGACTGGAGGTGGGACAGTTACGGTCACCAGAAGTATTGCGCTGGCTTTTACTGATGTTAATGGACAGCCATCAACATCACTCAGTGAATTCACTCCTTTAACACTTACTGCAACAGCAACAGACTCGAACGGCGACCCTGTTACTTCTACCTTGATTACATATAGATTCCAACCAGAAGGGGTGGCTATTTTTGGTAATGATTCAGGCACTGCCTCTACCGATGCAAGTGGAGTTGCTACACTTGAAATCCTAGTGGGTGAAAATTCTGGTGCAGGCGAAATAGTAGCCACACTTAGCTCAGGTGAAACTGCTATTACCACTTTTAATTCTGAAGGAACAACCCTAATAGGTGAACAACCTGCTTCATTGGACTTGTTTGGTAGCTCGACTCAATTAGCCTCAAGTGGATCTGATAATATTGAACTCATCGCTTTAGTAAAAGATGCCAATAACGTATTACTTGAGGGTATCGATGTAACCTTTTCTGCCAATGCTGACGCAAGTCTTCAACTGGAAAGCGGAGGGAGTGTCGCGGTATCGGGTGTTGATGGTATTGCCAGAGCTACCCTTTCTACTCAAAATAATCAAGAAAATCGGACCATAGAAATTACAGCCAGCACTGCTATTTTTTCACAATTATTAGAGGTTCAAGTTGTCGGCACACAGATAAATATCAATGGTTCATCTTCAGCTATTCTTAACGACCCAGTCCCGCTTACAATCAGTTTAGTGGACTCAGATGGCAATGGCATCGCTAACCAAGTTGTTACGCTCAACGCTAGCAATGGGCAATTAAGTGATACTAGTCCTGTGACCTCGGCTGAAGGGCAAATTACGGTCAATTATACTGGCAGTGTGGCAGGGGTTGATACAGTTACGGCGACAGCGCTGAACTCTATCAATGAATTCTCTATAGCTGTTCAGGAAGATGACTTCTCGTTTGTAGATGCTGCTGTGAATAGCGAAGCGCAAGTAGTTAACTTAAATACCGCTACTGAATTAGCAATAGAGTGGTTGAAAAATGGTAGTCCTTTTGTCAATGGAGCAGTAACACTTAATTCTTCTAGAGGTGTGGTCGCCGTTGCAACAGCAAATACTGGTAATTCAGGTAATGTGACTTTCTCAATTCAATCTGATAATGCTGGATTTGCGACCATTACCGCGACTGGAGTGGATGCTGACGAAAACGAGGTCAGTGCCAGAACTTTAGTTGAGTTTGTTGCAACTGTGGCAGACAGTATTATCGTTGATGGCACGCCTGACTCAGTAGCACCAAGTGGGCAAACCAGCACTATTACTTCTGTAGTGCGCGATCCCAACGGCAACTTAGTGAAAGGAAAGCTTATTAATTTTGTGGTGGACGATGTAAGTGGCGGAACCATTTCTCCAAATCAAGCAACCACGGATAGAAGTGGCATTGCATCCACTGTATACACATCTAATGCAGTCAGTAGTTTTGAAGCGGTAAAAGTGTATGCAACTGTAGCAGACACGCCCTCAGTGAGTGACTTTACCAGCCTCACTGTCGGTGATAGAGCTTTCGATATTTCTATAGGTACGGGTCGGTTGATTGAAGCCCCAGAGCAATCTTCATACTCAAAAGAGTTCTCGGTCTTTGTAACCGACCCGGATTCTAACCCAGTTCCCAATGCACTTTTGACTTTTTCGGCCACACCAGTCAAGTTTCTCGATGGCGGAGTCTATCGCAAAGGGTTTTGGACTTTCGATACAACCAATAACATATGGTTTAGAACTACTACCGCGACTTGCCCAAATGAAGACATCGACGCTAACGGTATACTGGATGAGGGTGAAGACTTTAATAATGATGGGCAGTTGACCCCTGGTAACGTGGTAAGTATTCCTTCCACTAGCACCACTGACGTCAACGGCCAAACCTTGGTTAATCTTCTCTATGCCAAACAGTTTGGAGCATGGGTGGATGTAAACATTATTGCTAAAGGCGAATCAGCAGGTAGTGAATCATCTGAAAGTCAAAAATACTCATTAGTTGTTGCTACCGAAGATTTAACTAATGACGCTTCGCCTCCCCCTAATAGCCCCTTTGGATTTGGACCCAACTGCAATGATACGAACTAGTAAGTAGTTGTTGAAAGAGAAAGCCTGAGATTATCGGGCTTTTTTATGCTTTAAACTAACCCTTTATAATTTTAGTCACGCTGAAAAGGATAAACCGACCCTAGCTGCAACAACTGAGTCAATTCGTCTAGTGCGGTTCTAGTCTCAATCAGCAGTTGAGGATCACTCAAGTCATCCACATGAAGGGTGTCCCGATAATGTTTATCCACCCAGCTATTCAATCGCTCAAATTGAATGTCGTTAATTAAAGTACTTTGATTCACAGCTGCATATTCTTGTTCGGTCATCGCTACCCGCAAGCGCAAACAAGCTGGACCTCCACCGTTACGCATACTCTCTTTTACATCATGGTAGTACACATGTTTAATGGGTGTATTTTGTTTGACCAAATTGGCTAAATAAGTCGCTACAGCAGGGTTTTCTTGACAGTTGGTAGGTGCAATAATTGCCATGTTACCATTGGCTAGGGTGATAATTTGGGTGTTAAATAAATAACTGTTAATAGCATCTAGCACGCTGACTTCATCTGTTTTTACGCAAATAAAGTGCAAATCATCGCCGACAAATTTTTGTTTTATCTCGGTTATAGCTTGTGATGATTGATAAAAAGCTTGTTCATGATAGAACAACACATTTTGATTACCAACGGCAATAACATCGTTATGAAATACACCTTGATCAATCAAGTCTGGGTTTTGCTGCACATACACCACATTGTTATCGTCAAGTCCATGTAATCTGACAACCGCCTGACTTGCTTCTAGTGTCTGCCGAGCAGGGAATTTTTTGGGTGCAGGCTTACTTGTATCAAAAGCATGACGCCCGTAAACAAATATTTCTAAACCTGTTTTACCATATTCGCTGCAAAGTCGCGTGTGGTTGGCTGCGCCCTCATCGCCAAAGTGTTCGTTATCTGGCAAGTGAGCATGGTGGGCAAAATGTTCCTTGTTAGAAAAGGTCCCTTGCAGAATTTTTCCTGTGACTTGTGGTTCTAACGAACGATGGTACTTATTGGTCAAGTTTGCTGGGGTAAAGTGAATTTTTCCATCACTGGTATCGGCGCTAGGCGATACAGTGGCAGCGTTCGCTGTCCACATACTAGATGCTGAGCAACAAGCTTGAAAAATAGCCGGTGCTTGTTTGGCGGCCATGGCTAAAACATTGGCATCGGTTCCACTGAAGCCTAATCTGCGTAGTGAAGCAATGGCAGGACGCTCCTGGGGCGCCAGAACACCTTGAACCATGCCAAGGTCAGCTAGGGCCTTCATTTTTTTTAAGCCTTGCTTAGCGGCCTGTTTAGGACTGCTTGAAGCGCTAGCATTATTTAACGATGCTACATTACCGTAAGATAATCCAGCGTAGTTATGAGTCGGTCCTACTAGTCCATCAAAATTAGCTTCAAACTGTTTCATGTAAACCTCGCTTATTGTCGTATATCTATGTCAATTGGGTGATCTAAGCCCGATATATATTGTCTAAAATCGCATTTAAAAAACGAATGTGCGAGCATTATACCGTTTTAGTTTGTTCTGCCAATCTAGCTGTTTAAAAAGCGAGCAGCAAAAGAAGCGGTAAAAAAAGAATATTAGATAAGTATGAAGAAGAACTTGTTTTATATTCATTTTGTCGATATATGTTAAAAAGCAATTTAAAGAGGTCAGTGCGCAGTTGCGGCTACCTAACCAATAAATACGTATAAAATTCAAAGGTTAAAACCAATTTATGGCAAAACATCTAGTCATTGTCGAATCACCGGCAAAGGCAAAAACGATTAATAAGTATCTCGGCAAAGATTTTATTGTTAAATCTAGTGTCGGTCATGTTCGGGATCTACCTCATAAGGCTGTGGGCAAAGTTTCGCCTAAAAAACCTGCAAAAGAACTCAAACTTCTCTCCGACAAGAAGCGTGAAATTTATTTGCGAGATTATGAATATAAAAAATTAGTTGATCGTATGGGTATCGACCCTAAAAATGATTGGCAGGCGCATTACGATGTACTCGAAGGTAAAGAGAAAGTTGTCAACGAACTTAAAAAGTTGGCAAAAAATGCCGACACTGTCTATCTCGCAACAGATTTGGACAGGGAAGGGGAAGCTATTGCTTGGCATTTACGTGAGTTAATTGACGAGCCAGGCAAAGATTTTCAGCGAGTGGTGTTTAACGAAATCACCAAAAACGCTATTCAAGAAGCGTTCGCTCATCCTGGAAAATTGAACATTGAAATGGTCAATGCCCAACAAGCCAGACGTTTTCTGGACCGAGTTGTGGGCTTTATGGTGTCGCCTTTATTGTGGAAAAAAGTCGCACGAGGCTTATCTGCAGGGCGTGTTCAATCTGTAGCGGCACGTTTAGTTGTTGAGCGCGAAAGAGAAATTAAAGCCTTTGTACCTGAAGAATTTTGGGAC
>JAWUXU010000101.1:0-45622 GCA_034111145.1 Paraglaciecola sp.
TATTAAGCGGCTAGTGCGTAGTTTTCGTCGTTTGCGACTATTTAAATGCGGCTTTTATAGAGGCAAACCGCTCCTCTGCATGCACCTAAAGCGTCTAGAGTCCTGTCGAATCCAAAATCAGCCCCAAGGTGTTGGTTGCAAACCACCAACACCTGCATTATAGCATAGCTCAGCCAGCTGTGAATATAGTGTTTATTGAAATGTTGTGACAAACCTTGTGTGTGCTGCCAACAGCCCAATATATTGGTTACAAATTATGCAGCTCTAGTAGTAAATCAATATGACATCTTCAATTTTTACCTCATTTACCTTGCCGAATGGCCAAGTGTTAAAAAATCGCTTGGTGAAAGCGGCCATGGAAGAAAATTTAGCGACTTCTGAACATTTGCCAGGGAATGAGCTTAGGTCTTTATACAAAGCTTGGGCTGAGGGCGGCGTTGGATTGATTCTTACTGGCAATGTGATGGTTGATCATTTGGCCATGACAGGCCCAGCTGGTTTGGTATTAGAACAGGAAACGGACATAACCCCATTTATTGAATGGGCAAAATTATCAAAAACTAATAACACTAAAATTTGGATGCAAATTAATCATCCTGGACGACAAGTATTCAAAAAGATGGGTGGTAAGGTTTTGTCTCCATCTGATGTGGCCTTGAATATGGGTAAACATTCAGCGATGTTTTGTGCTCCAAAACCAATGGATGAGGACGAAATCCAAGATGTTATTCAGCGATTTACCACAACCGCTAAGCGCGCCGAGCAAGCGGGTTTTGATGGCGTTGAAATTCATGCGGCTCATGGTTATTTACTGGCGCAATTTTTATCACCTCTCACCAATAAACGAAATGATAAATGGGGAGGGTGTCTTGAAAACCGCGCTCGTTTATTGATTGATATCGTTAAGTCGGTAAAAGCTACATGTGTTGAGGATTTTGCTATTGGGGTTAAACTTAATTCGGCCGATTTTCAGCGTGGCGGTTTTGACATAGAAGATGCTGAACAAGTAGTGAAAATGCTAGGTGAGCTAAACATTGATTTAGTAGAACTATCAGGTGGTAGTTATGAAGCACCGGCCATGCAGGGGCGCACTGCGGACAATAGAACGTTAGCAAGAGAAGCTTATTTTTTAGAGTTTGCTAGCAAAATCGCAAAATATGTATCTTTACCCATTATGACAACAGGTGGTGTGAGCCGTTATGAAGTCGCTAATGAGGTTGTCGATAGTGGAGTGCAATTAGTCGGCATGGCCAGTGCTCTGGCGTTGACACCAGATTTACCAAACAAATGGCAACATGACACGTCAGTACTTGGACATATACCCGTAGTTAAATGGAAAGATAAAACATTAAGCGGTTTAGCGACTATGGCGTTAGTTAAACAACAATTACGAAGAATTGGGGCTGGTAAGTCACCTAAATTATCTGCGTCACCGGTGTGGGCCTTAATTGCTGATCAAGTGCGTGGAGTAAAGTTAACTAAGCGTTATAGAAAACAGCATAAAAATGAAATCTTGTCATTAGCGACCATCAAACAAAGCCTTTGAAGTGAAGTAGACTTTGTTTGCTTGTTTATTTATTTAAATAATTAGGCGCTGACAATGTTGGTCTTGCAATCAAAAACGCAGCGATAAACAGCTTAATCCACCGTCTAACTTTTGAAATTCCGACATGGATATTTCTATTGTAGGGTAACCCAATTTTTGAATGGCTTTTAGGGCATCAGGGAAGCCCTTGGGTACTAAAATAGTACCGTTTATCCATACACTATTGGCGCCATAACTTTCTTGTTTTGCTATTTCAATACGCTTAAATTGATCAAAAATAGGATGGGTGTGAAGTTCGCCAAAGGTTAGTAGGTTGTTGTTCTCTAAATAACTGACGCCCGTTTTTAAATGGAGCAACTCAGACATTTTAACCATTGAGCCAGTTAAGTTGTATTTGCCAAGTATCCCGATGAGTTGCTCAGCACCTTGAGCATTAGTACGTGCCGATAAACCGATATAAAAATGACCTCCTACCATCATTATATCACCAGCTTCGATAGTGCCAGGCAAATTGATATGTTCTGGGCTAGGAAAAAATTGTTCAACTGCTTTTATTATATGCTGCACTTCACCGCGGCGACTGGGTGCACCTGGACGAGTAAAAATGGCGCACTTTGATGTGATCAGGGCAACATCTTCAACAAAGCACGAGTCAGGGTAACTTTCTAGTGGTGGCAGAACAGTCACGTCTAAACCACACTTCTTCAGCGCAGCAATATATCCTTGATGTTGTTCGCATGCTAAGTCGTAGTCGGGTAAACCCATTTCAGCTTCAGTCAGGCCTTCTAACATTGCTTTACAAGGTGTTCGCACTATTGCTTTAGTAAACATAAATATCCCTAAAAATTATTGATACAAAATCCAAGCACCGATGATGGCTAACAGGGAGAATAAAGTGGCGAGTAGCGCAATGCATAGTCTTTTATAACTTAGCTGCTCACCTTGTTTATGATCTCGCAATTGAAGCTTGATGCTCGCAAGCCCCGTACCCAAATAGACCACCAACGCTGCAAACGTGGCGAGAATGAGTAAGTTTTCAAAACTATTGATCAGCGATTCACTGGTATTAAAAAGTAATAATATGATGGCAAAAGCACTAGAAAATAGCAGCGCTGTGGTAGGTGTTCCTTCAGTATTTTGTCGACTAAAGTATGCAGGAAATATGTTGTCTCTTGCTCCCGCTAGCATAATAGTACCTGCCATCATTATACATACGTTTAAGGTACCGCCTATAGCAAACAATGCGCCTATGGTAATGATTATTGCGCCAGTATCCCCCATGATCAACTGGGCTGCATCAGTGAAAGGCGAAGTAGAGTTTTGTAATTCAGCTAGGGACATAATCGACATAACACCAAACATAGCAATCACATAAACGGTCAGTGCCGTTAACGTGCCTAAAATTGATGCGCGTGCTATGGTTTTTTTAGGATTGATGGTGTCTTCTGATGGCAGTGTGGCCGATTCAACACCAATGAAGCCCCACATAATCAGTAAACACAATGCGCCCACCATGTGAAATAAAGAGTTGTCATCAGGGTTGATGGCTTCAATGTGAGTCACTTCGCCATACATAATGCCAACAAAACCAATCAGTAATAACGGAACAATTTTTACAACAGTGGTAAAAAGTTGAACTGCACTGGCTTCGCGTATACCGCGCACATTGATGAAGGTAAAAAGTAAGATAATAGCAATGGCAAATAAAGAGCGGTTAAGAGGCCCATCATCAAGTACTGGTAGGTATGTTTGACTGTATCCTGCAAACGACAGGGAAATAGCGGCTATGGAGGTGACCAATGAAATCCAATAACCCAAACAAACAATGGCTGCAGATATTGCCCCAAACGCTTCAAAAACGAAGAAGTATGGGCCCCCCAAGCCGGGTTTACGTGAGGATAGATAACTAAAGCTTAAGGCTAAACACATGGCGCCAAAACCAGTGACGCCCCAACCGATAAAGCTATAGCTACCATATGGTGCAAGTAATGCAGGTAGTGTAAAAATACCCGAGCCTATCATCATGCCAGCAACAAGTGCCCAAGATCGCCATAAACCTATGGATTTTGCCATATCAATTTTACTGCAACGTTATGTAGATTAAAGATTTACCATTATAGCTTTTAATTGACGGTTGCTAAGTCAGCTAATGGTCATCTAGTTAAACGCATTTAGCTAAACACTATGTTTCATCATACGTTCTTTATCACGGGCCCAATCACGGTCTTTCACTGCGTCTCGTTTGTCGTGTTCGTGTTTACCTTTACCTAAATACACTTCGACCTTCACCCAGTTTTTCTTCCAATACATGGCCGTTGCGATAATTGAATAACCTTGGCGTTCAACTGAGCCAATTAGCTTATCTAACTCTCGTTTTTTAAGTAGTAATTTGCGCTTACGAGTAGGATCACATACTACGTGGCTAGACGCTTGATTAAGCGGTTGAATGGTTGAACCAATTAGAAAGGCTTCACCTTTATCGATAGTGACGTAACTTTCTGAAATATTTACTTTACCAGAGCGAATGCTTTTCACTTCCCAGCCTTGTAAAGACATACCACATTCGAGTTTGTCTTCAAGGTTGTACTCATGGCGAGCTTTTTTATTAAGCGCTATGGTGCTACTTTCGGATTTTGACTTCTTTTTATTCATAGGGCGGTATTATAAAGATTGTACGAAGTGGTACAACAAAAAATCCACTGTATTGAAAAACTATTGGATCAAAACATTGGTTGACTTATGTTAATCTAGGCTGATTTTAAATTTTGAAGAGTTTTGGAGAATTAATGGCGAATGTATCGCGTAGTGCGTTAGTTGCCTATAGTGCTGAATCGATGTTTGATTTAATCAATGACGTAGAACAATATCCTGAATTTATTCCTGGTTGTGCACAAACCAAAGTATTAGAGCAAGACAACAACAATATGATTGCGTCTTTGTTGATTTCTAAAGCGGGTGTTAGGCAATGGTTTACCACGCACAACACGTTAAAGCGTGGCGAGTTTATTCAAATGAACTTAGTTGATGGGCCTTTTTCTAGATTAACCGGTGGTTGGACAATTAAATCCCTTAGTGCTTCGGGCTGTAAAATTGAGTTAAATTTGGACTTTGCCTTTTCTAGCAAAATAGTCGAAATGGCTTTTGGGCGGGTATTTAACTCTATTGCAGCCAATATGGTGATCGCTTTTACTGAGCGAGCAAAACAGGTTTATGGGTAAAAGCTTTAGAGATGAATTCAATATATGACAGACCAACAAATATCAATTGAAGTGGTGTACGGCACACCCGAAAAACAAGCTTTACTAGAAGTAGTCGTTGAACAAGGAACAACCGTCGAGCAAGCTATTTTAGCTTCTGGTATTGTAAAACGTTTTCCAGATATCAATCTTGAGGTTTTAAAGGTAGGTATTTGGAATCGCACGTGTAAATTGACTGACTTACCCAAAAAGGGCGACAGAATTGAAATCTATCGCCCTCTGATTGCTGACCCGAAAGAAGCAAGAAGACGCAGAGCAGAAAAAGCTAAAGATGAAGGCCGCGCTAATAAGGTAACCGGTGGCAGGGCGAAAGCTCTAGCACCAGTTGATTCATCAGAACCTTAGTCCTAAGGCCTCACAAAGAAATTTCTGAAATGGTTGGGCCCGTGCAAAACGACTGGCCACCATCTTGCAAAAATCTGGCTGATACAAGTCACTTTCTTTTAGCTGGCATATAGCAATAAAATCTTTTCGCTTTAATTCTTCAATCAATTCATGTTCTTTATCATAACCTTTTGGAGGCCTAATTAGTTTAGTGCCTGCAAGTTGGTAAAAATCGGTAAATGGTTCATGCTCAATAGCATCTAAATAAGGACCAGGTTTAGTTACAATATGATCTCGAATTGCAGCTAATGAATCTCTATCTGGTTGCCAAGTTCCCACACCTAGGAAAATCTCATCAGCGGCGATATGCAAATAAAAACTCGGTGCATGGGCATCTTTGCCCACTTCGTGACGGAACTGTATTCCTAGATTGGTTTTGTAAGGCGATTTATTTTTAGAGAACCTAACATCTCGATAGATGCGCATCAGCGAACCGCCAATTTTTTTAGGGCTGGCCTCGTAGTGTGGTGATATAAGTGGGATCCACTGTTCCATCTGTTCTATAAAAGCGAGGGCAGGTGAACGGACATGGTCTTCATATTGTTGTTTATGATCGTTAAACCAATCACGTTCGTTGTTGGCTTGTAAGTTTCTCAAAAATTTTATCAATGTAGGTTCGAAATGGCTGAACATCTTGGTTATTCCCTAATACTTCTTACGTTGTAAACCGGTTTGAGCCAATATTTTGGCTGAAATCTCTTCAATTGAGAACCGTGTACTGTTTAGGAACGGAATTTTCTCTTTGCGATATAAGTTTTCTACTTCTCTTAATTCCATACGACATTGCTGCAGCGATGCATACTTGCTATTGGCCCGTCGTTCTGAGCGTATTTGGTGCAATCTGTCTGCTTGTATAGTCAGCCCAAACAATTTGTCTTTAAAGCCTCGTAAAGATCCTGGTAGGCGTAAAATGTCGCCCATATCGTCTTCAGTGAAAGGGTAGTTTGCGGCTTTAATACCATATTGTAACGCTAGATAAAGACTGGTGGGGGTTTTACCTGTTCGAGATACGCCAACTAAAATGATGTCAGCTTGGTGATAATCTTTTAAATTCGATCCATCGTCGTTTGCCAATGCATAGTTGACCGCCTCAATTCGAATGTCGTAGGTTTTTTCATGAATACTGTGAGTGCGGTGTTTTTCTGGCTTCGATGGCACGCCTAATACTTTTTCCAATGGTGCAACAAACTGATCAAGAAAGTTGTAATTAATGCCCACTGATTTCGCAACAATCTTACGCACTTCGATGTTGACTATAGTATAAAACACTAAAGGCCTCTGATCGTCATCTTGAAAACTTTCAGATATTTTCTGAACTACCTCTTCAGCATGTTCTGTAGTTTCGACGAATGGAATAGTTATGTGTTTGAACTCAATCGTAAACAGGGAGAGCAATGCGTGGCCAAATACCTCCGCGGTAATGGCCGTTCCATCTGAAATATAATAGGCAGATCTCAAAACATTTCCTTAACATTGTTGTAATTTAATTACGAAAAATAATTAAATTTTACTTTCATGATAACAACACTTTACAATCGAATTAACTATTGTTGAGTCGTTATAAGGCTATCTTTTTTTATTCTGTTTTTAACAGTTTAATTAAGACTTATCTAAACTAACACGAATATAAAATAACCAAACAATCATTCGGAGAAAGTGAAAATGCAAGAACACGTTTTGTGGTATCAACAACTAGGTATGGGAGATGTGGGAGTCGTTGGCGGCAAAAACGCGTCATTGGGCGAGATGATTTCAAATTTAGCTAATGCCGGAGTGCAAGTGCCTGGAGGATTTGCAACTACCGCTCATGCATTTAATTTATTTCTCGAGCAAAGTGGCTTGGAAGCCCGTATTCATGTATTGCTAGATAACTTAGATATCGAAGATATTGCTGCACTAGGCAAAGCCGGCGAGACCATTCGTAATTGGATCATTGAAACGCCTTTTTTACCCGAGCTAGAAAGTGCCATACGTGTTGCATTTAAAACCCTCCAAGGTGAGGCTGGTGATGAAGCGTCGTTTGCCGTGCGTTCTTCAGCAACCGCAGAAGATATGCCAGATGCTTCTTTTGCAGGACAACAAGAAACTTTTTTAAACGTTAAAGGTTATGACTCAGTCATGGTCGCAATTAAACATGTATTCGCTTCACTGTTTAACGACAGAGCAATTTCTTATCGAGTACATCAGGGCTACGATCATAAAGGTGTGGCTTTATCTGCAGGCATTCAACGTATGGTGCGCAGTGACTGCTCTGCGTCTGGTGTAATGTTTTCGATTGATACTGAGTCTGGTTTTGAAGACGTGGTTTTTATCACGTCATCTTACGGCTTAGGTGAAATGGTGGTGCAAGGTGCAGTTAACCCAGATGAGTTTTATGTGCATAAGCCAACGTTGGCAAAAGGTGTTCCAGCAGTAGTGCGCAGAAATTTGGGTAGTAAACTCACTAAAATGATTTATTCAGAAGATTTAGAACACGGCAAACAAGTTGATATTGTTGATATTGATGCTACCGACAGTCGTAAATTTTCACTTACTGATGACGAAGTCATGGAATTAGCCAAACAGGCAGTCATTATTGAAAAACATTACAAACGGCCAATGGATATTGAATGGGCTAAAGACGGCATAGACGGCAAACTTTATATAGTGCAAGCCCGTCCAGAGACCGTGCGCAGTCGTGAAGATATGCAGGTTATTGAACGTTTTATGCTAAAAGGCAAAGCCAAGACTGTATGTGAGGGGCGTGCTATTGGCCATAAAATAGGTGCTGGTGTCGCTAAAGTACTGAAAGGTGTGGAAGAAATGGACAAAATCCAGCCGGGAGACGTGTTAGTTACTGATATGACCGATCCCGATTGGGAGCCAATTATGAAAAAAGCGTCGGCGATTGTAACTAACCGTGGTGGCCGCACGTGCCATGCCGCTATTATCGCCAGAGAATTAGGTATTCCTGCGGTAGTAGGTTGTGGTAATGCTACAGCTTCAATTGAAAATGGTGATAAAATTACGGTGTCCTGTGCAGAAGGTGATACTGGGTTTATATACGGTGATGTGCTGGACTTTGATGTGGTGACATCACGGGTTGATTCAATGCCAGACATTCCACTCAAAGTAATGATGAATGTGGGTAACCCAGATAGAGCTTTCGATTTTGCTCGTTTACCCCATTCTGGCGTAGGTTTGGCCAGACTAGAGTTTATTATCAACCGCATGATTGGTGTTCATCCCAAAGCGTTACTTGATTTTGATAATCAACCAAAAGAATTAAAAGAAGAAATTTCCGACATGATAGCGGGCTATGCTTCGCCAGTAGAGTTCTATATAGAAAAGTTGGTGGAAGGTATATCAACCATAGCCTCTGCGTTTTCGCCTGAAAAAGTCATAGTGCGTATGTCTGATTTTAAATCCAATGAATACTTTAATTTAGTGGGCGGTTATCAATACGAGCCTGATGAAGAAAACCCGATGCTCGGTTTCCGTGGTGCCAGTCGTTATATTTCAGAAGACTTTCGTGCATGTTTTGCCTTGGAATGCGAAGCGATAAAGCGGGTACGTAATAAAATGGACTTAACCAATGTTGAGATCATGATCCCCTTTATCCGTACTCTTGAAGAAGGTGCAAAAGTATTGGCGTTACTTGCTGAAGAAGGGTTAGTGCAAGGTGAAAATGGCCTTAGAGTTATCATGATGTGTGAACTGCCTTCGAATGCTCTTTTGGCCGATCAATTCCTTGATATGTTTGATGGCTTTTCTATTGGCTCAAACGATTTGACTCAGCTAACATTAGGTCTAGACCGTGATTCTGGTTTGATTGCCCATTTGTTTGACGAGCGCAATCCGGCGGTTAAAGCGTTGTTGTCTATGGCTATTCAAGCCGCTAAAAAACGCGGTAAATATGTCGGTATTTGTGGGCAAGGACCTTCTGATCATAAAGATCTAGCGCAGTGGCTGGTAGAGCAGGGGATCGATAGTGTGTCACTCAACCCAGATACAGTTGTTGAAACATGGTTATTTTTGGGTGAAAATCAAGGAAAGTAATGTAGTCGTTAAATTTAAAAAGCCGCTAAAGGATTAACTTAAGCGGCTTTTAAATTCTTAGAGCTAAATAACAACTACTTAATTTAGCTTTTTAATTTTCTATCCAAAATAATCCTATCTAATCTACGCGCAGATTTTGACATCGCGTTTTGACATTTACGCAACCAATCTCTTGCTTTGGGCACATCATAACTCAGCATCATCAGGCCTAATAACAATACAAATATTGAACCGGGCAGAATAAAAAATACCACGCCAAATAGAGCTAGTAGGGCACCCAATGCGATACGTAATTTTTTCTTCATGTTTGCCACCTTAATTGATTACTGAGTCAATAGACTACGAGGATGAGTTTTTAAAACTATACCAGTTTATTTCTAGCTGATAAGTTTCAGTTGTTACAAACTATTTGTATATGAGAGATCAACAGGGTTAATGTCAAAGTGATATAGGGCGGGGATGATCATTTTAGGTATAATGAACGTTATCTTTTAGAGATCTATTAATGAATTACCCCTATGTTGCCAGCGTTAGACCCTCAAGCTCTTATTGAAAGTCACTATCAGAATTTTTTGAGCGACTTGTCCAAGTCCTCTTTTTCTGGTGATGTTGAATACAGTTATGCCAGTCGTTTAGCTGTGTCTACCGACAATTCTATTTATCAGCAGTTACCTCAAGCCGTTGTATTTCCTAAGAGTATCGAAGATTTATCGTTGATTGGTAAAACTGCTAATGCCTATCAAAATGTGAAGTTTTCTGCCAGAGGTGGTGGTACAGGCACTAATGGTCAATCACTTACAAGTGGTATAATTGTTGATGTTTCCCGACATATGAATCAAGTCTTAGAGATAAACGCTGAGCAAAATTGGGCGAAAGTACAGGCCGGAGTAGTCAAAGACCAGTTAAATGATGCATTAAAACCGTTTGGATTCTTTTTTGCACCAGATTTATCCACCAGTAGCAGGGCAACTATTGGTGGCATGATCAGTACCGATGCTTCAGGACAAGGGTCGTTGGTGTATGGCAAAACCAGTGATCATATATTGGCACTTACATCAGTAATGGCTGACGGCACTATTCTAAATACTGAGTCTATGACTATCGATGACGCCAAAATACTGAGTCAGAAATCCACTGCATTAGCAAAAATAACTGATCAGCTGCTCGATACTTGTTTGGGCAAACGTCAACAAATTATAGACAAGTTTCCTCGTTTAAATCGATTTTTAACAGGCTATGACCTAGAACACACCCTGAACGAGGATTTGACCGCATTAGATATTAGCCGCGTTATTACTGGTTCTGAAGGTTCTCTTGTTTTTGTGGCAGAAGCGAAAGTTAACATCACCCCTATTGCCACTTTCAAAGCCTTGGTTAATGTAAAGTACAATTCTTTTGAATCTGCTTTAAGGCATGCACCTAGTATGGTTGCGGCTAATGCGACATCGGTAGAAACGGTAGATAGTAACGTGCTTAACTTGGCTAAGCAGGACATTATTTGGCACTCCGTCGAAAGCTTGATTACTGAGGTGAAGGGTAAAATTGTTCTTGGCCTCAATATGGTAGAGTACAACAGTAATGATCAAGCTGATATCGAACAAAAAATTGCCACCTTAAGTGCTCGTTTAGATGCTGCAGAAAGTCTTGGTGTGATTGGTTATCAAATTACTTACGACAAAGCCGACATTCAAAAAATTTATGGCATGCGAAAAAAGTCAGTGGGCTTGTTGGGCAAAACAAAAGGCACTAAAAAGCCCATAGCTTTTGTCGAGGATACGGCAGTACCACCTGAAAATTTAGCTGACTTTATTATGGAATTTCGTGCATTATTAGATGGACATGGTTTGAACTACGGTATGTTTGGTCATGTTGATGCGGGTGTATTGCATGTGCGCCCGGCATTGGATATGTGCGATCCTTTACAAGAAGCAATGGTGCCGAATATTTCAGATCAAGTGGTGGCTTTAGTCGCTAAGTACGGTGGCTTGATGTGGGGCGAACATGGAAAAGGTTATCGCAGTGAGTATTCTCCTCAGTTTTTTGGTGAAGAGTTATTTGCAGAACTGAGAAAAATAAAAACGGTATTTGACCCCCATAATAAAATGAACCCCGGAAAAATCTGTACGCCGCTAGAGTCAACAGAGCCCCTAGTGAAAGTTTCTGGTCAAAAACGTGGTGAGTTTGATAGACAAATACCTATCGAAGTCAGGAGTTCGTTTGAACCTGTCATGAGCTGCAACGGTAATGGCTTATGTTTTAGTTATGATACCACTTCACCTATGTGCCCCTCTTTTAAAATCACTGGTGACAGGCGTCACAGTCCCAAAGGTAGGGCAGGTATGGTGCGTGAATGGCTCAGATTATTGTCTAATCAAAACATCGATGTGAATGCACTGGAACACAACGAAGATCCACCCTCTTGGTTTGAACGCTTCAGAAATAGTACAGATAAAAGAGTCGACAATGACTTTTCCCACGAAGTGCTAGAAGTGATGGAAGGATGTTTAGCGTGTAAAGCTTGCTCTAACCAATGCCCAGTCAGTGTTGATGTGCCCGGATTTAGATCGCGCTTTTTAAGTATGTATTACCAACGTTATATGCGCCCAGCCAAAGACCACTTGGTAGGCAATATTGAAAAGATGGCACCGTTGATGGCCAAAGCGCCTGGATTTATTAATTTTTTCTTGCGCCAGGACTGGGTTAATCAAGTAATACGAAAATCTATTGGGTATATAGATACACCCATTCTATCGCAGCCAACACTTAAACAAAGATTGAGTCATAACGTCGCCATAAGATTTGATTTAGTTATGCTTCAGAAGTTAAGCCCACAGCAGCTAGGGAAAAAAGTCTGCATTGTGCAAGATCCCTTTACTAGCTTTTATGATGCTGAAGTTGTGGAGTCTCTGGTCACATTGATTACAAAATTGGGTTATGAACCTATGTTGTTACCTTTTATGCCAAATGGTAAACCTCAACATGTAAAAGGTTTCTTAAAAGAGTTTGCCAAAACCGCTAATACAGCAGCAGATTTTTTGAATCAGTTAAATGATCTGGACTTGCCTTTAATAGGAGTAGACCCATCTATGGTACTTTGTTACCGAGACGAATATACCAAGGTATTAGGGGCTACTCGTGGTGATTTTAAGGTGCACTTAGTACACGAATGGTTATTGCAACTTGAACTGCCAAAAGTAACTCAAGGTAAAACCCAAAACTATGCACTGTTTGGTCATTGCAGTGAAAAAACAGCTCTGCCTGCGAGTGAAAAACAGTGGCAACAGATTTTCCAAAAAGCGGGCTTAAACTTATCTGCTGTATCAGTAGGATGTTGTGGCATGGCAGGTACGTTTGGCCACGAAGCGAGTCATATAGAAGAATCTACGGGTATTTATAAGTTAAGCTGGCAACAAGCTGTCAGTCAATATCAGCCGGAACAAATAATAGCTACTGGCTATTCATGCCGCAGTCAGGTAGCAAGATTTGAGGCGTTTAAACCTAAACATCCATTGCAAATATTGGCTATGAGTTTGGAGTAGGGCAAAATGAGAAAGCCGCAAGGGTTTTGTTTTAACATTATAATTTTGATAGCTCACACACAATCGGGTACTTTTAATCAATAGGGTAAGCCAGAAAGTCAATAATCGTTCAAGCAAAATATGTTAGTTGAGCTCAGCGTTTGTGATATTAGGGGGATGTTTGCCGACATTGTGGACCTAACATAAATTACTTTTCTATGGCTGTTTAAAACAACAGCGCATTAACCAAGCTACATATAATCACAGTTTATACCCTTCATCCCTGAAACCCCACGCTTTTGGCTGCATGCTTGTTAGCTGCACTTATTTCGCCTTATTTCCCCACTTATTCGTCTAGTTCGCCCTAATCGGTAACCAACGTTGCACTTAGTGAACTAAGTTCATGGTGTCTCATTCATTTACTGGCACCGTACAATTTCAATGATTTTGGGTATAGGTCTAAATCAACTGGAAAGTCGATTATCTGTACACAAATATATGGAGTAAAGTGAGGTATTAACTCGTTATTAAGTTTGTCGCCGTTTCTTAATAACTGACGTTGAGCAGACAGTTATTGATAATTTTGATTTAGCTGTAGCTTAATAGAAACGGGCACTGATTTTTAAAATGTATTGTAGATAAGGAAAAAATTAATCTTATTTTTTTGCTGTTTTCTTAACCTTTAAATTTTAACTCTTTAAAATAGAAGGCTACAGAGCAATTAAATAGACACTTTTCGATTTGCTCTGATCAATGTCTGTTAATCATTAAGTGGCGAACAACCGTTTTTCAGACACAACTATTCTATGTTGGAAATGAATTGACTGCTTGATTGTTGTTTTGCACAGCGCAGTAGAGTTTTACTTTGCCTATGCATCGAATACATCCGTAGTTTGAGTTCTTTAAATTGATCTATTATGTAGCATAACATAAGTGTTTTTAAAGTTTGTTGTAAGGGGGAACCATCGCTCCTCTAACTACCTAACCTTCTAATACGGTTGTTGCTAATGGCCAATGTAATTTGCTTTGTTATCTCTAATTACTATTTTAGGACTGCACACTAATACCCATTAATTCACATTAGTATTTAAGTGAAAAAAGAATACTTTTGGGTATATATTGTCCAAGATTATCCACCAGAGATATCAATGAATTTTTAATGGTTTTGAATAGCTATTATTTTATCGATTCTATATTTTTGTGAATACTAGTGTGTTCTGGTGTTCCGGGGGTATCCCCCATGTTGGCTCGTATAGGTTTTAAATCCACATAAGCCACACCCGTAATGACTCCTGCTTCATGCAACACTGCTTGCGATTTAAACTGTCCATTAAAGAAACTTCCGGTGTAATTATCTCCTTTATTAGCTTCCTAGGGATGACCTAATTCAGATTACGCATGTATATATGATCATATATTTAAACACTGATCCACCTCACCATAAAGCAAATATGCCCTAGCCGTAGTATTGATAGAGAACACTGAAGATAAAAACACCAACCGTTTTTAAACCAGCCGCAACTATTTTCATCACGCTGTTCATTACGCTATCCTGAATAACTATCGACAGGGAGGTTGCTTAATCTTACAAAAAAGAATGCCGTACACATCAGAAAATGCCAAGGTAATAAGAGCCGTCCGATAAAATAATCTAGCGACTAGGTGGCTTGGGCTTGACATAAGTCCTTGATTTATAGCTTAATCAAACCTAGTTTTTCAACATTGAAGCCAATAATTTTGCCTGGATTGTTAAAACCTAAAATTCATCGCCTCGATTATTACCCAAATTGAAGTAGGTAAAGAGAGCCTAGGTTTGCTAAAGTAAATTAAGGCGTTTGATCAAAGTATTACGGCTATTTTTGAAACCGATTTAAAATCTTAATTTTTAATTGGAGACTAATGAGTAAGAAGACCATCCTGCTAGTGGACGACACACCAGCAAATATTGAAATATTGATTGGCGTTCTTGGCGACATATACAATATCGAGGTAGCGACCAATGGAGTCGCTGCACTTAAAGTGGCTAAAATAAATCTGCCACACTTGATTCTTTTGGACATAATGATGCCTGAAATGGATGGCTATGAAACCTGCCGTCGTCTCAAGAAAAACAGTACCACCAGCGAAATTCCGATCATTTTCATCACGGCAAGAACCAAACGAGAAGATATCGTCAAGGGCTTTAAAATTGGCGGGCAGGACTATGTCACTAAACCCTTCAATCCGCACGAATTATTAGCGCGTGTTCAAACTCATCTAGATCTACAGGATAAAAATCAGGATTTGCGTAGGGCCATTACTTTTCAAAACGAACTGAACCAACGCTTGAATGAAAGCAGTTTACAGCTCTCCAGATTGGCAATAAAACTGTCAAAATACCTCTCGCCGCAGATATACAGCTCTATTTTTGAAGGCGATACACAAGTTGAACTTGGCGCAATTAGCAAACCGCTATCGGTTATGTTCTCCGACATTGTCGGATTTACATCCATCTCTGAGGACATGCCACCCGAGGACTTGGCGGCATGGCTGAACGACTATATGAATGCAATGTCAGCCATCACATTAAAGTGGGAGGGCACGCTCGACAAGTTTATTGGTGACGCGGTGATGGTGTTCTTTGGTGACCCCAAAACGTTGGGACCTGTGCAAGACGCGTTGAATTGTGTTCAGATGGCGATTGAAATGTCGGCGAAAGCATCGCAGATGGGGGTTCAGGTGCGCTACGGCATCAATTCTGGTGACTGTACAGTTGGTAACTTCGGTGGCATTGAGCGCATGGACTACACGATAATTGGTCCGAACGTTAATCTCTCTGCCCGTTTGGAGCACGTTGGCGAACCCGGAAAAATCCTCATTAGCGAGCATACACATTCTTTAATTAACGATAAATACGAATGCGCGCCTCGTAGTCCGATCCGTGTCAAGGGCATCGAGCGTGAACTCATGACATATTGGGTTAGGCCTTAATTTTAGTTAACTCGTCTGATCCTTGACAAAAGAAAATATTATCATGATTGTCTTGTTAATTTTTTCTTACTGTTTTCCTTGGATATACATTTGAGCTAGCAATGTGCATATATGTAACCAATGCCAGTGCCGAACAAGTTCTTTATGCTTCCCAATATTTACTTGTTTCACATCAATCTGTAACACCACATGCGTATGATTATTCATCACTGGAAAAGAACAAGTATTGATTGAAAATGTTGACGATAAAAACAACAACCGTTTTAACCTACCATAAATGGTGTACATAGCTTTGCCCTGAATACTTATCTAAATTGCGGTAGACGCATCATACAAAATGAACGCCTACACAACTTGAGGTACCGCGGCTACAAGGGGGATTCGAATAGCTAATCCGTTTACTACGAAACGGAATCATGACATTAACCCCTTTGATTTATTTCCTAATCGAAGACTAGCTAATCTTGATATTTAGTCGAATTGTTATGATCGGATTATTAAATTTTATGAGTGGATTATTGAATTTTTATAGCTTATCTTATCGACCTAAATAGTTATTTATTTGTTGTTACGCATTAATAGGTCACAAAATGCGACATTGGCATCACCCATCCTAATATTGTCCATATACGTATTCATTGAATACTCTCCACCACTTTATATTTGAGATGACTTGACATCAGGCCTGATAAAAGTGAAATGGTATAAGTCAATTTAAAAGGGTGATCCCTTACTCGGTTTCAAGCGATGAGCAGATAGACATAAAATTAACTGGATTAAAAAAAGTGTTCAGTTTGTAAAAATAAGATCCTCAGGATGGAAATATTATGAAGATAAAATGGGGTAAGTTAACTAATAATTCACACCCTTGTTCACTTTTCACATTGCAGGATAGAAAAAACGTTCAACGCATACCACGCGGCAATATTGTTAAGTGTAAGGGCAAAATGCCCCACAACCTTATTTTACTACTTATTCTAAGGTTGATGGTTTGCAATTAAATTGTCATTTTATATTCAGTTTTTTTCTAATACTCATTCTGGCCTATATACCCGTTTCGATTGCAAACATATCAGGCGTGATGGGTCCAAACATTGAATCAGGTGATCGCAGTATTCAGTATAGAAGCGCAATATCCCTTGCTGAAAGTGGTAGCCAACAGGATAATTTGATTTATCGTGTGCATTATCAGCATGCATTTAATGATACGTTTCGGACCCGAGTTGTTATGCAATATCAAGACATAGATGGTTTTGAATATGACTTTTTCAGAACAGAGCTGATGTATAATTTTAAAAAACCTGGAGTAGGTGAGAAATGGTCAAGCGCGTTACGATTTGATTTAAGAACTTATCGCGGAAGTGAGCCAGAAGAGTTTGCTATCAACTGGGCCAATCAATGGGATCTCTCTAATGAGTATCGCCTGCGAACAACCTTGATTTTAGGACAAGAAATCGGCGGAAACCGTCAGCTCAATAGTTTGACTGTACAAACCCGCGCCAGTTTGAGCCGTCAATTAGAAAGTGGAGTAAGAGTAGGCTTACAGATGATGAATGAACACGGTGAAATGGGTGGTTTTGTTACTGGTGATGAGCGAGGTGTTTATATTGGTCCAGTTGTAATCGGCCACATAGGGCAATTTAAATATGAGCTGAGATATCTAAACGGTGTAACCGACGCCGTCCGAGATCACAATGTGTTCTTTAGAGTGACTACTCAGTTATAAATACTCCAAAAAGCTCAGCTCTAAGTTTACATAGTCAAAGTGTTAGACGGGATGTCAAAAGAGAGCATTTAATATAATAAAACAAGTCGCTTTGAAGACGTCATTACATGGATAGCGCAATTTGAGTTTCAGGATATACCAATCATAAAAACGGCGGTTTGCCATAAATTGCTACATCAATGCATAAAGCAAAATTATATCAATACAACAAAATGTGCTCATTATTGAAGTTTGTATACGGACCAGAGTGACAATTTAAAATCAAATTAAGCTTATTCGAAGTGGATCGCCAGTGACAGATGTTGGTGCTTTTTTATCGGTATATTTTGTCATACCCAAACTTAGGCAGTGTCAGTTTGAATGTTGATTATTTCATCTGGATTTTTATCGGGTATTATTTTTAACACTTAAAATAAGCAGAGGATCATCATTACGCACTCCAGAGCCCATCTCACTGTTGATGAAATAGTTAAAGTCGCTGGTTGTTGATAAATCCCTAACCCCTTTTCACTCAAGTAAGCGCTGTACTAGGACATATTGTATTCAGAACTGCTTGGTAAAACATGAAATGTTATCTGGATACCCTCAGTATTATCAATCATCAGGGTACCAATATCCTGCATTAACCATTGCAGTTACTAGTTGTGTGAAAGACATACTGATCTCGTTGAAATTTGAACTGTTATGGCAATAAATAGAACTGCTTAGAAAGTTTATCACTGAATCTTTGTCTGTTAGTGGCACCGAAAATGCTTCCGCTTGGATATAAAAAACAAAGTCTTGAATATTATGGACTTGTTGCTCAAGAAAAGTCGCTTTAACTCCTGGGGATCGAACAAAGTGAACACCTGTATTCAGTTTTTCATTAATATCTTGATGATGAAAGTTTTGCCTGTCTTGTTCATCAACGTCTTGTTTATCAAAGTCTTGTTTCTCGCCACCTTGGCTTAAAAACTGAGCAGTCCAATTAGAAAACTGATCGGTTTCTAACAATTGTTGCAGCATATGCTTAAACCTTGTGACTTCTTGCTGTTTTATTTCACCGCTAAACTCACGAGGAGCGATGTGTTTATCTGTGTAACGTTCGTTAAATAAGTTGTTATCGATAGCAAAGTCAGCGAATGAAGACAACATCTCCTGCTGTGAAGGCGCGCGGAACCCTACCGAATAATTTAAACATTCTTCCAATGCCATGCCGTTATGAGGATGATTGGCAGGTATATATATGATATCACCCGGCTGTAACACTTGATCAATAACGGGGTCAAAGTCGGAAATTTGTGCTAAATCATTATGCGGCTTAATGTTGTCAAAATCTCCAGGTAAGCCTACTTGCCAGCGCCTTGAACCTTTGCCTTGGATAATAAATACGTCGTATTGATCTAGGTGAGGGCCTACACCTGCACCTTTATTTGAAAAACTCACCATTAAGTCGTCCATTCTCCAATGCGGTATAAAATCGAACGCTCGCATAAGTTCATCGGCTTCGGGAATAAAGTGGTCTACCGATTGAACCAACAAACTCCACGCACCTAAACAGTAAGCATTAACATCTTCAAATGGCCCGTGACTCACTTGCCATGTGTTGTCTTTTTTGCTGACTATCCTTGAGTCAATGGACAGCTCTTGGCTTAAGCCAGCTAAATCATGTTCATCGAGGGGATCAATAAAATTGTCGAAACCTTGTTTGATCACCAGTGGTTTTTTTTGCCAGTATTGACTTAGAAATTGTTTTCTATCAAATTTACTTAGTGTGTACATGTGTTCCCAAATTGTTTTTTCTACTGAGTAACCAATAGGTGTTGATCCTTCCGAGACCTTTTACTTCAACTTGGCCTCGTTTATCGAAGTAAAAGCAATGTTTGGTGATGCCGTATATTGACTCAGTGACTTGAATTTTATTACATAAACCTTGGCTTTCCATGCGCGATGCTACGTTAACAGCCTCACCCCAAAGGTCGTAGCTGAATTTGCTTTTTCCAATGATACCAGCAATCACTTCGCCGCAACCTATTCCTATTCGAAGACCGGTGTTTAATTGGTGTTTTTTACAAATATTTTCAAATACATGTTGCATGTCTAGAGCACAGTGACAGCATTGAACGGCATGGGATGAGTTAATAATAGGTAACCCACCAGCCACCATATACCCGTCACCGATGGTTTTGATTTTTTCCAACCCGTACTTTTTGGTAATGCTATCAAAAGCACAAAACACTTCATTTAAAAAGCCAACAAGTTGTTGCGGCGAAAGGTTTTTACATAAATGAGTGAAATTTTGAATGTCAGCAAATAATATACTTACTTTTTCAAAGTAATCAGCTATCGAATCTGGCGATTTCTTTAGTCGTTGGGCAATACTGGCGGGTAAAATATTCAGCAACAACCTTTCAGAGCGTTCTCGCTCTTTGAACAATCTTTGCAAATTTCGATTACTGTTTTTTCGAATATGATAGCTGCACAATAAACAGGACAGGGCAAATGAAATACTGCAACTGATTTTAACTATCTGTTGATGGAAGCTCAGATTGTTGACTATTGAAAAGTAAAACCAAATTTCGAAACTCACAAATAATAAAAAAAATGACAGGGTAATAAAAAACATTAAGCCACTTTCAGACTCTTTAAATAAAAATGGACAGATGACAACTGCAAGTAAAAAAAAGTATTGAATATTTAGGTTTTCTTGTCGTATGAGACAAGATATCAATATGTATGTAGCAAAAACGATGACCAAAAATAGCGTGCTGATTAAATAAGCTTTAAAACGATTAAGCAGAGGTACTAGGGTCAACAGTGATACAGATATGATGATGAGTAGTAATTCTTGATAGCCCGATTGAGGCACAAAATACAGAACGATTGGCAGGTGCAGACATGATACAGAAATGCATAATAAAGCAATAATATTAGTGATACGGGTCGGATTAAAATTTTCTGAAGTCGTTTTATCTATTCCTGACCAAACCCAAGCTTGTAAGGTCGACTTAAACATTTTTAAATCCCTTTAAAAATCGGAGTGAAAATTAAGTGTAGTTCACCCCGATGATTTACTAGTAGGAATTTAGGCTAATGTAAGCTAATGGAAGGCCAATTAAGCAGCGCTCTTTTAGCTTTCTAACTGTTCAACAAACTCTATTGCTCGACCAATGTAATTGGCTGGCGTGAGGGTTTTAAGGTGTACCTTGGCGTTATCGGGTAAAGCTAAGGTGTCAATAAAACTAGCCATGACTTGTTGGTTTATTTTTTTACCGCGAGTTAACTCTTTAAGCTTTTCGTAAGGTTTTTCAATACCATAACGGCGCATTACTGTTTGCACCGGCTCTGCTAACAATTCCCAATTGTTGTCTAGTTCATTGCTTAAGCTTTGTTCATTCACTTCCAGCTTGCTAATGCCTTTTAAAGAAGACTGATAAGCAATAACAGAATAACCCACACCCACACCCAAATTTCTAAGTACGGTTGAGTCAGTTAAATCTCGTTGCCATCTAGAAACAGGCAGCTTACTCCCTAGATGTCCAAACAAAGCGTTGGCTAAACCCAAGTTACCCTCAGAATTTTCAAAATCAATAGGGTTAACTTTGTGTGGCATTGTTGACGAACCTATTTCGCCAGCAATGGTTTTTTGTTTAAAGTGACCAAGGGCAATATAACCCCATACATCTCTATTAAAATCAAGCAAGATGGTATTGAAACGAGCAATCGCATCAAACAACTCTGCAATATAATCATGTGGTTCAATTTGGGTGGTAAAGGCGTTAAAAGTGATCCCTAAGCTAGTTACAAACTCTTCTGCAAATGTGTGCCAGTCCAAGTCAGGGTATGCGCTAAGATGTGCGTTATAATTACCTACAGCACCATTTATTTTGCCTAATATTTGCACTTGTGCAATTTGCTCACGTTGACGTTGCAAACGGATCATTACATTTGCCATCTCTTTACCCATAGTGGTGGGAGAGGCCGGCTGTCCGTGTGTACGTGCCATCATGGGAATCGATTTTAACTCTATAGCTAAACGTTTAAGCTCTGAAATCAACGTATCGCAATAAGGTAAAATAACTTCATTTGTGGCTTCACTTAACATCAATGCATGAGATAAATTATTAATATCTTCTGATGTGCAGGCAAAATGAATAAACTCATTTACCGCTTGAAGCTCGGGATTGTCGGCTACTTTTTCTTTTAAGAAGTACTCTACGGCTTTCACGTCGTGATTAGTAGTGCGCTCGATATCTTTAATACGCTGAGCATCTGCCTCAGAAAAATCCCTTACTAACTTCTCTAAAAATGTATTGGCTTGTGAGCTGAAGACTGGTACTTCTTGAATATCGGTGGTTTCAGCTAATTTTTGTAGCCAACGAACTTCAACGATCACCCGGTACTTTAGTAAACCAAACTCGCTAAAAATGTGCCTCAACTCAACTGTTTTACTACCGTAACGTCCGTCTACTGGGGAAACAGCTGTGAGTGGAGTTAGCGTAGTTAGTGCAGGTACTGCAGGTAAGCTCATAAGATATTCCTAATGTGGCGTGCTAATATTTTTTAAAGTGTGTTCTGCGCTATCTAAAATTTGTTGCCGACTAAATAATAAATGCCGACGTTTGCCGCCAAGTTGTCGCCACAAAACAGCCGCTCGCACGCCTGCTAATAATATTGCTCTCACTCGGTGCTGGTTATCAGGGCGTTTCAATAATGCTGGGTCGCCGGCTACTTGGATCTTTTTGGCAATCGGACTCACCACATCAGTATAAATACTAGCCAAGTTACTCAATACTTGGCTATCAGTTAAATCTAAATGAAGCTGTTGTCTTTGAATATTAGAAATACGTTCGCCTAGTGCGGACATGGTTTTATTACTTGAACTGAGTTTACGTTCAATAGACAACAAATTTGCGATATAGCGGGTGACTTCCAAGTCTTTATCACTTGATTGATTGCCAAGCTGATTAATTAGGGTTTTATAACCCAAAACCAGTTGGCTGGTATCACCAAATACCTGCTCGGTATTTTCTGGGGCAGTCATGGAGATGCTATTTAACGATGTTGTTAAAGTATGACTATCAAATTCATTATTGCGAGCGATTTTTTTTACTAACGCAGCGGCTTGGCATAAACCGGCCAAAGCTATGTTACTTTCATAAAATCGATTATGATTATTAGTAGTCATTAACGGATATAATTCTCTATTATGCCACCACCCAAACAAATCTCGTTTTGATAAAAAACGGCGGATTGACCTGGGGTAACAGCTTTTTGCGGTTCATCGAATTCAACCAAAACACAGCCATCAGAATTGGGCGTTAGTTGGCAAGGAATATCTTGTTGGCGATAACGGGTTTTTACCGAACATCTAATGGCCTGTTGTGGCCCTTGTCTATCAACCCAGTGTAACTGGTTAGCTAATAATCCAGTTGAGTAAAGGCGAGGATGATTGGCCCCTTGGCCTATAATCAGAACATTTCGTTCGATGTCTTTATCGACGACGTACCAGGGATCTTCGCCGTACTCCTTCATACCGCCAATCATCAAGCCTTTGCGTTGGCCTAAGGTGTGGTACATCAAACCTTCGTGTTTGCCAATGACTTTACCTTCAGCCGTTTCAATTTCACCTGGTTTTGCTGGTAAATACTGGGCTAAAAAGTCTTTAAACTTACGCTCACCAATGAAACAAATTCCTGTACTGTCTTTTTTATCGTGGGTAATTAAATCTTGTTCTAAGGCAATTTCTCGTACCCTTGGTTTTTCTAAATGACCAATAGGGAAAAGCGTCTGAGCTAAATGCTGTTCGCCTAGGGTATATAAAAAATAGCTTTGATCTTTGTTGTCATCCAAACCTCGTAACATTTGCAAGTTGCCAGTTTCGTTTGAGCGCTGCACGTAATGACCTGTGGCAATATAATCCGCCCTCAATTCTTCTGCTGCAAATTCGAGAAAAGCTTTAAACTTGATTTCTTTGTTGCAAATAATATCTGGATTCGGCGTGCGACCTGCTTTGTACTCTGCTAAAAAGTATTCAAATACGTTATCCCAATACTCAGCCGCAAAATTAATGGTATGCAGAGTGATCCCCAACTTATCGGATACTGCTTGAGCATCTTTTAAGTCGTCTGCAGCTGCACAATACTCATCATTATCGTCTTCTTCCCAATTCTTCATAAACAAGCCTTCAACTTGATAGCCTTGCTCTTTGAGTAGATATGCAGAAACCGAGGAATCAACACCACCAGACATGCCCACCACCACTTTTATTTGGCTATTGTCTTGGGGTTGGTGTGTGGATTGAGGTTGTTGGATCATAGAAAATTGAGTTTTTATATGCTGAAAAATGGAGGCGAAGTTTAGCAGCTCTTTTGTTGGAAATCATTAGGTTAATCATGGGATTTGCTTATATGAAAGTAGTGGAATGTTTAATTATAAAGCGCAAGACCTCCGCTCACCTTAAACGTGCAGGCTGTCCGCATTGCCATTTCAAACAGCATCCTGTTCGGTTGTCGCTTGCTGTAGGACTTGCTTTTTGTCCAAAGCAGCATAAGGATATTGCTCAACTAACTGAACCAGCTTTTATCTTGTTCTTCTATCCGAGTATTTAGCAGTGTCTAATATTCATGGGGGCCAATAATTTTTCGTATTGATACATAGGAGGAATATCGCGTTTCAGCGAAACCTGAGACGAGCAATATCCGCAGATTAGCAAATCATAGCAAGCACATTGCTTCAACTTAAACACGGTATTCAATTATCCAGCGGGTATCCGTAAGGCACTTAAGAAACGAAATATATTTCCAAGGGACGATACAGTTAAGAAAAGGGTTTACTTAGCCATCACTGAAGCATTTAAAAAATGTAGTACGCCAGTTTATAACTGACGGCAAACCATGGTTCGTTTTATTATCAAGTTTTAGGTTCGCCTCGATATTTATATTAAATAATGGCAGCTAGTCGGATAAGAAAGCGGCATCTGTGCCGTTACAGGCTCTAAAATGGGTACCTATAAATATATCGTTTATTCTTCAACCTATGAATCTTTAACAACGGGTAACCACACCGTTACTGCCACCCCTTCTCCGTACTCACTAAAAAATTCAACCTCTCCAGCATGAATCGACACTATTTCTTTAACCAGTGACACACCTAAGCCACTACCCGGTGTTGCCCCCGAGTCGTCTGCTCGATAAAACCGCTCTCCAATACGAGAAAGTTGATGAGGTGTCATACCTACGCCGTTATCGATAATGCTAATACCAAACTGCCTAATTCCGTTTACTTCTCTTTCGCTTGTTTTCAGTAGTACCTTTTCATTTTCAGGAGAATATTTAAAACTGTTACTTAACAAATTATTAAACACCTGACGCATCTTATCAATATCGCAAGAGATTAGCGGCCAACCTTCTGTAGATTGAATATCAACTTTGCGTCCCTTAAATGCTGCTTCCACATCGACACATAACTGTTCCAAAAGTTTTTTAAGTGAATGATTATCCATATGAAAATCTTTTCCAGCTCTAGCCTCTATACGTGACAAGTCTAGAAGTTCATCTAATAGTTTCTTTAAATTTAATGATTGTCGATGAATGGTTTTAAAAATATCATGTGACATTTTTTTATCGTAATCACGATTCATTAATAATTCAGAAAATCCATATATACTGGCTAGTGGTGTGCGCAATTCATGAGCCGCTGTGGATAAAAAATCACTTTTCATCTTATCAACTTCTGTTTCATGGGTTACATCTCTAAAGTAGAGTACTTGGCCTTCTTTTTCACCCGTCAACCCATGCATTGTTATTTGCTTACAATTAATAATACGTACCGTCGGATATGAAAGATAAAGGGTATGTTCACAATCTTCGTTACCAATAATATTGGTATACGCCATCAGACTTGAATTATATAAACTTGCCATTGCGTCACTAAAATTTTTAGTACTTTTACCGATAAACTTATCTTCTGTAAACCCGGTCATATTTAACAAGGCAGGGTTAATATAAACGATATTATTGTTAGCGTTCTCTAGTACAAACCCATCTGGACTTAGGGTTAAGATAGTATCTAATTCACGTGTACGCTCTTTCACTTTTTTTTCCATTTTAGAACGATAACTATCAAGCTCTGTAATATCTTGACCTACACCCACTACACCAACCGCTTGCCCATTCGCATTTCGTCGCGTAGTTGCATTGAGTAACACCAAGACCAGACTATTATCTTTTGTATAAAGTGGTAACTCGAAGTTAGACGTTTCGTCACCTTTTAAGGCTTTCTGTAAAACTTCATTTACTGACTCGCGATAATCTTCTGTGATGAGTTCTTTTACTAGGTTTTTACCCAGTACTTCATCGGCTTGATATCCGGTAATAGCTGCTGATTTTTGATTCCATTGGTTTACATTACCTTGGGCATCAACACCAAAAATAGGGGCGTTGGCCGTGTCCATAAATATAGTTAATTCCTGAGCTACGCGGTCCCTTTCAGAACGAAAATCATCAAGCTTAATTTGAAAAGCGAGTTTTTTTTTGGCAAAAATCAACTCATGTTCCCACTTATCTTTTTCTTCGTGAACAAGAGCTAACTCATTAGCTCGCTTTTCTTTTTCTTCGTTTTGATAGGCCAGTTCTGAGTTAGCAATAATTAACTCTTCGGCCCATTTATCTCTCTCTTCGTTGACGAGAATTAACTCTTCGTTGACGAGAATTAACTCTTCATTGGCAAGAATTAACTTCTCGGCCCATCTGTCTTTTTCTGCGTTGGCAAGAATTAACTCATCAGCTCGCTTTTCTTTCTCTTTGTTTTGAAAAGCCAGTTTTTTGTTGGCAATAGCTTCTATGCGTTGAGATTCGAGGGCTTTCTCTTCTCGCGTAATAATACTAGATATATCTTTGTGACTGAATAAAAAAAGGCGGGGGGAATAATTACCTATTTCCCGAATATTGGCAATAAACCAACGATGTTCGTTGGGGCTGTGACAAGGATATTCCATCTCGAAGAAGTCTATTTTTTTAGATAATATTCGTTGGATCCCGTCTTTAACCTCTTTGGCATATTCATTGCCATTGCTTGCTGCTTTATCTATAGAGGTAAAGTAATTAACTTTAATACCCGTACAGCTGTCTAGTCCGTCATTCTGTGAACTAAAATCCGCCCAAGAATTGTTAATGTGAACGATAACTCCGGATTCATCAACAATAGCTATATTGTCAAAAAACGAATTAATTAAATGTTGTTTATCAAATTCTGGCATGTTTTTAATCTAGTCTATTAGAGATAGTTTATTCGTCAGCTTTTATTAGTAAATAAGTGAGTAATGTTATTAACACGGTTTTTTAAATCTAATAATTATTATTGTAAGGTGCCAATTTTTAAAGGGTAAATGCCAGTGTTTAAATATTATTAACAAGACATCACTCATTGCGCCGAGATAAATCGGTAGAGTATCGGAGCCACTGCCCCAGATGCAAGTCCTCTAATTGGTAAGGTAAGCAAACCGCCAAGGCTTTTGCTTTTATAAAAAATCCCACATGAAAAAGCGAACTGATAACTCTCTCAAACCTCGACATACTCCCCATTCCCAATCCCATCAATACTCCAATCCCCAACGCTGTAACGAATTAACCTCAAAGTAGGAAAACCGATATTTGCCGTCATTCGCCTAACCTGCCGATTGCGCCCCTCAGAAATCGTAATAGACAACCAGCTAGTAGGCTTGTTTTGCCTAAAACGTACAGGAGGGTTTCGGTCCCACACATCGGGCTCGTCAATTAACTCTACCTTAGCGGGTTTGGTCATGCCATCTTTCAAACTTACGCCTTGGCGTAGTTGTTCAATATCTTGCTCATGAGGTATCCCCTCTACTTGGACCCAATAGGTTTTAGCTGTTTTATGTTTGGGTGACGCGAGTTTATTTTGTAATTTACCATCGTTGGTTAACACCAGTAACCCTTCGCTGTCTTTGTCTAAGCGTCCGGCGGCATAAACTTCTGGTATGGGAATAAAATCTTTAAGGGTTTGTCTGCCTGCTTGATCAGTAAACTGGGTTAAAACGTCAAAAGGTTTATTAAATAATAGCACACGCGATTTTGTATCAGAGTTAATTGTAGGTTTAGTTGAAATTTTTTTAAAACGTAATTTAGGTTGATTTGACATATTTAACTGCTAAGTAAAACCGCATATTGATTGATTGATAGGCATTATTAAGTGAAAGTGTGATTTACAGAACAAAATATGCAAGCAAAACTTGTACTTAATTGAACAACCCATATATTATTTAATATTTGTTTATATGTGATCTGATTGGTAATAGTTTATCAAAATTATTTCTAGATTAGGCAATTTTTAAATTAGGTACAAAACACCAATCCATTGCGTCACATAATTGTGAATTTGTCAGTTTTTTAAATGTGCAAATGATGGATTTTTAGTGCTTTACCATTAACCTGAGGCTTATAATGACGTTCCCCAAGTCAAAAATCATCTACACTAAAACAGACGAAGCGCCGGCACTTGCCACTTATTCACTACTTCCCATAATTCGAAACTTTACTTCAAGTGCAGGAATTGAAGTTGAATTAAGTGATATCTCATTAGCATCACGTATTTTGTCTGTATTTGGCGATCTTCTTCCAGCCGAGCAACAAGTGCCAGATGCCTTGGCCGAATTGGGAGCTTTGACTCAAGAATCATCAACCAATATCATTAAATTGCCTAACGTTAGTGCTTCTATCCCGCAGTTAAAAGAAGTCATTAAAGAGTTACAGAGCAACGGTTTTGCATTACCCGAGTTTCCTGAGAATTCGCAAACAGATGAAGAAAAAGACATCAAAGAGCGTTACGGTAAAGTGCTCGGTAGTGCTGTTAATCCAGTGTTACGTGAAGGAAATTCTGACCGCCGTGCACCTACTGCAGTTAAAAATTATGCCAAGAACAACCCTCATTCAATGGGAGCATGGAGTCAAGCCTCTCAAACTCATGTAGCACACATGCGTGATGGTGATTTTTACTCAGGCGAAAAATCCGTCACTGTGGGCAACGCAGGTCATGTGAAAATCGAATTCACTGATAAGTCTGGAAATGTCACTGTACTTAAGAAAAAAGTGGATTTGTTAGCTGGCGAAGTGATCGACGGCATGTGTATGAGCAAAAAATCTTTATGTGAATTTTTTGAAGAACAAATTGAAGATGCCAAAAATACTGGGGTGTTATTCTCATTGCACGTAAAAGCAACCATGATGAAAGTGTCTCATCCAATTGTATTTGGTCATTGTGTTAAGGTTTTCTACAAAGACTTATTTGAAAAATATCAAGTTTTGTTTGACGAGTTAGGTGTTAATCCAAATAACGGTTTAGGTAGTGTGTATGATAAAATCTCGACTTTACCACAATCTCAAAGAGCTGATATAGAGCGTGATATTAATGCTTGTTATGCTGACCGTCCTCCTATAGCCATGGTAAATTCAGACAAGGGTATTTCAAACCTGCACGTACCCAGTGACGTTATTGTTGATGCGTCTATGCCAGCTATGATTAGAAGCTCTGGTAAAATGTGGGGACCAGATGGCAAGTTACACGATACTAAAGCGGTTATTCCAGAAAGTACATACGCGACTATTTATCAAGAAGTTATCAACTTTTGCAAGACTCACGGTGCCTTTGATCCCACCACAATGGGAACTGTGCCTAACGTAGGCTTAATGGCACAAAAAGCCGAAGAGTATGGTTCTCACGATAAAACTTTCGAGATGGCCAGTGACGGCAAGGTACAAATTGTCGATCAAGACGGAGCGGTATTAATCGAACATGCTGTAGAACAGGGTGATATCTGGAGAATGTGCCAAGCCAAAGACGAGCCTATTCGTGATTGGGTTAAGTTGGCTGTTAACAGAGCTCGTCAATCTGGTATGCCGACAATATTCTGGTTGGATAATGAAAGAGCACATGATACACAATTGATTATGAAAGTGACTACATATCTTAAAGATCACGATACCGACGGCTTAGACATTTCTATTATGTCTCCTGTTCGTGCAATTCGTTTCTCAATGGAAAGAGCAATACGTGGTCTTGATACTATCTCTGTAACAGGCAACGTTCTACGTGATTACCTAACAGATTTGTTCCCAATCTTAGAGTTAGGTACCAGCGCGAAGATGTTGTCGATTGTGCCTTTAATGGCCGGTGGTGGATTGTTTGAAACTGGTGCGGGTGGTTCTGCCCCTAAGCATGTTCAGCAATTTGTTGAAGAAGGACACTTACGATGGGACTCTCTTGGTGAGTTCTTGGCGTTAGCGGTATCTCTTGAAGACTTAGCTATTAAAACTGATAACAATAAAGCAAAAGTTTTAGCCGTTGCCTTAGACCTAGCCACTGAAAAACTGTTAACTGAAGGTAAGTCGCCTTTGCGTAAGGCTGGTCAGCTGGATAATAGAGGAAGTCATTTCTATCTGGCTATGTATTGGTCAGAAGCGTTGGCTAATCAGGCAGATGATCATGAGTTGGCTGCGAAATTCAAACCATTATTTGAATCGTTGTCTGCTAATGAAAGCAAAATCTTAGGAGAAATTGATGTCACCCAAGGTAAGCCAGCAGAAATTGGTGGCTATTATTATCCAGATGATGCATTAGTTACTCAAGCAATGCGCCCAAGTCTAACATTGAATGGACTGATGGCACCAAATTAGTCGGTGTGCCCCTTTTACGGGGTCTCACTTAATTAAAAAATAAGCACAAATAAAAAAGCAGACAACAATGTCTGCTTTTTTATATTCCAGATATTAATTTTATCTTTCAGGCTCACCATTAAAATCAATATTCTCTGCATGCAATCCTTTAGGGCCTTGCTGCACTTCATACTTTACTTCTTGGCCTGCTCTGAGAGAGCGATAGCCCTCCATTTGTATTGTTGAGTAATGTGCGAAGATATCTTCACCACCATCGTCTGGCACAATAAAACCAAACCCCTTTGCGTTATTGAACCACTTTACTTTGCCGATTGCCATACATCTACTTCCCTTTAATCCCTTGAACTAATGCAACTTTGCCCCCACACTGTTATTTGAAGGAAAACATGTTGACTTCTCAATACAACCTTCAAATTAAATGTAGTTTTTTTAGCTTGTTTTTGTCAAGACGAATTTAGTACTTAACAGAGCTTTAAGCTAAAAAATTGACATGTATCAATGGGAGATTCCCTTAGTTACGGGTAAATTGTTCAGATATGAGTAAAGAAAATACCATCGATATTGAGCGTCAGAAAGATATTGACGCAGTAAAGAAAAAAGCTGCACCACCACCCATGTATAAAGTGTTTTTGAATAACGATGATTACACCCCCATGGATTTTGTAATCGACGTACTCATGCGATTCTTTAGTTTGGATGGTGAAAAAGCACAACAGATAATGCTAACAGTGCACTACCATGGTAGAGCTGTTTGTGGCACATATACTGCAGAGATTGCAGAAACTAAGGTGATGCAGGTCAGTCGATATGCAAAGGAACACCAACATCCACTCATGTGTACAATGGAGCAAGTGTAATGATTCGATTGAGAAAATTATCATCATTGAATAGGCTATTACTCAGAGGGCATTCTTATGTTAAATAAAGATCTAGAGCAAACGTTAAATGAAGCGTTCATTTTTGCCAGAGAGCATCGTCATGAATTTATGACGGTTGAGCACCTCTTACTTGCTTTACTTGATAATAACGCAGCTAAAGATGCATTGAAGGCTTGCGGTGGTAACATTGAGTCAATTAAACAAGAATTGACTGATTTTGTTAAAGATACCACTCCTTTATTACTAGATGAGCAGGGTAATGAACGAGAAACACAGCCTACACTTGGTTTCCAACGTGTACTGCAACGTGCTGTTTTTCACGTTCAGTCGTCAGGTAAAGAGGAAGTCAATGGTGCCAATGTATTAGTGGCTATTTTTAGTGAACAAGAGTCTCAAGCCGTTTACATACTGAAAAAATCAGATGTTACTCGTTTAGATGTAGTTAATTATATCTCTCATGGTGTGTCAAAGGTTGACGATGAGTCCCCTGCACACAGGGAAAATGAAGATGAGACCAGCGAGCAAGAAGAAGCCGAGTCTATGTTGGATAAGTATTCAACTAACTTAAACCAGAGTGCCAAAGACGGAAAAATCGACCCTCTTATTGGTCGCGACAGCGAATTAGAGCGAAGCATTCAAATATTATGCCGTCGTCGAAAAAATAATCCTTTGCTGGTAGGTGAAGCGGGTGTGGGTAAAACCGCTATTGCAGAAGGCTTAGCTTATCGTATCGTCAGCAAAGAAGTACCTGAGGTTATCGCAGATGCCACAGTTTATTCTTTAGATATGGGCGCCTTATTGGCAGGCACCAAATATCGAGGGGACTTCGAGAAACGTCTTAAAGGCATATTGAAAGAGTTAGCCGCTCACCCAGATGCAATTTTATTTATAGACGAAATACATACCATTATTGGTGCAGGTGCTGCTTCGGGGGGCGTGATGGACGCCTCGAATCTGCTTAAGCCAAAACTCAGTAGTGGCGAATTACGTTGCATGGGTTCAACGACATATCAAGAATACCAAGGGATTTTCGAAAAGGATCGCGCTTTAGCCCGCCGTTTCCAAAAAGTAGATGTGATTGAGCCAACAGTAAGTGACACCACCAAAATACTGATGGGTTTAAAGTCTCGTTACGAGGAACATCATAGTGTACGTTTTACCCATAAAGCGATCCGCGCCGCAGCTGAGCTATCAGCTAAGTACATCAATGAACGTCATTTGCCTGACAAAGCTATAGATGTCATAGATGAAGCCGGTGCCAGTCAACGTTTGTTGCCTGCCTCTAAGCGGAAAAAGACGATTGGTGTGAGCGATATTGAACTGATTATTTCTAAGATTGCACGTATCCCAGAAAAGTCTGTATCGGCATCTGACAAGCAGGTACTCAAACATTTAGACCGTGACTTAAAGATGGTGGTATTCGGGCAAGATCAGGCCATAGACACCTTAACAGATGCTATTCGCTTATCTCGGTCTGGTTTAGGTAATGAAACTAAACCGATTGGTAACTTCTTATTTGCTGGACCTACTGGCGTGGGTAAAACTGAAGTTACTGCTCAATTAGCCAAGGTTATGGGTGTAGAGTTATTACGATTCGACATGTCTGAATATATGGAACGTCATGCAGTGAGTCGTCTGATTGGTGCACCTCCAGGATACGTAGGCTTCGATCAAGGAGGATTATTAACAGATGCGGTCATTAAAAATCCGTACTCAGTGATCTTGTTAGATGAAGTAGAAAAGGCCCATAGCGATATCTACAACATTTTATTACAAGTTATGGACCATGGTACATTAACAGACAACAACGGCCGTAAAGTTGACTTTAGAAACGTTGTGTTAGTGATGACGACTAATGCAGGTGTGCAAGAAACTATACGTACATCTATTGGCTTTAAACAACAAGATCATAGCCATGATGCGATGTCTGAGATAAAGAAAATTTTCACACCTGAATTCAGAAACAGATTAGATGCAACAGTTTGGTTCAATCATCTTGGTCGAGATGTCATTTTACAAGTAGTGGATAAATTTATTGTTGAACTACAAGTGCAGCTTGATAATAAAGGTGTGTCACTTGAGGTAACCAACCAAGCGCGTGATTGGTTGAGTAATAAGGGCTATGATAAAAATATGGGCGCACGTCCAATGGCTCGCGTTATACAACAGCACGTTAAGAAGGAATTAGCCCACGAGTTATTGTTTGGGCGTTTGAGTAACGGCGGTAGTGTGAAAATTGGCCTGAAAAATGGAGAGCTAAGCTTCGAATTTTTCTCTGACAGTAAGGAAAAATCTGCAGCGCTTAATTCTTAATATATGCAGAGTTAATTAGTCAAAACATAAAAAAACCGATATTTATTAATATCGGTTTTTTTATTCTAGAATTTTAACTGAAAATGCCAGAACCAGCCATTAAGCCAAAAATAAATTATTATCTCGCGCGGTAAATGATACGACCTTTTGATAGATCATAGGGCGTAAGTTCTACTGTTACCTTGTCGCCAGTCAAAATTCGAATATAGTTTTTACGCATCTTGCCTGATATATGGGCAGTCACAACGTGACCATTTTCCAATTCAACACGGAACATAGTATTTGGAAGAGTATCCAACACAGTGCCTTCCATTTCAATACAATCTTCTTTCGCCATCTAAATCTGTTACCTCTAATCAATAAAATAAGTGTCTAAAAATGCCGCGCACATATTGCCGAATAAGATGGCGAGTGTAAAGCATTACCCTGTTTTTTTTGTAGTTAGTTGCCATTTATCGTCAAAAAAGCGCTCATGGGGTAAAAAATTCTGTTTGTAGCTCATTTTTTGACAGGTATCTATTTGATATCCTAAATATAAGAAAGGCTTATTAAGAGACTTAGTCAGTTCGATTTGTTGCAAAATAGCAAATATCCCTAATGACCGTTGTTGTTCTTCGGGTTTAAAAAAAGTGTATAAAGCCGATAAAGAAGACTCTAGGTTGTCGGTTACTGCTACACCGATAAGTACGTCATTTGCGTAAATTTCAATAAACAGAGCGTTGTCCCAAGGACTTAAAACAAAACCTTGGTATTGTTCTATAGTGGCTGGGTACATACTGCCATCGGCATGACGTTGATTGATGTACGACTCATACAACGGATAATATTCTGGTTTATTATTATGGCTAATACGTGTTGTCAGGTCCTTGTTGCGCTTCATGATGCGCTTTTGACTCTTTGATGCTGTAAACAGATTAACCGGCAAGCGAATAGATTCACAGGCGTTACAAGAGCCACAATGCGGTCGATACACCTGGGTACCGCTGCGTCTGAAGCCTGCACCAATTAAAAAGTCGTATTCAGTAATAGTGGGCTGAGTATCACTTATAAAAACCAAAAGCTGCTCGTCTTGTTCCGGTAGATAACTGCAAGTAAAGGGGGCGGTAATACCGAATTTCATGCTCACAACGTCACAGCCATTTAGTCAGGTTAAGTGTGTGTGGCTGCCAAACATCGTTATCAAATGATTGTTGGTTTTGTTCGGCTAATATTGTCAAAAACTTAGTTCTGGGCACTTCAATACACCCTAAACTAGCCAAATGAGGATTTTGCATTTGGCAGTCAATAAATTCTGCCCCTTGATATTTAAGGTATTCAACTAAAGATAACATCGCCAATTTAGATGCATTAGTCGCCTTATGAAACATGGACTCTCCACAAAATACTTTACCTACTATTACACCGTATAAACCACCCACTAGAACATTATCGCTCCACACTTCAATAGAATGTGCATGACCAAGTAGGTGTAGTTTTTTGTAGGCATTGATCATGTCATCAGTTATCCAGGTGCCAGAGTCGTTTCTAGGTATAGTCGCACAAATGTCTATGACTTGGTCAAACGCTTTGTTAATGGTGATTTGATAGTCGCAGTTTCGGGCAAACTTTTTTAAACTTTTACTGCAGTTAAAATTATCTAAGGGTAATATTCCTCTCGGGTTTGGCGACCACCACATGATAGGTTCGTTTTGACTATACCAAGGAAATATCCCAGATGAATAAGCTAAAATAAGGCGTCGGGGACTTAAGTCTCCACCAAATGCCAATAAGCCATTAGGCTCAATGAGCGCTATGTCTGTTGATGGAAATAGAAGTTGTTTATTGAGCTTAGTCAGCATTGGAATTTCGTTATTTATTTGGTTTATAAGAGTGAATAAAAAAAGGCCTCAAGTCGAGGCCTTTTTAATCTATAAAAACACTACTCTTGAGCGTCTAAGAATTTTTCAGCATCCAATGCCGCCATACAGCCTGTACCGGCTGAAGTAATCGCTTGCCGATATATATGGTCACTGACATCACCTGCGGCGAATACACCTTCTACACTGGTCTGGGTGGCATTGCCTTCAGTGCCGCTTTGCACTGTGATATAGCCATCTTTCATCTCTAATTCACCTTCAAAGATACCCGTATTCGGTTGATGGCCGATAGCAATAAACACACCCATCAAATCAAGGTTTTGGGTAGCATCTGATTTGGTTTCTTTGATACGAATACCGGTTACGCCCATTTGATCACCTAAAACTTCGTCTAATTGACTATCTAGGTGCAATGTAACATTACCATTTTTAGCTTTTTCCATTAAACGGTCTGCCAGTATTTTTTCACTGCGGAACGAATTGCGCCTATGAATAACGTGCACTTCAGATGCAATGTTTGACAGATACAGAGCTTCCTCAACGGCTGTATTACCACCGCCCACAACCGCTACTTTTTGATTGCGGTAGAAAAATCCGTCACAAGTTGCACAGGCTGAAACACCTTTGCCCATGAAGGCGGTTTCTGACTCCATACCCAGATATTTGGCAGAAGCACCCGTACAAATAATCAATGCATCACAGGTATAAGTTGCTTGGTCTCCGATTAAGGTAAAAGGACGCTTAGATAAATCTGTTTTATTGATATGGTCAAAGATGATTTCAGTATCAAATTTTTCAGCATGCTTTTGCATACGGTCCATTAAATCAGGACCCGTCAGCCCTTCAGGGTCACCCGGCCAGTTTTCTACATCAGTGGTCGTGGTTAGTTGTCCACCTTTCTCAATACCAGTCAATAATACTGGGTTGAGATTAGCGCGCGCAGCATATACAGCAGCTGAGTAACCAGCTGGGCCAGAGCCCAAAATTAGTAGTTTAACGTGTCTTACTGCAGACATTTAACTCTCCAAATATTCTTTTAAAGCGGCACCTAAGATGACCTAAACTTTTAGTGTAACGAAGCCCGTATAGATGTGGGCATGTTCAGTACTTTCAATATGTAAACCATAACTAAATTTGAGTAGATGAATAAATTTATAGCTGAGTAGCCTGAATTGCTGTTAGGGCTATAGTAAAAACAATATCGTCTACCAATGCGCCGCGACTTAAATCATTTACAGGTTTTGCCATGCCTTGCAACATTGGTCCAATACTGACTAAATCTGCACTTCGTTGCACTGCCTTGTAAGTTGTATTGCCGGTATTAAGATCTGGAAAAATAAATACCGTGGCATGCCCAGCAACTTTGCTATTCGGCGCTTTATTCTTTGCCACACTTTCCATCACTGCAGCATCATATTGCAAAGGACCATCGATTAATAAGTCAGGGCGTTTTTGTTGTGCTAATTTAGTCGCCAGTTTAACTTTTTCAACGTCTGTACCGGTACCTGAATCACCGGTGCTGTAGCTAATCATGGCTACTTTAGGTTCAATACCAAAAGCGGCTGCTGAGTCGGCTGAATGAATAGCGATATCCGCCAGTTGTTCAGCATTAGGGTCGGGGTTAATCGCACAATCGCCATAAACTAATACCTGTTCTGGTAATAACATAAAAAAGACTGAGGACACCAAAGAAGCGCCCGGCGCAGTTTTGATTAATTGTAACGCAGGGCGAATAGTATTAGCCGTAGTATTGATCGCACCAGAAACTAATCCATGCACATCATCCTGCTGCAACATCATGGTGCCTAACACCACATTATCGAGTAAAAGTTCTTCGGCTACCACAGCCGTCAATCCTTTATGCTTTCGCAATTCAACCAGGGGTTGAATGTATTGTCTGCGGATATCTTCAGGCTGTTTAATTTCAACCGAATTAGGCAACTCAATACCTTGTTGTTTGGCAACCCTTAATATCTCAGTTTTGTTGCCGAGCAAAATACACTTTGCGATATTTCTTTGGGCACAGATAGCGGCGGCTTTGATTGTTCTTGGCTCATCACCTTCAGGTAAAACAACTGTTTTTTGTGCTTGTTGAGCTAACTGGGTTAGTTTGTATCGAAATGCCGAAGGTGAGAGTCTTAAGGCTCTATTTGAATCTTTTGATATAGATGTTACCCAATCATTATCAATACATGCTGCAGTGTGATCCATCACGCGGTTAATACGTTGTTCATCATCTGCTGGTACCTCTTGATTGAATATATGTAAGTTGAGCGATGTTTGCCAAGTGTTATCCTTAGTCAACAAAACGGGTAAGCCAGTTTTTAATGCTTCAGAACAAAGCTGCCAAATTCGTGGATCGGGTTGATAATCTCCCGTCAACAGCAAAGCACCAATTTTCGTACCGCTTTGCGCTGCCAAACAACATGACACCAAAACGTCACTTCTGTCGCCTGACATGACCAAAAGTGCGCCTGGTTTAAGCACTGAAACCATATTGTGGATTTCGCGAGCAAGGAAATGCACGCTGCGTAGTCGCCTATGTTGATAATCCCCCTCGTTTAATAACTTTGCATTGAGGTGTTTGCATACATCCGTGACTCGGGGGGCGATTAATTCAAAGTTCCAACTTACACAACCGAGTAATGCAAAAGATTTTGAGAAGATAGGCAAGGTAGATAAATTATTGATGACATCAGCCGTTTGACTATTGTCATGTTGTTCAATTAATTCGCTACTTAGCCGGCCTTTTTCATCAATAGGCGCATTGACCTTATTAAAAATGCAGCCAATGACTTTCTTACCTTTGTGCCCTCCATAATTGTCTGCCACAATTTCTAGTTTGTCGTTAAGTTGATTCAACATCAAAATACCCGGCGCACTGACCAACACAATCTGAGCATCTAAGGCATTGCAAATTTCTCTATTCAAACGCACTGCATAGGGATGGCTTTGAGTAGAGACTAAACCTTCAATAATAGCGATATCTTCTTCCCCAGCGTGTTGTTCAAATAGGGCGATTATTTCCTCTAATAAAACATCTATGTTGTCTTGGCTGAGCATCTCTTCAACGTATGATGTAGATAAAGGGGTGGCTGGTTTTAACAATCCAACTTTAGTTGCTATTGTGGTCGATTTTTCTGCTTCGCTGTCCCCTTGTCTTGGCTGGCCAATAGGTTTGAAAAAATTAACCTTTAGGCCTTGTTGCTGCATCACTCTAATCATTCCAAGGCTAACACTGGTTAAACCTACATTTGAACCTACTGGTATCAACATTATTCGACGTGGCATAGTGATCCCCTTAGTAAGTGTATTGAATGGCATCTTTGGCAATCACCCATTCTTCATTGGTGGCAATAGCAAAGATTGGTTTTGAATCGATATGGCTAATCAGCCCAGACTGGCCAAAACGCATTTGGACGTTTTTATCTGTATCAAGCCTTAAGCCCATATGTTGTAACTGGCTAATGGTATTGTCTCTGACGTAGGCAGAGTTTTCACCAATACCGCCAGTAAAAATTAAAGCATCTAATGGCCCTACAACAGCCAAATAAGCACCAATATATTTGACCAAACGATAAATAAACATATCGAGTGCCAACTTAGCGTGTTGGTTGCCTTTTTGGGCTTGCTGTTCAAGTGTTCTGCAATCATTACTGAGTTTTGAAATACCCAGCAATCCGGACTCTTTATTTAATAATTTGTTTACCTTAGCTGCCGAATAGCCTAGCTGTTCAATCAAATACGTAGGTAGACTAGGATCAATATCCCCACAGCGGGTGCCCATCACTAAACCTTCCAAAGGTGTAAAACCTAAACTAGTATCAATGGCTTTGCCCTGTTTAATAGCAGCTATACTGCATCCATTACCAAGATGTGCCGTGATCAAGTTGCAATCCGCGATATCTTTGTTAAGGGCATTTGCCGCCTCGCGTGCTACAAAATAATGGCTTGATCCATGAAAACCATAGCGTCTAATATTATGTTGTTGGTAAAGCTCATAAGGCAGAGCATACAAATAAGCGTGTTTGGGCATAGTCTGAAAAAAGGCAGTATCAAATACAGCAACATGAGGTAAATGAGGAAACGTTTGTTGAGCACTTGTAATACCAGATAGGTTGGCTGGGTTATGTAACGGTGCCATAATTGATGTTTGCTCAATAGCCTGTTTCACTTGTTCATTTATCAAGACTGAGCAAGTGAATTTCTCACCGCCATGCACGACTCTATGTCCTACTGAAACAATTTTTTGGCTTAAGTGCTGGTAGTGTTTAAGTGTGTCAGCAATGACCGATAACGCTTGTTGATGGTTGGCATTGGCTGGTAAAACGCCATTATGCTGTGTTTTTTGGTAACTAAAACCAAGTTTGCTAGAAGGCGTTCCAAGATTTTCTGCTAATCCATGCAAAGGAGCTATCCCCGTTTTGGCGTCGATAATGGCAAACTTGATAGAAGAACTACCGCAATTTAGAACGAGAACGTATTGATCCATAGGTTAAATTTTCTGCTATAAAAGATACTCATATTATTAATTGTATCGTTATGATAAATTTTTAAGTATCGATAGTTGATTTTATATAACGTTAGGATGTTAGCTTATGTATGACTTAGCCGTTAGAATATATTTAGTTTTTATTGTGGAGTAACTAATTTGGCACAAACTATTACAGCAATGGTAAAAGACGGTCAGCAATATATGCAGACTTGGCCTATGCAACATCAGTTGTATGGCATGTTTCCTGAGTGCCGAGTCATTTCAGCTACCAAATTTTCGATGAAAGTGATGCCTGCTCTGGCTGTCTTAACCGTTGCGGCATTAATTAATTTTCAAGGTGTTGAACGATTACCTCAAGCATTGACTATAGGCGCGTTTTTTTTGTCCCTACCCATGCAAGGTTTGATGTGGTTAGGGCATCGTTCAAATCAAAATCTGCCGCCTACAATAAAAGGTTGGTACTTAGATATTCATCACAAAATGCAACTCCAAGGCTGTGCGTTGCAATCCCCCAAAGCCAAGCCAGAATTCAAAGAGCTAGCGAGACTATTAAAAACAGCATTTGATGAACTAGATAAAACGTTTACCAAACGCTGGTTCTAAAGGCTAAGTCACTACCTCGGCTATTAAAGGACTTTTACACCTTCTGCAAATATAGGTTTGTTTGCCTTTTAGCACTTTGTTATGTCTTCTTATACCTAATTCTATCGGTCCGCATTCACATTGATAACTGAAGCTTTTCCCTTTTACTTTACTTACATCCATCTGATGGTAGGTTTGCCCTTTTAAGCCAAAAAGCTCAAACATTAAGCTTTGCCATTCATTACCATGAGGGCGAACTTTCCCAAAAAGTTTATAAGTCAGTAGGTGGCAAACTTCATGGGGAACAACTTCCTCCAAGAATGCATCAACGTTGTCGTAGAGCAAAACAGGATTGAAACGTAATTCATTTATTTGCAGACGAGCACAACCTGCAATTTTACCCCTTTGCTTAAAATTTATTGTTGGTAAACTGAAGTTCTGCCCAAAGTAAGATGAAGCATGGCTGATACATTGTTCAACTTTCTGAATAACTAATTGTTGTGTAGAAAAAGACAAAAGAATAGTTCCTTTCAATATGACTCGCTTTCAACATACTCTGCTAACAGTGGGTTGATGATATAGCAATTAGACTAAATATTTAACGCTTAGAACGCGCACTGCTTTATTTAATAGAAGGGGTGTGTAACAGTCGTCTGCATAAACATTAAAACGCACTGGCCATAACAAATTAGGGGTATGCTTACACCTACACTTTAGAATTCGTTGAGTGATTAATTATCTAGGGAAGATAGTTTCAGCAGTTATCAGCTAAGATACAAGGGAAAATATTTAGAGAGTATCAACAACAATCCTATCCCCTATACTTTAGCCCTATAAAAAAATGCCATTCAGACGAAATGTCGGTACACCTTCTAAGTAATGAGTTATTAGCTGCGTTGAGTGTTGAGAAATAATAAATTATTGACTTATTATCATCGATTGTTATTAAATTTTACTCGGTGATGCAAGTTTATTATCTATGATCAGAGTGCCGTCTTTTACTACAATATCTCCAGACCAAACAGCGCCATAGTGTTGCCCGTCTAGATATAAATCTTTTTGGAATTTACCAATGATTTCGAGTTTGTGCAGATCTGACTCTTTTCCAAAAATGACTATATGCCTTAAAGGAGATGGTGAACTTTTACCGATTGTTGATATAGGCATTAATTCAGTAGAGTAAGGCTCTATAATTGTAATGGATAACCCTGGATGAGTGACATTATACTCCATCCATTTATCGTCTATTATTCTCCCTTCATTCGCTCCTGTTACACCTAACAAAGACGAACAGCCACTGATTAATAGAACAAGGCTGAGGATAATAAGTTTATACAAATACTTCATGAATACTCCTTAAAAATCTAAACAGAAGGCCTGATGTCCATTTCAAGGCCTTCTATTAAAGTTTAATGTCTTGGCGACCAACAAAATAAGTAACCTTATTTAAGTCTTATGATCAGCAAATATGCTATCAGCTTATAACTCACAAGCTAAGCAATAAGCATATACACCCTTAGGGTCGTTCAGTTTTGCTACCGCCTCCAAGTCTGCAGTGAGTTCCTTAACAAGATTAAGAATAGTACTGGATTTCTCTACTTCGAAAGCACCTTCAAAAGAAGCAGATGCGCCTTGTAAAAACTCCTTCCAGAACAATTCACTTTTAGACAACGTTCTCTGAATATACTGAGTATCGTAGTTTTCCAAATTTGCTAATTCAGCGGCGGCTTTCACTCCATCTTCTAAATAACCTAATTCATCTATTAAGCCTAACTCTAGTGCCGTTTGTCCAATCCAAACACGTCCTTGAGCTATTTTGTCGACTTGGTTTTTGCTCATGTCGCGCTTATTGGCAACCAGTGAGATAAATTGATCGTAACCATGTTCGATACCTCTTTGCATGATGGCGGCGACTTTAGGGTTAAGTGTTTTAGTAATGCCCATGCCTGCAAATTCGGTGGTGCCGACTCCATCAGTATGCACACCTAAATAATTTAAGGTGTTCTCAAAGGTTAAAAACATCCCGAATATACCTATTGAACCGGTAATCGTGCTTGGTGCGGCAATTATTTTGTCTGCACCAGCAGAAATCCAATATCCGCCAGAAGCAGCATAAGTGCTCATGACCGCAACCACAGGTTTGCCCACAGCTTGAAGATTTTCAACTTCTTGGCGAATAATTTCTGAAGCAAAAGCACTGCCACCTGGAGAGTCGACGTATAATACAACTGATTTGACGGTATCGTCATATCTTGCTTTACGCAGAAGCTTAGCCGTACTATCTCCACCTATTTGGCCAGGTTTTTTTGTACCGTTTAATATTGTGCCTTTTGCCACAACAACAGCAACTTTATCAATATTGTTAGACATGTTTGGTAATACAGGATTGATCACTCTGAGGTAATTTTTGTAGCTGACAGCATTAAATCCCATGCCACTTTCGTTCTTACCTACCACAGCAACAATTTCTTGTAGAGCTTGTTCACGCGTTTTAAGTGCATCAACCCAACCAAAGTCCAACGCGTATTTCGCAAAGTCACCTTCTGATTGTTCAAACTTTTCTAAAAATATATCTAGTTCTTCATCAAAATGATCGACATCCAAACCGCGAGCTGCAGCAACACTTGTTTTATATTGTGTCCACATCGTCGTTAACCAGGCCTTGTTGGCCTCTTTTGCTGCGTCAGACATGTCGTCACGTATATAGGGTTCAACAGCTGACTTGTAAGTGCCTACTTTGAATACGTGAGTCTCTGCTTTAAGCTTTTCGATAGCCGATTTAAAATACATACCGAAACGTCCATAACCTTCAAACATCATAAAGCCCATTGGATTCAGATATAGGTGATCAGCACGACTGGCAAGATAATACTGATTTTGACTGTAATAGTCGCCAATAGCATAAATAGGTTTTTCGCTTTCTTTAAAGCTTTCCAATGCCACAGCAACTTGTTCTAACTTATCTAAACCAGCATTGCCTAAACCGTGTAAGTCCAGAACTAGAGCTTTAATTCGACGATCTTGTTTCGCATTTTCGATAGTTAGCAATATATCTTGTAGTAATATTTCTGGATTATCGTCTTTTTGTTCAAAGGCTTCTTCCATAAATTCGGTGAACGGATCGATAGCTTCTTTCTCTATCACAACGTTACCGACTAACTTCAGCACCAATGCAGAATTTGCTGGCACGGTGACTTGATTACCGTCTTTTAAGAAAACTGAAATAAATGCTATAAATATAGTAATGAATATAATATTGAAGAATAGTTTTCGACTAAAATTAAGCGCGGTCCATAAACCAACAAACACCGACTTCGTCCAACTTTTTCCTGAAGACATAATAGGTAAATACACTAGTTAAAAAATCATAGGGCATCCTATCTAAAAATGGCCTTGGTGAACATTTTCAAATGTAATTTTTTGTAACTTTTTTATCTATGTATAAATTTTTTGCGATAGACTTGCTTAAGTTATAAACAAGTAAACCACTTTAGATATGCAATCACACTCTCACTATCCACATTTATTTAAAAGCCTTGATCTTGGTTTTACCCAATTACCAAATCGTGTGTTGATGGGCTCAATGCACCTTGGTTTAGAAGAAGAGAAACATGGCTTTGAAAAGTTGGCTGCGTTTTATGCAGAACGAGCCGCTGGTGGAGTAGGGTTGATAGTGACGGGTGGTATTAGCCCTAATCGACAAGGGTGGTTATTGCCTTTTGCTGCACGTATGAGTAATAAAAAGCACGCTAAAGCACATCAAGTCATTACAGAAGCGGTGCATCAACATCAAGGTAAAATTTGCCTACAAATATTACATTCTGGACGATATGGCTATCATCCTTTTGTGGTTGCTCCTTCGGCTATTAAATCGCCTATTAATCCCTTTAAACCTAAAGCTCTCTCAAAAAGAGGTATCGTGAGTACCATTAATGATTATGCCAATTGTGCTGCTATGGCCAAACGGGCCGGGTACGATGGTGTCGAAATTATGGGCTCTGAAGGGTACTTTATTAATCAATTCTTATGCCCTAGAACTAATCAGCGTGATGATGAATGGGGGGGGAGTTTTGAAAATCGCTCACGGATTGCAATTGAAATAGTCAATGCCGTCAGGCAAAAAGTAGGCACAGATTTTATCATCATATTTCGTTTATCCATGCTGGACTTAGTGGAGGGGGGCAGCAATTGGGATGAAGTGGTGGCGCTAGGTAAACTGATTGAACAGTGCGGAGCCACACTGATTAATACGGGCATTGGTTGGCATGAAACCAGAGTGCCCACTATTGGCACTATGGTCCCAAGAGGCGCGTTTACTTGGATAACTGAGCGAATGAAAGGCGAGCTGACGGTTCCTTTAATTGCCACTAATAGGATCAATACACCAGAGATAGCTGAAAAAATTCTGGCTACGGGTCAGGCAGATATGGTCTCTATGGCTCGTCCTTTTTTGGCGGATGAAAACTTTGTGCGCAAAGCACAGCAAGGTCGAGGTGACGAGATCAATACCTGTATTGCTTGTAACCAAGCTTGTTTGGATCATGGTTTTGCCCGCAAACGTGCCAGTTGCTTAGTGAATCCGCGAGCGGGGTACGAAACAGAGTTAAATTTCCCCCTCACTGCCCATAAGAAAAAATTAGCGGTAGTGGGTGCAGGACCCGCTGGTCTTGCCTTTAGTTGTTATGCAGCCGAGCGAGGTCATGAGGTACATCTGTTCGAAAAAAGTACCGAGATTGGAGGGCAGTTTAATTATGCTAAACGTATCCCTGGTAAGGAAGAGTTTTACGAAACCTTACGTTATTTCAAAAAAAGACTAGACGTCACAGGCGTGCATTTACATCTAGAAAGCCAGCAAACTGTGGAGTCGTTAACCGATGCTAACTTTGATCAGGTGGTGCTTGCTACAGGGATTAAACCCCGAGAAGTCAATATCGAAGGCATACAACACCCAAAAGTCATGGATTATCTGGATGTGCTGAGAGACAACAAACCAGTTGGCAAAAAGGTTGCGATAATAGGGGCCGGTGGCATTGGTTTTGATGTGGCAGAATTTTTGGTAGAAGAACATTCTTTAACCAATGAGCCTGAGCAATGGTTAAAAAGTTGGGGAGTCGATAAACAGTACAAGCAAGCTGGTGGATTGACCGAGGCAACTATCAGGCTGCCTGCCAGAGAGATATTTTTACTGCAACGTAAAACGACTAAAGTAGGTAAAGGACTAGGTAAGACGACAGGTTGGATCCACCGGTCGGCTTTACAAAAGAAACAGGTGCAAATGATCGCAGGGGTTGATTACGTAAAGATTGACGATCAAGGTTTACATATCCAAGTGAATAATAAACCGCAAATATTAGCAGTGGACAATATTATTTTATGTGCGGGTCAAGA
>JAWUXU010000102.1:0-16476 GCA_034111145.1 Paraglaciecola sp.
GTAACTTTCAAATTAGCTAAATCGTTGTTCATAACCTAACCTAATTTTATCTCAGCACTTAATTCCGTCTCGGAATAAATATATGTCGAATTTTGCCACCATTTATAAAAATCAACTTAACCTTTATTTGCAGTTAGGCAAATTTCGCTTGTGTACTCTTGTTTTATTTACCACTTTAGTGGGGTATGGATTAGGGGTGAACAAATGGCATCTGCTTGAAATATTTTGTTTATTGCTAGGCACATTATTGACCGCCATGGGCGCTAACGGCTTAAACCAATGGTGGGAGAGAGACCGTGACGCCAAGATGGCAAGAACACGCAATCGCCCTATTCCACTTGGTAAGTTATCTGCAAATCATGCATTATTGATAACCTTGTGCTGGTCAATTTCTGGTATTACGTTGCTCTTTTTTGGAGTCAATGCACTTACCGCATACTTAGCTGCACTAACGATTGTTACCTACCTATTTATCTACACACCCATGAAGCCACATTCGCCTATTGCAATATTAGCAGGAGCGGTTCCAGGGGCTATCCCACCTATGATGGGTTGGACCGCAGCAACCAATACATTTAGCGTGCAAGCTTGGGTTTTAGGCTGTTTATTATTTTTATGGCAGATCCCACACTTTATGTCATTAGCTGCAGTTTATAAACAGGATTATGCTAAAGGTGGTTACCATATGTTGCCAGATAACCCTGAAGTAGATCACGTTACTCGCAGCATCATTGTTATATTCAGCTTGGCTTTATTAGGCATTACATTGTTAGCACCATCAGTTGGTTTGGGACAACAATTATTTTTTGTCTGCGCACTATTTTTGGGCGGTGGAATGTTATTCATGTCCATAAAGCTCTATAAAAAATATAGTGTCGACAATGCTCGCAGTGTGTTTCGGGCTAGTATCATTTACATTCCTATTCTAATGATCTTTTTGTTAATTGATGAAAGGTTAATGAGTTAATTGTCTAATATAAAGACTATGCAAACTCGTTGTTCCGTATTTCTATAATAATGTTACACTCAATAAAATTAACATCTAATTTACATCAACCTTAGAGACTCCCCTTGGAGGGAAATGATTATGTTAAGACATTATTATATAAGCGATGACCTAAATGATTTGCAATTAATTGAGGCAGAACTGGTATCCAGGGGTGTCAGTACTCCTCAAATACACGTGCTCAGCGAAAATGATGCAGAAGTAGAGAAGCACCATCTTCATGCAATAGAGGCAGTGCTTAAACAAGATGTAGTGCATTCCACAACATTAGGTGCTGTAGTGGGTGTAATAGGCGCTTTAACTATCTTAATAGTCGCGTATTCAATGGGATGGCATATAACTGCTGCTGGATGGATACCTTTCGGTTTTCTTGCTGTTGTTATATTAGGCTTTTGTACTTGGGAAGGAGGGCTAATAGGGATCCAAATTCCTAACCACCAGTTTAAGCGCTTTCAAAAATTACTTAAGCAAGGCAAACATGTATTTTTTGTGGATTTAGAGGCAAAACAAGAATCAATTCTTTCGGAGGTAGTTAAACAACATCCGAAACTAAAATTAGCAGGAACTGGACCCGCCACCCCAGGCTGGGTAGTACATGGTCAAGAAAAATTCAGCAAAGTCATGAAAATTTTGCCCTAGAAAACGAGCTCTGTTAAAAGTCAGAATAATTTATATAAATAATAAATATTCTGGCTTCTTTTTTTGACTGCTATCCCTTCAACTATTACTAAAAAACAATAAACGGCTAAATAACGTGTAATTTGATTCTATAGCCATAATGCTAATAAAAAGAATTAAACATAAAGGTGGTAATAAAATAGCGCATATGAAGGACATCCGTTCCCACATCATATGCATAAATATACAGATGATTAGGCCTGCTTTAAGACACATAAAAAGCAGAATAAGCGACCAACGTAATAGCCCCTCCAAGTGCATATAGTCGACCATATATGACAACCCACTGAGTACGAATAACAATAACCAAATTTTCAAATATAAACTAACAGGATGCTCTTGATGAACATGGGTTTCTGATTGAATTTTTATATCTGCAGACATAGGTCACTCTCCAATTAATTTTCTACCAAAGGTAAAAAAATGCAAAAATAAACACCCATACTAAATCAACAAAATGCCAGTAAAGACCGGATATTTCTACAATTTCGTAATTACCATGTTGTTCGTAATGACCTTTCAGTACTTTTATCGCTACAATGGCAAGATAGATAACACCTATAGACACATGTAATCCATGAAAACCCGTCACCATAAAAAATACGGCACCAAACTGCTCAGCTCCAAATGGATTACCCCACGGACGAACACCTTCTGAAATCAGCTTAGTCCATTCAAACACTTGCATACCCACAAAAGATAAACCTAGTAACGCAGTTAGCAGCATCAGCACACCAGCTTTCACTTTATCTTTGCGATAACCGTAATTCACCGCCATTGCCATCGTGCCGCTACTAGTAATCAGAACAAAAGTCATGATAGCGATAAGTACCAAAGGCAAATGTTGCCCGCCAATCTCTAAAGCAAATACTTCACTGGCGTTCGGCCAAGGCTCAACTGCAGAGATCCGTACAACCATATAGCCAATCAGAAAACAGCTAAATACAAAGGTATCGCTTAATAAAAAAATCCACATCATGGCTTTACCCCATGGAACGCGGAATGTTTCCTGATCACTAGACCAATCTGTCACCAAACCTTTTATCCCAGTTGAGTTGCCTATTGTTTGGTTAGCTGCATTTGCTTGATCAGCTTGCATATTCACGCTCCCAATCCACAAAATTCGACTATGGCGTTATAAGTTTCGGGCTTACTGACCAACAAAATAAACAGCACGGCCCAAAGCCCAAGTAAAAAATGCCAATATATGGCACAAAGCTCAATATATTGGGCCAGTTTTGGGCTATCTCGCAGCACTACTATCACCGCTATCAGCCATGCCATAATACCAATAGCAACATGTAGTGCATGCAAACCGGTTAATATATAAAAAAAGCTTAATGCGGGATGACTATTAACCACAAAACCTTGTTGATAAAGATGTTGCCACAGCATCCATTGTCCAGTGACAAAAGCGCAAGAAAACAAGCCTCCCAATATCAAACTTATTTTGGCCATTATTAGCCGGTTCTTATGCCCGCCTATTCTGGCAACCTGTAAACAAATGCTAGCGAAAATTAAATAGGAGGTATTTAGCCACAACAGAGTTTTATTGAAGAGCGGATGGCTCGACTGTTCTGCTAGAGGCTGCCAATCTGGGTACTGTGAACGCATCAGAAAAGCCACGATGAATAAAAAGAATAGCACTGACACAACGGTCAACAGCAATCTTAACCCTGCCCTTCTTGTGTGATCACGTCCTAAGGTTTGAATTTGAGGGTTTTTTACTGGCTCCCAGGATTTTTCCATTAATGGGGTTAAAAAACTCATGTTTTACTCTCCGTCTTTTTATCAATGAAATTTTGAGGCAGAAAGTCCTGTTCATACCCAGGCACGCTATAATCGTATGCCCAACGATGACATACAGGTGCATCTTTACCCCAATTTCCATGACCTGGTGGTGTGGTTTCTGTTTGCCATTCCAGTGTTGTTGCCTCCCACGGATTGTCTCCAGACTTTTCGCCTTTAAACAAACTCCATACCAAATTGTATAAAAATATTAGTTGCACCAAAGCCACAAATATCGCCATCACTGAAATCAGGGCGTTTAAATCTTTGGCTGAGTCGGGGATAAAATCATAATTTTCATAAGCAAAATAACGTCTTGGAACACCTAAAATACCGAGGTAGTGCATGGGGAAATAAATCGCATAAGTACCAAGGAAAGTACCCCAGAAATGTAATTTTCCTAAAGTAGGGTTGAGCATCCTGCCAGACATTTTAGGATACCAATGATAGATCCCACCAAACACAACTAAAATGGGCGATACACCCATGACCATATGGAAATGCGCCACTACAAAATAAGTATCAGATAAAGGTAAATCCACCACCACATTGCCCAAAAAAAGACCTGTTAAGCCACCAATTGTGAAGGTAGAAACAAAACCTAAGGCAAATAACATAGGTACATTGAGACGTATATTGCCATGCCATATTGTCAGCACCCAGTTATAAACCTTGATAGCTGTGGGTACAGCAATGATTAAGGTTGTTGTGGCAAAGAAATAACCAAACATGGGGTTCATACCGCTAATGTACATATGATGTGCCCATACCACAAAACTCAGCACACCTATACCAACTATGGCCCACACCATCATCCTGTAGCCAAAGATATTCTTGCGCGCGTGAGTACTAATGAGGTCTGACACAATGCCAAATGCTGGTAGCGCGACTATGTAAACCTCAGGATGACCAAAAAACCAGAAAAGGTGTTGAAATAAAATAGGACTGCCACCTTCATGATCGAGTTGTTGACCCATGGACAGGATGGCCGGCATAAAAAAACTGGTGCCTAATGTCTTATCAAATAACATCATCACAGCACTAACAAATAAAGCAGGAAAAGCCAACAAAGCCAGCACAGTAGCCATAAAAATCCCCCAAACTGTCAATGGCATACGCATCAGAGTCATGCCTCTAGTACGTGCTTGCAAAACAGTTGTGACATAATTCAGCCCGCCCATTGTTGCTGCCACAATAAAAATAGCTAAGGACACCAACATTAAAATGATCCCCCATCCTGATCCCGGGGTGCCCGGCAAAATAGCCTGTGGAGGATAAAGTGTCCACCCAGCACCTGAAGGTCCTCCTGGAACAAAAAAACTAGCCATTAGCACAATCACTGCCAACAGGTAGAACCACACGCTCAGCATATTCACAAATGGGAAAACCATGTCTCTAGCCCCCACCATAAGAGGGATCAGGTAATTGCCAAATCCACCTAGGAATATAGCCGTCAACAAATAAATCACCATTATAATGCCGTGCATTGTGACAAACTGGTAATAGGAGCTTGGGTCGATAAAATCAAAACTGCCTGGAAAGCCTAACTGCAAACGCATTAGGCCGGAAAGTACTAAAGCTACGATACCCACCAAAATAGCGATGACCGAATATTGAATAGCAATAACCTTATGATCCTGACTCCAAACGTATTTTGTAAAAAAGCTGTTTGCCTCATGCATATCGTGATCTAATTTATCTTCCATCTGCTACTCCACATTATGTTTGCTTAGTGTTTAACGTCTTAATAAATTCTATAATTGCTAACGCTTCCTGCTCGTTAATAACGGGAGGAGGCATAACAGCTGGGAAACCTTCAACAATTTTGGCATTAGGTTGGAAAATCGACTCCTTGAGGTACACATCGTCTACCTCAATACTTTGGCCACTGGCTAATTGTCTCTGCGTACCATATATTCCCTGCCATGTTGGGCCCAACATTCTCGTGCCGTCTTGGCTATGGCAAGCTATACAGCCTTTTGATTGAGCTAACGCAGCACCTGAAAGTTTTATATTACTCTCGCTTTGCACTTGGTCATCCGCACCCTTTTCTTTGATATAGGCACTCAAAGCCGTTATCTGCAAATCAGTCAGTTGCATGGCTGGCATAATAGGGGCGAAACCTTTCACCAGCTTTGCAGCAGGGTTTAAAATAGACTCTTTTAAATAGGCTTCATCTACCAACACAGTTTGTCCGTCGGCTAGGGTTTGGGTTTTACCAAACAAACCTTTCCAAGTCGGACCAATCGAGCTATCAGTGAAATTGTGGCATCCCAGACAGCCACTTGTCTTTGCTACTTCCTGTCCGCTTTGTGCTAGCACGCTGAGTTTTTCAGAACTATTTATAACCATTGAAGTAGCAAAAGTAGGTTTTGCTGCAAGCCAGTTATCGAAGTTTTGTTGATCCATCACCTCAACGTAGCCTCGCATATTAAAATGGCCAATACCGCAAAACTCTGCACAGAGGATTTCAAATTCACCGACAACAGTGGGAGTAAGCCAAATATAAGACACAGTTCCGGGAACCATATCCATCTTCACCCTAAACTGTGGAACATAAAAGTCATGTAACACGTCTTTAGAACGCATTAATATTTTAACTGGTTTATCAACTAGCAAAGCAAGTCTGTTGCCTACAACCAAGACATCATCCTGCCCTGTTGCGTCGAGTGGGTCGACACCAAATGGGTTATCAATGCTAATATGTTTAATAGCACTTTTACCTAATTGGTTATCGTCTCCTGGGAAGCGAAAACTCCAGCTCCATTGCTGACCAACTACTTCGACAACACTGGCGTCCTCAGGCACATTTACAAAATCTGAGTACACCACCAATCCGGGTGCCAACATAGCAATAATGCCTATACTGGTTACTACAGTCAGCCATATTTCTAACTTTTTATTTTCAGGTTCATATTTAGCTTTTCGATTTTTATCGTGACGATATTTGATAACAGCAAAAGCAATAAAAAAATTTATCGCAATAAAAACAATGCCAGTGATGATAAAAGTGATGAGCATAGTGTCATCAATAGATCCCCAGTTAGACGCAAGTGGCGTCATAACCCAAGGTGATAAAAAATGGAATACAACGGATCCAATGACAATTAGAATTAACGCTATGGCAATGCCCATACCAGCCCCTTATTATTTTTGGTCTCTATCCATGAAAGCATCTGTGCTCCCTTTACTTCGCTTAGGGTACCGACAGCATATTCAAGCTAAACTAAAACAGTTTCGGAACAAGAATGAGACTGATTTAAAGGGGCTGTCATCGACCCAATAATCCGGTTGAAATTCAACCAATTGTTAACTAGTGTAGGTGGTGATCATTAATTGTGCGAATTGGTTTTCAAACTGAATTTTAATAAGGAAAAGAACATGTTAATCAATAATTTTACTAACTTGATTATTCCATAGACTTTATTTTACAAAGCACCATTAGCATTATTGACGGAAAGAATTATAGAGGTGATTTTCTAGGGTGTATTTTCAACCTAGTTTGATACATTTTTTGCTGGCGTAACCCTGCCCCATGTTTATCCATAAACGTCAGTAGCGGCTTCCAGCCCTGAGGACAATCTTGTTCTAACCTAGCAAAATATTTCTGCTGATTAACGGGGTAATGTTGCTTAATAACTCTCTCTGCCAAGCCATTAAATTCAGGTAATAACAAATGGGAGTAACCCCCACTTACTGCAATTCGTAAAGCGGCTAAATCATAGTCACCAAAATAAATAGCAGGCTTGTTATTTTGAGTGCTTAACCAACTTTTAAGTAAGGTTTTGCAAGCGGTTGAGTGATGTTTGTCACCTCGGTAAACCACTAACGGACTGGGTGTGTTTGTATAAGGTTTATACTCAAACCAGTCATTAAAGCTATCGCGGTTTTCCACTATGATAAGGCAGTCAAAAGTATCTAGTGTTAACTGCCTGACATCTAACTCAATATTTATCTGTTGGCTTGGATACAGAACTTGATCCACAACATTAAGAATTTTTGTTTCAGTAACAGCCGCAAGAATGAGGTGGTGAGTCGGTTTTAGTTTTCCCTGTTTTTCATTTGGATTTCTTTGTGCCGCGCTTCGATGATTGTCTTGGTTAAAGTTATCAAAAATACCGGCGTAGTTTTCATCTAATAAAGTTTGATTTATATGTGTTATATACTCTCTATCAAACCGATAAGTCTTTTCAGGTTTAATCCATTTACCTGGCTTAAACTCCAAATTATCACACCATTTTAAAACCTCATTCAATAGGCTGCTTGTATTCGCTACAGCACCTTGATCATGCAACAGTTTGTTATGTTGAGTAGCTAACAAACGTTTTGCCTTTAAACTGAGATCGCCTGACATAACGTGACCTAACCTGCCACCTGTAAGTCGCCAAAAAAACGCATACCAAGAGTAATATCTTGAATAATATGCAACTGGTTAAAACAACTTTGCTGTGCACTGTCTTTTTCGAGCATAAAACGTTGTTTATTTTGCTTAGGCAAACCTTGGTATTCAGCTACGATTTGGAATAACCACATTTCTGGCTCCCAAGGTAATGCATGTTCAGCTAAATAATCCACACCGCTTACTGTTTGTGAGCTTTCTATGACATGGATAAAAAAGTCTTCCACATCTTTTGTTAGTTGCTTTTGCTCTGTGGCGACTAAGTTCTGCTCAGCCATAGCAAAACCTTCAGTTTGTCTATCTGATTGTGAGCCTTGCTCTGGCTCTCTGGGCACAGCGCGGGCAAGCTCTGCTAAAGTATAACTATCTTCTGACCGGTCTAAAGCAATAAAGGCCTGAGCACTGATACCGTGTGCCTGATTAATAACAGCTGGAACTTGGCTACGGTTTGGGTAATCACCTATTTGGAAATTAGGATGTTGTCGTAAAAAAGCACTCATGCGATTGACTAACAATGCTCTATCTTGCTGCTGACGAAAACGCGCCATCAACAAAACCAAGCGTTTTTGTACTTCTAGCAATGATCCTGAGTGCTCAGAAATACGTGCCTGTAGCTGACTCACTAATAACTTGCGAAGTGAACCATCACTGCCTGCTAATTGGATAAGATCGTCAAAGTTGATGATGCCAAAACCGTCGAGTATTCGCCTTAGTTGCCGCTGGGCAAGTTCGATTTCTAACATTTTGTCATCCAAACTACTAACAAAACCAAATTCGGTATTGAGTCTGCGCCATAGACTATCAATCGCATCACCAAACTGCTCTGTCATATCTCGTACACGCTCTGTTAACAGCTGCATATGGCGTTCGCTGGCGACATAATCACCTTTTTGCCGCGCCGCTTGTAAAGACTGAACGCGGATCTGAATTTGATCTAGGTGCTCACCCACATCTGAGTTAATTTGACGTTTTCGCTCATCTTGGGTCAAGCTAGCAATTAACTCGCTGACTATTGGGCGCAAACTTAAAGATTGCTCGTCAGGGTAAAACAACACTCGACTATTCAGCAACTTTTGCAATGCTTGTTGTGAAAAAAAAGACTCGTTCAGATGCCCTTCTAAATAGCCCTGCATTAAGGTATCTGCATGTTTGCCGATTAGCTCTAAGCGTTCTTTACCTAATGTAAACAGCGGGTTGCTTTGGGCTGCATCTTTTTGCTTCAATTGTTGACTCAAAACATCGTTTCTTGTTCTGGGATTTCATCATCAATCGGCAGGTGTTCTTCGTCTTTAATAAAACGCACCAACTCAATGAGTTGCTCGACTTTACCGGTGACAATATAAAATAATCTATCTTTGTGGAGTTGATGCAAATAACCCAACTCTTTGATCCGCTTAAAGACTTGTTTAATTTGCATATCAGGTTTGTCACTAGTGGACTTAAACACTTTGTCATTAGCGAGCTGGGCTAAACGCTGACTAAGAGACTGGTTATCAACAACTTTAGACTCGAAATCTTGCAACTTAATAGTGTCCCCCGCGCTTAGCGCGCCATCGCGACCTAACGCTTCTTGCACCAACTGCATCCATTCCAACATAGGTAATAAGGATTGCACAGTGCTAGCGAATTGTTGGCTAAGATGCTGACGAGAATTTTGAGTTAATTCACAATAGGCTAGAAAATACACTGAACCATCATCATTTTTTGCCACTCGCCTATTTAACGGCCTTAAGAAGTGATTTAAATCGTGCACTAGCTCGACATTTTGCAGCTTATTAAAACTATGCTCGTCGGTAACAGCACAAATAAATTCACCTTCCAGTAAGCGTTCTAATAATGGACCATGTTCTATCATGCGTTCACCTGAGTTGATTTATTGCTTGAAGCTTTGTTATGTTGCAAACGCTCGGCGATACGGCTGAGCTTTGGTTCTATTTTTTCTAAGTGTTGTTTTTGTTTATCAATCAAATATCTATGTTTAAACAACATCAACACATCTGATTCTGGGTTCGGGAAAGCACCTAAAATATGAATATGATTGTCATCACAAGCCTTAAACAGTTTTTCAACATTGTGATACGCCAAGGTGCCAATTTCATCAATAGGCCAGTGGATATGAATATTAGCTTGATTACGTAATAAGCGGGTAAAGGCCAATAAAAATTTACACAAAATCAAATAGGCCATTCCATGACTAGACGATTCAAGTAGCTGCCTATCATTTTTAATCACTAAATCAGAGCCCCCCTCATTTAGATGTAACTCTAAACGCAACAGCGATTCGATACTGTAATTAGCGTCGTTGGGCAATACCTCAACTACATCAGCCAGATTATCTAAGTATGCCTCACTAGGCAAAAATTCATCAGAAGTACTCCATTTATTGTATTGCTGAGCAAAACGTTTTAGTGGCGTCCAGAAATTAAGCTCGTCGACTGTAGAAATGATTTTCACTTCTGAACGGGCGATACCGTCCAAAGTTAAATCATCAGATACTTCGTCAGTCAGACGTTTACTTTGCTGCGCAATTTTGCGATTAATATCACTAAAAACAGTAAAAAACTTGTTTAAGTCACCACCAATTGTTTCACCTTGCTCGACAATTTGACGCTGACGAGATTCTAAAATACTTAATAACCGCTGCAAAATAGGTAGGCGCTCTCGAACATTGGCGTCCTCACTCAGTACACCAAAAGCTTGCAACATAGTATCGAGGAAGTCTTTTCCGGCATCTTTACCTAACGTTGCTTCAAATTCGGTCAGTGAATTTTTTAATTTTTTCTCACCACGACTGCGGCTTTCCAGTGCTTCAGTACATCTATTAATTCGTTCTGCTTGATCACCTAAGTTAATATTTTGCTGATCCGATAATTTTAAGGAAAACACGATATGGCTTAGCTGTTGCACCATAGGCTCAATTTCTGTCATCAAGACACTAAAACCAGACAAACTTTTTTCTGCAGCTAACAACACGTTAGACAGTTCATTACGTTTAGTTTGGTATTGACTGCTCAAAATGGTTTGTTGTTGCTGCAACTGCTGACCGAGCGCTTTTAACTCCGCCTCTTTTTCAAGTAATACTGGGCGTTGTTGCAACCAATCTGTCTGCATAAATGTTTTATATTCGTTTAACTCGTCACGCCTAACAGTGATAACTTGAAGATGATTTTTTAAAGCTTCAATTTGCTGCTTTAATTCGCGCAAAGTATTTGGGTCAATATCTTGCTTGGCTAATTCTTGATTAAAGGCATCTTCAAGTTGTTTAATTTGTTCGCGGTTTTGTTGTCGTTTGTGATCAACTTGACGCTCTAACTCTTCGATTTGTTCGTCTAAAACGGCTAATTCATCTTGCCAGCCCGTCTTAAACTCTAAAAGTTGTTCTTCAAAATCAGACTTTAATAATTTAATGGCACTTTGTTTTTGCGCTAACATTTGCTGTTTTTCTTCTAGGCATTGTTGCAAAGTTTGCTGTGCTAGTTGTTTACGTTTTTCTAGTTCTGTCTTTAAATCATCAGCTAAGCGCTGTTTGGCACTTCGTGCATAATCTGATTCTTGTTCTGCTTGTTCAAACCCTCGGTTTTGTTCAGCCACAGTTTTTCTCTGTAACTCAGCCTCTCGATGACATACGTCTAATTCAGACTCGGCTTGTTTTTGTTGTTTTTCAGCAGCCAATAATTGTTTTTTAGTGTGCTCAAAAGACAAGTTTAAAGCGATTTCATCTTGAGCGTAATCAGGGGCATCAATGACTGCCATATCTAACTGGACACCTAATAAACTGTTGCCTTCAGCCTGTTTATTCTCAGCAAGCAGTTGCGGTGACAAATCTTTACGATCAAGCAATGATTCATTAATCAGCTTGCCAATACTCTGTTCCCATCCAGACTTATTATCTCTCAGGAATTGTCTTAGACTGTCTTGTTCAGGTGAAAGTTGTTTATGTAGTTGCTGTAAACGTTCTTTGGCTTGTCTAGTAGTTTGCCGAGCTTGGTGCAAAAACTTATCAGCTTCATCACGTTTTTTTCTAAGGTGTTGATAGGTATTTTCAGCTTGTTTCTTGGCACTTGAGCTTTGTTGCCACGCCCGCTGTGCAAGCTCTAAACGTTTGTCGGCCAGTGCAGCGTTTTCTACTTCTTGTACTGTGGGCGAAGCTTGTTTAGCTTGGTGCTCTTGGCGCACTATGCTGCGTTCAATATCTAAAAGTTGTTGATCAAACTCTTTATTTTGGTGTTCTCTTCGTTGCTCAAAGCTACCCCGCAAATCTATTTCTTTTTTGTTGTGAGTGTTACGTACAGTCTCTTTTTGTTGGCTAATGATTTTAGATTGAGACTGATTCTTGCGGGACAAACGCTCTAACGATTCAGACAACTTAAACTTTTGCTGATCAAGCTGACTTTGTAAGTCTTTATGCTGCTCTATTAGCACACTATATTGTTCTAACTTCTCGTCGTATTCCTCGCGTTTAAGGGGTAAAGCGTCCATATCTTTTTGTAATTGGTCGATATCAGAATCCTGATACTTTTCATACTGCTGCTGGATATGATCTAACCTTGAGGACTTAGCTATAAGATTCTCAGCCATTTCACTGATGCGACTATTTAATAAACCTTCAGCTTGCTCAAAAGACTCTTTTTCAGTGCTTTGTTGGCTTTTAATTTTACTGCACTGTTCTTGAACATCGGCCTTTTCTGTAGCCAGCGATTGTAAGTCTGTTTCCAATACGGGCTTTAACTGTAACAACTGATTTTCAATCGTATTCAGTTTTTCGGTTTGCGCCTGAATTTTTTGATACTCGTTCTGCATCGTCTGCAAACGCATGGTCTGGCGCATCTGCGTGATCCATTCACGAGCCTTGATATTTTTGACTGTAGTTGTAGGCTGTACCAAACCATCCTCTTCAAAAATAGCCGCTAGCATAGTACGCAAGGTATCCATCTTGCCTTCTTTGGCATGTACCGCACTAACCAGTTTTTCCATATGCCTAATACGATTTTGGCTAGACACTAAGCTATAGCGACTGGCTAACTGCCTAAGTGTAGTATTTTCACGCCCTGCGCCACGACCCACACTGACATCATTTTGAATAACACTGCGAAATTCACTGGTAGCTTGAATTTTATGGGAAAAATGGATACCAAGCTGTCTAAGTTGTTTAATCCACTGTTCGGGTAACATAGCTTGTACATTATTTTTTGAATTACCTGGTACTTTATCTTGTTCTGTGAATACCAAAATTTGTTCTTGATGATAGGGAGCTTCAACAAAGCGATATTGCACTCCATCGCTACCTTTGCGAGTTAACACAACTTGGCAGCTCTGCCCGTCTTCCCTTTGATACTCGTAGATTAGATAACTATTCGCATGAGGCAAATAAAAGTCATCAAACTTCTTACGGGTTCTAGGGACCACTTTACTTGGTAATTCACCATAAAAAACCGGGATTAGACGTTGCAGAGTGGTTTTACCTGACGCATTGGTGCCACAGATATTGCTGTGTCCCGATACATTAAGTTCAACAAATCCAGGAAGATGGCAGTTAATGAGAATAATACGCTGTAACCCAGGCATAGACTTCCTTTAATCGTGGGTAAATAAGATAGTTAACAACTAAATTTTACCTATAAACGAAGTCATTTCATACCAGAAACAATACACTTGTTCAATTACCTACAACCATCAACTTATTATTGCTAAACAAGACTATGTGAATGCACTAGATTTATATGAAGGATTGCACTTTACCTATTGATTGTTATCGAACGGATGATGTCATTTTTATAGCCGTTTTTTAACTTTATCGAGTAGGTAGTGGATAACTGTGTCGAGTAAGTAGTTGATAAAAAACTGATCGACTTATACCAAAACATAGTAACCTACAGACTAAGTACATCACTCATCGAGAAAAACATGTTCGGTTTTTTAAAAGCAGACCCAGCCAAAAAGCTACGCAAAATTTATGACCAAAAGTCTACAGATGCTATGCTGGCGCAGCGCAAAGGTGACATCAAAACCTACTCAATGCTAACAGCCGAAGCAGAAAAATTATGGAAGGAAATAGAACAACTCAAAACTGATAAAGAATAGTGTTTTAAAAATATGCAATAATCTTAACCCCAAAGGAATTAGTGACCTTCTATTCTTTTGGGGAGCAGAATTTCCTTGAAAGTCTCTCTAATGCTGGGTTTCAATCCAGCTTTCAAAAATAAGACAGGCAGATACGCTATCTATTTTTTGTTTATCGAGCTTTTTGTAGCCTCCCAATTCAAACAAGCGGGCTTTTGCATCGACCGTGGTCAAGCGTTCGTCGCAAGTTTCAACCGCTACTTTGTATTTGGCATTAAGTCGATTGGCGAATTTTTTGGCAGAAAATGTAACTTGTTGACTGCTACCATCCATATTTAGTGGTAAGCCTACCACCGCCAATTGTGGAGACCATTCATTAAACAGTTTTTCCACAACATCCCAATTAGGGATCCCATCTACCGCCTTGAGTGCGTTAAGTGGAGAAGCCGTGCCTGTTATCTCCTGCCCTACTGCTACACCAATGCTTTTGGTACCGAAATCAAAGGCTAAAATGGTTCGTTGTCCTTGTTTACTCATTTATTTAAAATCACAAAGCTTAGGACAAGTATGTAGGTCTTCATTCAGGCGTGTCCAATATCTGGGCCGAGCTGCCATACATCTATGCCTAAACGTTGCACAGCAGTTTCCCATTTTTTATGAATGGGAGTATCGAATAAAATCTCGGTATCTGCTTCGACCATTAGCCACGAACTGGTTTGAATTTCTGCTTCTAATTGTCCTGCCGTCCAACCTGCATAACCAAGCATAATCAGGGATTTTTCTGGCGCATTTTTATTGCCCAACGAAGATATAATATCTTTGGATGTGGTCACCATCACTTCAGGGGTCATCGTTAAACTCGAAGCCCAACCGGGCTGTGATGTGTGCAAAATAAAACCACGGTCTTGACTAACAGGACCACCAGCTAAAATAATGTGTTCCGCTTTTTCATCAATCACTTCGGCCTGGTCATCAACCTGCGCAACCAATTCCTTTAATTTCATGCCTACAGGTTGATTGATTACCAACCCCATGGCGCCATGTTCGTTATGCTCACAAATATAGGTGACCGTTCGTGCGAAATATGGGTCATCCATGCTCGGAGACGCAATAAGTAGATAATTTTGCAAACTTTCCATATTAAAGATTAGGCTCCTTCGCCAGCTGCAAGAGATTTTTCGCTCAAACGTTTCTCAATAGAATCAAACAACATACCGGTAATATTCACGTCATAAGCCGCTTCAATTTCTCGAACACATGTTGGGCTAGTGACATTAATCTCTGTAACTTTATCACCAATTATATCTAAGCCAACAAATATCAGACCTTTTTCGACTAGAAGTGGTGCGATAGTTTTGGCAATTTTAAAGTCAGACTCTGACAAAGGTTGTGGTCTACCTGTACCACCAGCCGCCAAATTACCGCGATTTTCACCCTTCGTTGGTAACCTTGCTAATGCATAAGGTACCACTTGGCCATCAACAATAAGGATACGTTTATCGCCATCTTTGATTTCAGGTAAAAACTTCTGGAACATAGCGTAGCGTGTGCCTAATTCAGTCAGTGTTTCAATGATGACACCCAAGTTATTACCGTCTTCCTTAACTCGAAAAATAGAGCTTCCGCCCATACCATCCAATGGTTTACAAATAATGTCTTTATGAGTTTGGTGAAACTCTTTAACTAATTTTTTATCTCGTGTGACAAGCGTATCAGCAACCAAATCTGGAAACCAAGAAGTGAATAACTTCTCATTAAAATCCCTTAAGCTTTGCGCTCTGTTTACCACTAATGTGCCGGCTTGTTCAGCCAGTTCGAACATATGAGTGGCATAAATAAACTCATTATCCACAGGGGGATCTTTTCGCATCAAAATCACATCTAACTCAGCTAAATTTTGATGCAATTCATGGCCCAAAGTAAACCATTTGTGTGCATTTGGTTCAACAGCCAAGCTAGCCATACGCGCCATGGGTTTACCATTTTGCAAATACAGATCGCCCATCTCCATATAAAACAGTTCATAACCACGTTTTTGCGCATCTAACAACATAGCGAAACTGGTGTCTTTTTTGATGTTGATGGACTGGATGGGATCCATCACAATGCCAAGTTTTATAGTCAAAATGTTGCCTCAAAAGTATTATTCAAACGTTAGCTGCTCGTTTAAAAGACAGGTAAATATAGATGCACATTATCTTGAGGTAATTGTTACAGAATTCAAGCTTGTATTTGAATCAAAACAAGAAAGTGTGAATTTAAAGCCGCGTACTGGCTAAACCGGTGTCAGTTTATCGGATTAATATCTAATTTAGATTTTCTTTGCAGCTTTTTTTGCTTCTTTAGCCAACTCTTTGTTATCTGTTTTTGCTAATCGTAAATAGATCGTTTTGGCTTCTAACGTCTGCAAATTAAGGGCCATTAGATTCGCTAAACGAAATTCTGCCCAAGGTTTAGGCGCCAAGTCATCTAGGTCTGGCGCTTCGGCAATATACTCATTCAAAGCCTTGATCCCAGCCTCAATATTACTTTCACTTAAAACAGA
>JAWUXU010000103.1:0-7004 GCA_034111145.1 Paraglaciecola sp.
AACATTCCATAAACTGGAAAAGCATACATTTAATCCGCTCAAAAATATCGACTACAGCCCATTTACCAAGCCAAATAAAACGACATATAGAAACACGTTGATGCCTTACTCCTTCACAAACGAGCCAAAGAAAAATAGACAAAATTGAAATGCAGGTCCACATTAACCAGGTACTCGCCGAAGTAAAATTAAGCAAGTCACAAAAAATCTGTAACAAATAATAAAACCCAAAACGCCGCTTACGACGCAAACGAGCATTATAAAATCAGCGGTTTGCATTAACACAATAAGAAAGGCCAACAGGCACTGGTTTGGTACTTTGGAAGTTAATAGGCGAGTGTCGTAACAAGCATTATTAGCCCCTAGAGGTGTCATACCCTAACAAACAGGGACACAGGAGGCAGCAAAAATCCCAACACACCATAAACTATACCCGTCAGAATGGGTTTATTACTTCAGAATATACAGCATTGCCCAACTCATCTCAGTGATGAACTAAACACTTTACAAGTGGGGTAAGTTGTTTAAGCAAGCATAAAATATTAAATCATGACATTCGAGAGGCAAAGGGAATAACCTTTGTCTCAGGTAATTTCACTTTACTATTGTTACGCTGTAACCACACTAAGTCACAAATACCATCGCTGGGATTAAATCCAGTCGGCGCATTTAACAATATGTCTCTAATACCTTCGTGGTCAAAGTTGTGACACATTTTATCCAGATTATCCAGTAAGGGTTCTAGCTCAGCCCAACACAACATAGCCTCATTGGCTGTCATAATTCGCTCGTGGTAGGTGTCTTGAACGTTGTCACCAATGAGTAACTCTTCGAACAATTTTTCACCGGGTCGCAAACCGGTACAGTGTATTTCAATGTCGCCATTCGGGCTGCTCTCGTCTTTTACCTCTAAACCCGTGAGTCTGATGAGTTTTTCAGCTAAATCTTTAATTTTTACTGACTCGCCCATATCCAAAACAAACACATCGCCCCCTTTACCCATAGCGCCCGCTTGAATAACAAGTTGTGCTGCTTCTGGTATTGTCATGAAATATCGGGTAATGTTTTCATGAGTCAGGGTAATTGGGCCACCTTCTTGTATCTGGCGTCTAAATAAGGGTATGACCGAGCCAGACGAACCAAGCACATTACCAAACCGAACCATACAAAATCGGGTCGTTTTATTAAACGCTGCCTGAGATAAAGCTTGTAGTGTTAATTCAGCCATTCGTTTTGAAGCCCCCATCACGTTTGTTGGGCGAACCGCTTTATCGGTAGATACCAATACGAAGTTTTCAACTCCGGCATTAATAGCAGCGGTTGCGGCGTAGTAAGTGCCAAAAACATTGTTTCTAATACCTTCAACAACGTTGTGCTCAACTAAAGGCACATGTTTATATGCTGCCGCGTGATAAATAGTATTAATACTAAAAGCCATCATAATATTTTCTAAACGGTTAAGCCGTTGAACTGAGCCTATTAGCGGATAGAGCTTTATTTTAAGTGCGTGCTTACTAATATACTCGCTTAGCTCTTTTTCTATTTCATATAGTGCAAATTCAGACAACTCAAAAAGCACCAGTTTAGCGGGTTTAAAATTAATAATTTGACGACACAATTCAGAACCGATTGAGCCACCTGCACCACTTACCATGACATTTTTACCGGTAATATTAAGTGACATTAATTGTGGTAATGGTGTGACTGGCTCACGGCCTAATAAATCTTCAATTTCAACGTCAATAAATTCTGAAGGGTTAACATTGCCTTCAATGACATCTTTGATACCTGGAATGGTTTGTACTTGAATGGGATGTTTTTCAAGATTATTGATTATTTTATTTCTGGCAGAACGAGAAGCGCTTGGCAAAGCCAGTAATATTTTGATGGCCTTTTCAGCATCAATCAAAGACTTCAACTCAGTAAGGGGTACGACTGGCACACCTTGGATAATAGACCCATGTTTGGCTAAGTCATCATCAATAAAGGCTGACACATAAAATTCCGGCCCTGTTGCTATGCCAGTCGCTAATTGGCGCCCTGCTGAGCCTGCACCATAAATAACGACCGGCAGTTTATTTGCACCTATAAATTGGCTAACTAATGCACGAATAATAAGCCTTGCTCCGCCTACTGTGAGCAATATAAACGCACAATATATCAGGGGCATAGTTCGCGGCACAGTCGTTGAAGAGAAGAACGCGAGAAGAACCAAAACTGTGGTTGAAAGCATTGCACCTGCTACTACCGACCACACTGCTTTAGAACTCATATATCTTAATACTGCTCTATAAAGACCGAACTTTATAAAAATAATCAGACTTATTGGTAACAAGCCAGACAAAATAAGCCAATAGTTTACATTTGAAAACGCGATGAGGTTATCGAGACGTATCACCAACGCAGCCCAAAAAGAGAGCGCTATAAAAAATGAATCTAAAATAAGTGTGATAACGCGCTTTGTGCGTCGATTGGTATTTAAAACACTATTGAGTGCTTGTAAGAACATGAGTCTCCTTTCTATGGCCGTATAAATGTTAACGGTCTAATTCTTTAAAACCCTGAAAATCATATGCTTTATTGGGCTAAATACAACCAAATTGTGTGGATGAGCTATCTCAATACAACTTTTTTGTGTAAGAAATTTAACAACAACCTTTCCTAAAAGTTTACGAAACAAAAAAGAAATTACTTTAGTCACTACTCACCGCATCACCTTTACCACTGCCCGTGGCTGTCATAATTATGTATCGAAAATAGTCGGCTAATGTAAGTGACTCAATCATTTTTTGATCTGTTTTTGCTAATAAAACCGGTGTAGACATGTCAATGTTATTCACCTGTGCCAAGCCTGTAATACCGGGGAGAACATCATACCCCCCACGACTATCTCTCTCGTCAATCAATTTTACTTGGTTGAATAAGTTAGGTCTTGGACCGACTAAACTCATATCACCTTTCAAAACGTTAATTAACTGAGGTAATTCATCTACCTTAGTTTTGCGTAAAAACGCGCCAAGTTTAGTGATTGAGGCAGTATTAGCTAAATGACTTGCAACTGATTTTGTTTCAACACTCATGGTACGAAACTTTATTAAAGTAAAAGATTTCTTACTTTTTCCTACGCGTTTTTGTAAAAAAATGGGCGAGCCCGAATCAAAGTAACCAATGATGATTACAAAGATTAAAATTGGAAAAGTAGCAAGTAGGCCAAAGAAGGCCAGCAGAAAATCGAGGAGGCGGATTAACATTAAATTCATCTGTTCATTATGTCTTTTATTTATTAAGATTGAGATTTGCAAGAAAAGCATCTGCTGTTTTTTTCATAGATTCAGCCGAGCTGTAAGGAGGCAGCCAGTTTAACATCTCTTTTGTTTTTGATATATCAACTTGTAAAGAGCCACATAAACGTTGTGCTATAGCGGGTTTACCCATTAGCTTTGCAGCCAAAGTAAACCATGTACTAGGAATAGGTAATAATCTATTAGGCACACCTAATGCCACGGCCATACTTACCAATAACTGAGAGGTTGAAACATCATCATCGTCAGATACCATAAAGGTTTGGTTCGCCGCATTAGGATGGTCAATACAAGTAACGATTAAGTCAACTAAGTTATCCACTGACACTAAACTGCGCATATTCCCGTTAATACCGCCTAACGGCAATGGCACCCCTTTGTTAACCCATTTCATCATAGCAGCAAAGTTAGCTTTTACACCGGGGCCATAAACCAATGGCGGACGAATTATTACCACGTCCATACCTGTCTTCGCTGCAATTTCGCGTAACCCAACTTCAGCTTCATACTTACTTAACCCATAATGATCAGTAGGTACAAATTGGTCATCCGGCCTAAATAGAAAACCCGGTTCTGTTGACTCACCATTAACCTTAACTGAACTAATAAAAATAAAACGTTTTACACCTGCACTCGCAGCCTGCTGAGCAAGGTTTAGCGTACCGCCAGTGTTAACCTCACGAAACTCTTCCAAAGCGTTGATGGCAGAGTCATTCATTACATGAGCGCGAGCAGCACAGTGAATTAATACTTCTATGTTTATCAACGCTTTGTCATAGTTCGATTTATTATTAATCACTCCATAATGATGAGCTAAGTTATTTGATTTTAATTGCTTTCTCACTAAGACGGAAATGCAATGGGATGATAATTGCCCTATTAAAGAACTCCCTAAAAAACCAGTCCCACCTGTAACAAGTATATTCATAAAGGTAAAAGGCCTGACAATAATTTTGAATAAATTTTCATATGTTTTTGCACAACACTTTTGACATCAAATTCCCGCTCTGCATACTGCCGTGCTTTTTCGCCCATAGATACTCGTAATGCGGGATTTTCAATTAACACGATGAGCGCTTTAGCTAAACTCAGTGAATCTTTAATCGGTACTAACATACCTGACACATCAGGGATAATCGAATCTCTGCAACCTGGGTTATCCGTGGTAACAATAGGGCGACCACAAGCTGCAGCTTCTATTAAAACCTTAGGTAGGCCTTCTCCGTAATAAGATGGCATTGTGATAATATGTGATTCAGAAAAAATTTTAGAGATATTATTGCAATGCCCCAATGACTTAATAACACCCGAATTGTTCCACTCATCGAGTTCTACTTGAGATATGCTATTTGGATTTTCTTCATCTGGTGTACCAGCAAGAAAAAATTCAACATCATTCAGCTTAGAACGTACTATTTTCGCCGCCTCCACATACTCATAGACTCCCTTTTCTTTAAGTAAGCGACAAGCCATAACAATTTTGATTGAATCACTGGATGGCTCCTTGGAATACTTATAAATACTTAGATCAGCGCCAGAGCCTTTTATTAACAACTTTTCATTTTCAGGTAAATTAGTAACTGATGAAAGAATTTTTTCATCAGTAGTATTTTGAAAAATTACAACTTTAGATTTATGGAAAAATGCAAACCTATATAAAACTGAAACCAAGGCTTTAGTTAGTTTAGCCCTAAAATTGTTGGCCGAAAAAACATACCCTAGCCCGGATATCGCAGCAACAAAGCTGGGTTTTTTTTTTAAAAAATGCAGACTTAAGCCAGAATATATAACAGGTTTGATTGTTACAGCATGTATAATGCTCGGTTTAATACTTTTAAATAATCGTATTAATCCTATTATCGATTGGAACTCATTAAGTAACTTACCCCCACTTCTAGAAAAAGGAATATTATGAACATGAATACCAAGCTCAGACAACTCTTTCACTTTCCCCGTATCTTTGCAAATAAGGTGGACTTCGCAGCCCTCCGCAATAGCGGCTAAGGCAATAGGTAATCGATGGGAAATAAAAAACCAATCAACATTGACAACAAAAACTAGTTTTTTATTTTGCATAGAAATCTCGATACGAACCAATGAATTCAGCAATTCCTCTTTAATCGTTACATGAGGTTTATAGCCAGTGGCTTCAAAAAATCACTTAACTCATCATAAGTCAGGTAAACAACGCAAGGTTAATTTTTTCAAAAATTTTTCTTTGTTACAATACCAAGGTCACTTTCAATATGTTTTCACAAAACCAATTGAATTGATTGATGAACCACGACCAACATTATAAACAGAATAAGGTACTGAACTGGCAGTAAAGGGCTCAGACTCCCCCTAAGAAGAGTCTATAGTGGGACTAACATCGATAATACGTATAACATCACAATAATATCAACACCATTGAAATAACGCCGCATGATAACACCATGTGAAAAAAAGAGTAACATCTAAAATATGATGCTTCAGCTAGGGAGGGATTATACTTTGTTAATTGCTTTGGCAAGCTCATTTGCAAGCAATAGCCAATCAAGTCTTTTTGATTTTTCTGATAACTAGAATATGCTTGATGTTCAGTAAGAAGTAAAGTTAGAGCATCACTTAACTCTGTCCTATTATTGTTTTGATAAAAAATAGCCTCCCCATCATCTAATTGCTCTTTCAACCCACCACAATCACTAATAACCATCGGTGTTAAAGAAGAAATACCCAACATCAAAACACCTGATTGAGTCACCTCTATATAAGGCAACACCAAAATAGATGATTGATCAAAATATTCTTTAATTGCTGATTCAGAAACAAATTCATCGACTATAACTAACTTACTCTTATCATGCTTGAACAATGAGTAATCAACCTTATATTGAGAACGCCCTACAATTAATAATTCAGAATACAGTTCACTAGAAAGACTAGATACAACCTCGAGCAAGCTCTCTACACCCTTATATTCTGATACTCGTCCAAAAAACAAAATTTTCTTATTATCAAACTTATCTAGATGTTCAAAATTATAATCATCCCCAATTACCCCATGAGGTAATACATGTGTCGAAGCCCTAAAATTAAAATATTCTTGTAACTATTCAGCCGCTACAATATCGAATATATAAGGGAGCTGTTTTTTGAAGAGTAGGGTCAGAGCTTCACTGGCGCTGACATCTTGTTTTCTGCAACTGGATAAATAGCCCCGTAGTGTACAAAACGTCTGTGCGCCTTTCATGCTGCGAAAGCAACCCGATATCTTTTGTTGTACTTTGGTCATGCGAATATCATTTTCACCTTGATTATTAGTGAAAGGGACATGATTATTTTCCATAAAGCGTAACGTATCGTCTTCGTATTCTCTCAAGCGATCAAGTAACGCCCGTGACTTACTCCTTTTTAAGCGCCCTCGCTGTCCAGGCTCGCGGGTGTCTTTGTCCGGGGCTGGGCAGGTTTGCTAACCCTCATGCAAAATATCGCGATAACGTTGCCGGTAATGCTGGACTTTATCAGGCGTCAACTTCCCCAGCGTATGTCCTGCTACCTCGGCATTGAGTTGCAACAAAAAGTCTTGCATCGTTTTAGCCCACAATTGCTCATCTTGCTCAAAAGCTCGCTGCAATTCTCGCAGGTGATGGGCATGGCACAGTGCGTGTGTAGCTTGGGTGTATCGGTAATAAGGCTTCCAGTGGTCATGGCACAGAATAC
>JAWUXU010000104.1:0-10042 GCA_034111145.1 Paraglaciecola sp.
GTTCTGTATATACCCTGAGTCGTGGGGCAACCCATAAATAATTGAGGTAAGCACCAATAACTAAACCTACAGCAATCCACACGCTTGAAATGCCAGACACATACATTGCGCCGGGCAAACCCATTAACATCCAGCCACTCATATCTGATGCTCCTGCAGATAGTGCTGTGACTTTGGGGCTCAAATTCCGCCCCCCTAACATATAACCTTCAACGTCCGTGCTAGATTGTTTAAACGAATACAAACCAATGCCAAGCATGACCAAAAAGTACAGGCCGAGAGATACAAATGTGAAGGGTTCCATAAAAGCTTCCTTAGAAGTGAGAGGGGAATAAGTAAACACTTAATTTTCTATTAGCATATGCTAACAACAGGACGGCTAATTCGCTACCAATATCATGTGGTTGTATGTATCGAAAACGGTTGAAGAACTGAATGAAAACGAACTATAGGCTTTGGCTAAACTGCGCCAGCAGGTTTTATGAATAAAAAAATGCCTCCTGATAAGAAAGCACTTTTTATTTTGACATAAATAACTTGAACGTAGTTAACAACTTTTCTATGACAAAGGTTAGGCTGAAAAGTGGATCTTCTTATACAGTTGCTCTTGCATTTTACTGATATTAGCCCCTTCTTCACCCACTACAATAATGCTGGCTCGTTTCAAATCTATAGCCTGGCTGTTATATCTTGTATCACGGGATGAACCTTCTGCCCGATGAGTGTCATCATGAGGTACAACAAACACCGATACTTTTCCATTTTCTCCTTCAACCACCATATGTAGACTTCTAACATTCTCGAAATCGCAAAAATTTGCGTAATAAACTCGTCCGAAATCTTCTGAAAATTCACCACCAAATTTGGCTAATTTCGCATTGACCTGTTGCAGTGATACATTTTCCTGAGCGTCCAGCGCATAACCGCCTTCGTAATGCACATGAGCAATAGCTTGTTTAGACAAATCCAACAAGTTATTTTGTTGCCACATGGTAAAACTCACGCCGACCACAAAAGCAACCGACGCTGCCATAGCAAGCTGAATACGATTACGTGCTTTACTCGACTTATGAGATTGCATTGTTTGGCGCAAAATCAGTTTGTGCACTAAGTCATCTGGTACTTTCACCTGACTAGCTTGGTGCATCTTTTTATCGAGTTGCTTAAGTTCTTTGTAGAACTCCTGCTTTTTAGGATCGCCGGCTATTGCTGCTAATACCCGTTCATCTGTAGAGTTGGGATCAGCATATAAGGTACGACGAAACTCTAAATCATCCATTTTTACGCCCCCGGTTATCATTGGCTTTGTCTAGTGCTTCTTTGACCTGATTACGTGCTCTGAATAATCGTGGCATCACGGTGTTTTTATTTAAACTAAGTTGTTGGGCAATTTCATCGCCGCTGTAGCCAAATACTATCTGTAACATCAGTGGTTCTCTGTACTCTTCACTTAATGACGCCATAATGGCGCGTAGTTCTCTATGTTCAATTTCAACTTCATTGGACAGTTGGTCATCGATGACCGACACATCTTCTATATCGACTAAGTCAAATCTTTTGCGTTCAAAGCGCCTCGCATTTTCTCGGCGCAATATGGTAATTAACCAAGACTTCGCGGCTTTTTCATCTTTGAGTGAATCCAAAGACTTCCATGCACGAAGAAATGTCTCCTGTACTATGTCCTCTGCTACTGGCTTGTCTTTTACAAGCCAACACGCATAACGGAATATGTCAGTATGAAGGGCTAGCACTAACACTTCATAACGTTTTTGTTTATTTGCCATGTCACTAGAGACCGAGGCCTGACTATTTTGCTTTCGCGAAAACATTTTTAATTCCACCATAGCTTAGGCTTTTTTTTATTCTTTACACGAGAGGATAACTCTTACAAAGCTAAGGATACCGATAATTAGCTCTCACAAGGGTAAATAAACAAAAACGAGCCTATGTTTGCCACCTGCTTTTAAGAAACAGGATACAGCGGTGACAAGTTATGTTTTTTTTGTGAGTCGATACTGCCGCCTTTGCGCATTTTACGCAATATTTGATGTAAATCTGTGCTTTGCCATTCTGTCAGCAATGCGCTTTGAGATTGATTCTTGGTTTTTGCATAACGCGAAGCTAAAAGTGTGTTGACTGCTTCGTTCAAAGATTGATTATCAATGACCTTTAAGCTTTGTATCAAAGGAGAGTTTTTATCTTGAACATAGCAGCCTAACCATAGTGTTATATGTTTTTGTGTATCAAGAGAATCGTTTTTATTTAATGCTTTTTCTAGGGATTTCCATAAAGACTGCTCACTTTGCGTGTTCCTAGCACAAGGGTTGCTGTTTTGTTTAGGAGCATTGTTTAATATCGAAACATGTTTCCACCAAAGCACTAATGTAATAAACCATAAAATCAATAAGCTGGCTGTTAGCCAAATCCAGTACTGAGGCATATTAATACTTTGATTTTTCACACCCGTAACCATCGAGTTTTCTGGTTTTACTCCCGTAGTAGTTTGAATACTTGGACTGATGGGAATTACACTGGTGGGTTGTGTTGTCGCAGGTAATATTTGCAATGTTTTTTCTGCTAAAACTGCCATTTCAGTTTTTTGGGTGAGGGTATTGAACCAAGGTATCCTCACTTCTGGGATGACGAGCTGGCCAGCTTGACTGGGTATGATAGCAATACTTTCTTTGCGCTGAGCTATTAGGGTATTATCCTTTTCAACTGTTGTTGTTTCAGCCTGATCAGGGTAGGTCTTTACTGAGTCAGGATAAATACTGGTGATTTTAGGAAGTTGCTCTTCGACCACACCTATCGCGGTTAGAGTGATAGTGCGGGTAATAGGCTCTCCTGCAAAGAATTCACGCGTATTGCCTTGCCACTCATCGTCTAGTTGCACAAAGTCACTAGGTAGCCAATGTTGGCTGTAATTACTTGGTATGGGGAGGACGGTAATGTCCTGACTAGGCCCGACTCTGTTAACCGCCTTATTGCGGTTAAAAAAACCAAAACTTTGCCTTGAATTGTCAATCATTTCGCCTTCAAACAAAGGACCTTCAATCGTAAATGTTCCACTTTTCTGAGCAATTATAGCGAACGCTCGTTCGATAATACGGTAACGCCGGCCCTCAACAACCTCGTCATATTCTTTGTCTTTACCTATCTGCCTGATGTCGGCATTTTCTAATTTAGGGCTAGAAAGACTGCCTCTTTGTAGGTCTTTACCTAAATGCAATTTAACGGTGTAGAGAATTTGCTGTTGCAGATAGGCCTCTTCGATATCAACATCAGTCGTGATAAAAAGATCGCGACCGCTAGCAACAGAGCTCGATGAGGCAGGTAACACTAACACCTCAATTGGCTTGGTTATCGCTCCGTTTATGTTAAAGCTAGGTATAATAAAACGGCCTTTTATTTCGGGGATCAGGATTGTTGACCAAGTGGTGCTTTTAGTCGTGTCAAAGTTGACCATTTTAGTTTGGGAACTAACAGAAGTGCGACCTACTACAAAGTCTCTCATCAGTATAGATGAATCAAATGCCCCCTTATCTACCTCACCGTTGGCTACCACAGACAGAATAAAAGATTCATTTATCACGACCGGATTTTTATCGACTGATGCCCTAACAACAATCGACTGAGCGTGTGCCATACTTGTTAGGATGAATAACCCTAGGCAGACTATTAATTTAGGCATTTTTGACATATTCACTACTACCAATTCCCCTGTATATTTGTTGGCAATCTTTCTCTTTTTCGCCTTTGTGACTCAATTTGCATTTTGCGTTTTAACAAAAATGCAGGATCATCTGGTACTCGGTTAAGCAAATTTTGCATACGTTGCATTTGCTCTCGTTGTTCATCGGTTAGCTCTTCTTCACCTTGCTGCATGGCTTGAGCTTGTTGCTCTTGCTTTGATTTTTGTTTCTCAGCCTCTGATTGGTCGGCTTGCTGTTGTTCTGCTTCTTGCTTTTCTTGTTCTGCTTGACTTTGTTGTTCAGACTCTTGTGACTCAGACTCACTTTGTTCTGAGTTATCGCCTTGCTGAGGATCTTGAGATTGTTCTCCTTGTTCTCCTTGTTGTTCCTGATCGCTTTTTTGTCCATCTTGCTGTTCGTCTTGTTTCTCACCGTCTTGCTGGCTATCTTCTTGATCTTCGGACTGCTCACCAGATTGGTCTTGCTGCTGTTCCTGTTGTTCTTTAAGCTTTTCCAGCAATGTTTTATTTGCTAGCGCTTCTTCATGTTGCGGTTGTTGTTCTAGTACTTTGTCATAAGCGGCAATCGCCTGTTCTATTTCGCCAAGTTGCGCCAAAGCATTACCAGCATTGTATTTGGCATCTGTATAACCTTTATCAGTAGGCTCAACTTGAGCAAAAGACTCTAAAGCCGCTTGATAATCTTCATTTTTATAGTGAGCCGTGCCTTGCCATAAATTATCGTCAAAAGTATTGGCAGCTTGTTCATACTTATTTTTATTATAAGCCTGCATGGCCTGCTGATCAGACGTTTTCCACATATCCTGCCACCAATCGGCACGGGCTTCAGGGGAATACGCTGGCAGTAACACACCAATAAATAGTAACGTTACTATGCCACGCCTAAAACTATATGCAGCAAACGGAAGGATAAGTAGCAATAAATAAGGACCCATTTCTTGCCATTTATCGCCAAATTCTTCCTTCTGAGTTTCTTCATTTTCCCTTGCGTTTTTTTTAATCATATTTTGCTCAATTAAATAATTAATGTCGCTATCATCAGCTTGCATAGATGCATAGCGTCCACCGCTATTGCGACTTAAAGATTTTAAATTATTAATCGTGAGTTTTGGGACTACAATTGCACCACGGCTGTTCTTTAACAACTCGCCATTAGTCATTTGAATGGGCGCACCTTCTTCTGTGCCAACGCCGAGCACAGATAAGCGGAATAATGAATTATTGAATATTTCACTGACCTCCTTCATCTGTTGATTGGCTATACCATCAGTGATCCAAAATACCTCACCTTTCTGGTAACCAGCATTACTGAGTAACTCGATTGCTGCTTGCAAACCCAAAGCAGGTTCACTGCCGGCTATGGGCATTATTTCTGGCGTCAAGCTGGGAATAAGAGCGGTAAGGTTTTGTGCATCTGAACTCAACGGGCTGATAGTAAATGCATCACCGGCATAGGCAACTAGACCTGTTTCGCCCTCGGTAATTGCATTAACCAAATCGATTGCTTTAAATCTAGCACGCGTCAGCCGGTTTGGTTTAACATCCGTAGCTCGCATGGATAGCGACATATCAATGAGCACCACTTTACCCGTGTTTAACTGATAAACCGGTTGCGGCAATCTTTCCCATGTTGGCCCCGCTAAAGCTATGGTGGCTACAACCCAGCAAAATCCCAGTAAGAACAGGGGAGGTCGCACTTTTTTGATCCCTGCTGTTGTAATTAAATGTTGATATAAATGACTGGCAAGTACCGATTGCCAACCCGACTTTTGCTTGTGAACAAAGCGGATCAGCGCGACAATTATCAATAATGGAACAATTGCCCACAACAAATGAGGGCGAATAAAGTGAAATTCATTTAAGAATGAATAAAATTCAATCATTTTGTTGCGCTCCTTGTCGACCACCTGATTGTCGACCACTTGATTGTCGTGCATTTGACAAAAACTGTTTAATCAAAGGAAAAATGCCCATCAACATCGTAATTAATAAAGCCAAGCCTAGTGGGTAAAAGTACAAAGCTTGTAAAGGCCGCATCTGTCTACTTTCTCTGGAAATGGGTTCAAGTTCGTCGAGTGTGGCATAGATTTTTTTAAGAGATTCAGCATCCCTCGCTCTGAAATATCGACCGCCGGTTGATGTTGCAATATCAGTCAACATACCTTCGTCTAAGTCCTGAGACGGGTTAACTTGCCTTTTACCAAAGAAACTTTGAACCAACATTTTATCAGCACCCACGCCTATGGTGTAAATAGTTACACCATTATTGATGGCTAATTCATTCGCTTGTTTTGGGGTGATATTTCCAGCTGTATTTTGACCGTCTGTTAACAATACCAATACCTTGTTCGACTTTTTACGCGTTGCAAAGCGTTTAATTGCTAGTCCAATTGCGTCGCCAATGGCAGTTTGCTCACCGACTAACCCTATTAAAGATTCGTTTAGTAGCTGTTCTACTGTCTCTCTATCGTAGGTCAGCGGAGCTTGCAAATAGGCGGTATCAGCAAACAAAATTAAACCTAAACGATCGCCCACTCTACGTTTGATAAAGTCGCTAAGTACAAATTTAATCATTTTAAGTCGGTCTACTTGGCGACCATTGACCTGCATGTCATCAATTTTCATACTGCCAGATAAATCAACCGCAATCATTAAGTCCCGCCCTTCGTTAGGAATACTAACGGGCTCACCTAACCAATGGGGGCTTGCTGCGGCGAATATAAGGGAAGTCCATGCCAATATTGCTAACAATAAACTCAGTTTTTTTGTGCCTTTGTGTTGGCTTTTTGCCTCAATGCCAGCCGTTAGACTAGGCACGCGTAAAGCTGTCTCTTGACCTTGTTTTTTACTTGGTAGCAATAATGCAAGTAGAGGCAAAGGCAATAGAAAAAACACCCACATCCATTCAAATTCAAGCATTGGGTTGCTCCAACTGAGTAAGAACATGTTTTCTTGGGGGCAGGGCGTATTTTATCCATGTTTCAACGGATTTACAGTAGCTTGGGAATTCAGAGTTTTCTGATGTGTCTTGTTGATACAAAGTTCGTTGCATCGATTCAAACGACTCACAAAAGCCTTTAGCTTTCTTTTCTGGCAGTGTCTTAACTAAAAAATCTGTCCACTTTGCACCATACATTTGTTGAATGTTTTGGTCAGGGAAATAGGTTATGACTACACGTTTTAACAATTGGTTGAGTTGTGATACAGAACCCAGACTTGAGCCATCTATTTGTTGCAGGGCTTTTAAAGCATGACGTTTAGCCAGACTTACTTTTCGTGTTTTAACTCGCCATATTGCTAATAGAAACATGCACAACACAACTAAGCCTGCGAGTAACCACCATCCATAAGCAGGTGGCCAGGTCTCAATTGCAGATGGTGTGCGAATAGCTATTAAGTCTTGTAGTGGATTCATTTATTATTACTCCCAGAAAATCGCGCTAACTGTAATTCTAGGGGTTGGCCAGCGTCAATTTTTATCACTTGGGCCTTGCATTGTTTTAGGGTGTTTTCAATCGTATCGAAATGTGCTTGATGTTGGTTTATGTACTGCATTTCTGTGTCTTTCTGGCCTAACATTATTTGCTGTCTATTGTTTCCATCACTCAACGTCACCCTCTGACTCATCTTGACCTGTGGCAACTGGTGTTCAAAAGGATCACTTATGGGATGAGCAATTACCTCACAATGTTTACTTAACTGAGCTATATGTTGTTTAGCCAGTTCGTCTAACTGACTAAAGTCGCTCAATATAAAGACTAAACTTCCCGGGTGAGCAAGCCTACGTAAGCGAGCACATGCATTGGCAAGAGTTATTTTTTCTTGGTTTGTTGTTTGTATCTCCTGTTGCGCTCCTTGCTGCACTTTTATCATGCTATTCAATAATGAAAGCACCGCCTTTTGCCGGGTAAAGGGTTTACATTCCATATGCTGGTGTTGATTAAATACCAATCCACCTATGCGATCACCGCGTTTTCTGGCAGACCATGCAATTAGGGCACTTAAGTGTGCAGCTTGCACTGACTTGAATAAAAATTGAGTGCCAAACTGCATACCTGAAGATAAGTCGGTGAGCACAAATATAGGGCGCTCTTTTTCTTCACGATAAAGCTTGGTATGTGTTTTACCGGTGCGAGCTGTCACGCGCCAATCTATGGCACGAATATCGTCACCGGCCTGATAATGGCGAGCTTCATCAAACTCCATGCCACGGCCTTTGGTTTTAGCCAAATAAGTCCCTGCTAGCTTGGCTTGCACGGTTTTACGTGGTGATAGGTTTAACAAAGCTGTTTTGCTTTGGTAGTGAATAAGTTCCTTTATCCCAAGGTTCACACCGTCGCATTGGTATTTAGTTAACCATTTTGTAATGTCTCGCATACTGCTTCCTTTAACCTAGGTAGTCTAAGGAACAGGCACTAGCTGCATAATTTTGTCCAACACTTGATTACTGTTGACGCCCTCTGCCTCTGCCTCATAGCTAAGTAATAACCTGTGACGTAACACGTTATGAAATACAGCTTGAATATTATCTGGCCCTACAAAATCTCTGCCCATCAACCAAGCATGTGCGCGAGCACATTTGTCTAATGCAATAGTGGCGCGAGGACTCGCACCAAATTCTATCCAGTTAGCTAAGTCAGGATGATAACGCTCTGGCTGGCGAGTGGCAATAATCAACTGGACTATGTATTGCTCTAAGGCCTCATCTAAGTGAATTTTTAATACGTCTTGACGAGCTTTCAAAATATCTGCTTGGCTTAAGCTAGGGGGATTAACTACTTCTGCATGCATAGCTTCGTTGCGAGTTAAGCGCAATATCTGTAATTCAGTTTCAGCACCAGGGTAATCTATTTCTAAATGCATTAAGAATCGGTCAAGCTGGGCTTCTGGTAGCGGATATGTACCTTCTTGTTCGATTGGGTTTTGTGTGGCCATAACCAAAAATAATTCTGGTAGGGCATAAGTAGTATTACCTACGGTAATTTGTCTTTCCCCCATGGCTTCAAGCAACGCAGATTGGACCTTAGCAGGAGCACGGTTAATTTCATCTGCCAATACTAAATTATGGAAAAGTGGCCCTTTTTGAAATTCGAAGCTACCGTTTTCTGGACGATAGATATCTGTTCCAGTTAAATCGGCTGGCAATAAGTCAGGGGTAAACTGTACTCGGTGAAAGTCACCTTCTAAACCATTGGCTAGTGCATTAACCGCTCGAGTTTTTGCCAAACCGGGAGGGCCTTCCACTAACAAGTGTCCATCCGCTAATAACGCAACTAAAATATTTTGTGTCAGTGTTGGCTGACCCACCACTTGGCTGTCTAAATATGCTTGTAACTTTTTAAATTCTGCGGCTGCCATAGTGTTAACTACTTCCTTCTTATTTGCGAATGCTCAGACTTTTTCAATTAAGCTGAATCTGTATTGGTTCGTTTTATCTAGGGTCTGTAGGTTTACGGCCCTGATTACTGACATGCTACCTGATATAAGGTTCCCATTTAGAAAAACAATGTTACAAAGCTTTAAATAACCTTAACTTGGTATAAATAAACGTTTTTGCTAAGGTCAAGTGCTCGGTCACCTAGAATAATATATCTGAGTTGGGGAAATCTAAATATAATATCTACACTTGAGGCACTCTGATTTTAAGGATTAACTAGGTTTCAACAAAATATACGATCCTCAAGTTAATGAATATCATGGATTTAGGCTCGCCTTGAAGTCATAAGCGTTACTAGGTACAATCCAGTATACTTTACAGGTCAGACCACTTAGTTTGACTACTCAAAAGGGCATAAAATGACAGCTAAGCAGATAGTCAAAACGAGAGAAGGCGACAGGATCGCTATTGTTGCAGGTTTAAGAACGCCATTTGCTAAAATGGCCACTTACTTTCATGGCGTGCCAGCTGTTGATTTAGGCAAAATGGTGGTCAATGAAATGTTAGTGCGCAATAACGTTGACCCTATGATTATCGAGCAATTGGTTTACGGGCAAGTGGTACAAATGCCAGAAGCGCCCAATATTGCCCGTGAAATAGTATTAGGTACTGGTATGAATGTTCACACCGATGCCTATAGTGTATCTAGAGCCTGTGCTACCAGTTTTCAATCTACCGTGAATATTGCTGAGTCAATGATGGCCGGTAATATCAGTGTTGGTGTGGCAGGGGGGGCTGATTCAACGTCTGTATCTCCAATAGGTGTTTCCAAAAAATTAGCCAGAGCCTTAACAGATTTAACAAAAACTAAAACTGTTGGGCAAAAATGGCAAGTGCTTAAAAAATTAGGCCTTAAAGACTTAATGCCTGTACCGCCAGCAGTAGCAGAATAC
>JAWUXU010000105.1:0-12436 GCA_034111145.1 Paraglaciecola sp.
AACTTTACCAGGTGATTGGTTTTGACCAATCGAACCAGGTGCACGATGCGACAATGAGTTACCATGTGTGTTACGTTGGTGGCTAAAGTTCCAGCGCTTAATAGCACCTTGGAAACCTTTACCTTTAGAAGTTCCGACAACATCAACCATTTTAGTGTCAGCAAAAATTTCAACAGTAATTTCACTGCCAACTTCTATGCCTTCACCTTCATTGCTGTCTAAACGGAATTCCCATAAACCGCGGCCTGCTTCCACGCCAGCTTTAGCAAAATGACCTGCTGCAGCTTTATTAACGCGGCTAGCTTTTTTCTCGCCAGCGGTGACCTGAAGCGCTTTATACCCGTCCGTTTCATCAGTACGTAACTGAGTCACACGATTCGGGGTGGCTTCTATAACAGTCACAGGTATTGAAACACCATCTTCAGTGAAGATGCGTGTCATACCTACTTTACGACCGATAAGACCAATCGCCATGTTAAAACCCTCTCTTTTTAGCCCAGGCTGATTTGAACATCAACACCGGCAGCCAAGTCCAATCTCATCAACTCATCTACTGTTTTATCAGTAGGTTCAATGATATCCACTAAACGTTTATGTGTACGAATTTCATATTGGTCACGCGCATCTTTATTTACGTGAGGTGAAGTAAGTACTGTGTAACGCTCTTTGCGAGTAGGTAGTGGAATAGGACCGCTAACCTGAGCTCCTGTGCGCTTCGCTGTTTCAACGATTTCAGCCGTAGACTGATCGATCAACTTGTGATCAAACGCTTTCAAACGAATGCGAATTCTTTGATTTGGCATCGATTAAGCTCCAACCTAAAGAACAAAAAAAATCATCCACACCATCAATAAATTGATAGGAGGATGCATGTAAACTGCTGACCCACAATTGGGGTCCTGTTTTGTTTGGGTGTATATTGAATATTAGTAAAAGCACCTCAATTCTAACCAAAAACACTTGCTCCGAGGAACGAGTGGGCGCGAAGTATACTGGTAATTGAAATGAGTGCAAGTGCTTTTTGTTATTAGACGCCTAAACATTGGTGTGCGCAGGGATTAAGAAACAACATCGTTACAACTTAAGAGATTTGATAGGGGTAGATCAGAACGTTAATATTCATCCATTAACACTAACGAATAATTGGCATACTCCGGCACACTACGGCAAACTCTTTTCAAGTCTCAAAACAACTTGATAATTGTCTGATCTCTCATCTAATAACTTCTCATCTTTATCTAAGTGATAAAATAAATTATTTTCTGAAGTATTTTTTATGCAGTGGTCCAGACCTTTTTCAGCTATCTCTGACAACCTTTTAAAGTTACCTTTTTCAACCGCTTTAGCTGCATCGTTTAACTGTTTGTCTATAAAAACTTCGCCACGAGATTTCAAAAATCTTGGCTTTCCATGGTGTCACCCGCACAACTTGAAATAGCGAATATTATCAACACTAAAAATGCCAAATATGTACTTCTGTTAACCATTAGCAATTTTTCCTCAGGTTTTTTCAAAAAACGATAATAGAATGACCTTGCGAGCCTATGTTTTTTTTTATACTTGCTGCGCTGAAACAAACCAACCCATAATGATAAATATTAAAGCTTAGTCAGGGGTTATCCTGATGTGAATATTTTACTATTACAACAAATTAGCATTATCTATATTTGAATCATGTCGTTGTACACATTACCAACTAAAATGTTTATTACTTTTTTATTGGTTAAACGGGAAGCTGATATGGCCAAACCAAACTCCAAGATGCCTAAATGAATATGACGTCCTGTACTCAATTGGCATGCTCTTTCTATAAAACGTGCACATTCCACTAAACTTCCCTTTCTAAAAGCTATTTGCTGTCTGTAGCCTGTCAGTTATAGTAGGGTCATTAGTATTAGAAAAATAGCCTAAAAATATATTAAGCAACTATATGAACTCCGAACATAATCAAAACCACCTTGACCGTATTAACCAGTTACTTAAAACGTATCCTTCCCTTATGGATGCTTACCACAAGCTAGAACCCTTTATATTAGGCTTATTAAATGCAGAGCGCATGAGTATTTTTCAGCGCCGCAGGCAGCACCAGGATCTGGTGGCCCGTTTTAAAACAGGTAAAGAAACCCGCGAAATAAAAGTGCCTATTAGTCCTATGTCAATTGCGGGCTATGTAGCTCTGAGTCAATTACCGCTGATTATTAATGACCCATATAATAAAGAAGAACTGGCGGGTATCCATAAACGTTTAAACTTCGCTGATAAGTTCGACAAAGGCTCAACTTTTAAGACACGTAACATTATTTGTATTCCGATCCTCGATTCTGGCGTATTAATGGGTGTAATGCAGATCATCAATAAAAAAGACGCTACTTTTACTAAAGATGACCTTACCCTCGCCAATGCCATAGCAGAAATAATGGGTAAAAAATTCCGTTATGAATTAGGTGGCACCAGTCAACCTTTTGATTATTTGGTACATCGCAACCTTATACCTGAAAAAGAGCTACATAAGCTCCAAAAAACTAGTCATGACAATAAGCAATTAGTGCAACGTCTGACATCTGAGCACAGAATACCGGAGGATGACTTAGGCAATGCCTTATCAGTGCATTTTCAGGTACCGTATTTGGCTTATCTACCGGATAAGTATCATTTATTTCAAAGCAACAGCAAGCTCAATCTTTCTTACCTAAAACGTAATTTGGTAGCTGTATTGGCTGATGTAAAAGATCACCCTATTGTATTAATGGCAGAACCGAATAACGCCACCTTATTAATGGAAATTGAAAGTGCGTTAGGTATAGACAGCTATGAAATATCGGTCAGCTTACCCAATATCATTCTGCAATATTTAGGTGAAGCGGCGGGAGGCGGTTCTGGCCCGGGTGCAATGGACGAGATCCTTGATGAAATTGGTGTCAACGCAGATGAACTTGACGAGCAATCTGATGAAATGTCGGACGACGCACCAGCGGTAGTTAGACTTGTTAGTAGAGTATTACATGATGCTAAACGCTTAAATGCTTCTGATATCCATGTGGATCCTGAAAAAAATGCTCCAACCCGAGTGCGTATGCGTATAGATGGCGTATGTAGGGACGTTACTCAAGTACCCGCTTCACATCACAGTGCCGTAATTGCCCGTATCAAAATCATGTCGAATTTAAACATTGCTGAAAAGCGTGTACCTCAGGATGGTAAACTGTCTTTTAGAATGTCGGGGCAGCTAATTGAAGTAAGGGTAGCTACTATTCCGACTATTGCTGGCGAAGGCGTAGTCATGCGGATCTTGTCAGCTGGCGGGGCACTGCCTATGAATAAGCTAAATCTCTCGCCACGTAACCATGAAAAAATACTCAGGCTGGTACAAAAACCACACGGTATCATATTAGTGGTAGGACCAACTGGCTCTGGTAAAACCACAACCTTGCACGCTGTATTAGGACACATCAACACACCAGAAAAGAAAATTTGGACCGCAGAGGACCCTGTGGAAATAACTCAGCCGGGCTTACAACAAGTGCAAGTCAGCGCTAAGATTGGACTCACATTCGCCAATGCATTGAGGGCGTTTTTACGTGCCGACCCCGATATAATACTCATTGGTGAAATGCGAGATAAAGAAACCGCACATGCTGGTATTGAAGCATCTCTAACTGGGCATTTAGTGTTTTCTACATTACATACCAACTCAGCTCCAGAAACTATTTCTCGATTGTTGGACCTTGGGCTCGATCCTGTCAATTTTTCTGACGCCTGTGTAGGTATTTTAGCGCAACGTTTGATCAGAACTATCTGCCCAAATTGCAAGGAAAAGTACCCTGCAAGCGAAGCTGACATAGCATTTATTAATCGCCAATACGGTCAAGAATATATTGAAGAGCTCAATTTACCTGAACCGTTAATGCTGCATAGAGGCAAAGGATGTGATGACTGCGGCGATACAGGTTATAGAGGTAGAACAGGTGTACATGAATTATTAGCTATGACCGGAGAATTGCGCGCTTTGGTTTATAAAGAAGCCTCCGTGCACGAAATGAAAGCCCAAGCTATGAATGACGGTATGCGAACACTGACTCAAGATGGCATTTTAAAAGTGCTAAAAGGTGACACTGATATCCCGCAAATACAAATTATCAGTGGGACTGGTTAAAAGTTCTTAGGGGAACTATACGGTCTCAGTCTCAATATAAATATAAATAATTTGAGGGAAAAATATGATCCATAAAAAAAAGTATATGCTGTACGCAGCAGGTTTTGCAGCACTGCTTAGTTTTTCTTATACTGCATTTGGTCAATCCAAACAGGCTTTAGAGCCAACATCTATTGATGAAGTGCAAGATGATAAAAACTGGGATGTGCTTAATCCACCTTTTGACTTAGCCACTGTCTTAATCGATACAGATAACACCACTTGGTCTAGCCTAGATATCACCCCGGATGGAAAAAGTATGGTGTTTGACATGCTTGGAGATATATACACCACAGGTATAGAAGGCGGTCAAGCCAAAGCGCTGACTCAAGATTTCGCATGGAATATCCACCCTGCAGTTAGCCCAGACGGAAAAAAGATAGCGTTTATCTCAGATAGAGGCGGCCTGTCTAACCTTTGGGTGATGGACAAAGACGGTACCAATTTAAAGCAGCTCAGCACCGAAAAAAACAACTTGATCCATTCTCCTAGGTGGCGTCCTGATGGACAATATATAGCTGTGAGTAAAGGCATTATGTCGAGTCGTAGTATTTCCGCTGGTGAAATTTGGCTTTACCACCATTCTGGCGGAGATGGGCTAGCGATTAAAGAGCGTGTTAACGGTAAAAAAGACCAAAAAAACATTGCTGATCCAGCTTTCTCCCCCGATGGTAAATACCTGTACTTCACTCAAGATATATCTGCTGGCAGCACGTTTAGCTATAACCGTGATCCATTAAAAGGCATTTTTGCCATTACCCGATACGAATTAGCCAATGGTGAAGAAGAACGTTTTGTTAGTGGCACTGGCGGCGCGGTTGTTCCAACGCCTTCTCCAGACGGAAAGCACCTAGCCTTTATTCGCCGAGTAAAAGAAAAAACAGCACTCTTTGTTAAAGACTTGGCAACGGGTATTGAAAAACCTTTATATATGGACCTTGAACGAGACATGCAAGAAGGCTTTGGGACAGAAGGGTATTTTGCCTACTTTGATTGGACACCTGATTCCAAACATCTCGTTTTCTGGACGGGTGGAAAATTTAATAAGTTAACCGTTAAAAACCAGTCTGTCGCGATTATACCTGTGAATGTCAAAGCTGAACTTAAATATGCTGACGCTGTGCGTTTTGATGTAGATGTAGCGCCTGACAGCTTCCCTATCAAAATGACACGCTGGGCACAAAAATCACCTGACGGTGAATCGGTGTTGTTTCAAGCTTTAGGCAAACTATATGTCAAAAATATTAAGACTGGTAAAACATCTCGTTTAACCAAACAGAATAACCACGATGAACTATACCCGCGCTACTCAAATGATGGCAAAAGTATTGTTTACACTACATGGCACGATCAAGACTTGGGAGCAGTCAGAATAATCAAAGTGCGAGGCGGAAAAGGTAGGAGATTAACAAAAACACCTGGTCATTATATCGAACCTAGTTTTTCCACTGACGGAAAATTAGTGGTCTATGAAAAAATCACAGGGGGCTACCTACTCAGCCCTGAATATTCAGTTGAACCAGGTATTTATGTGGCTAATGTTAAAAGTAGCGACACTAAACGCATTGCAAAATCAGGCTCCGCACCTCACTTTGCTGGTGACAATACTCGAATTTATTTAACCACTTCGGTTTTAGGCAGTGATTATGATGAGACTCAATTAATCAGTGTCGATTTAAATGGCGAAGATAAAAGAGAGCATCTGTACGGGGCCGATAAAGTATCTGAATATCGCTTGTCTCATGACAAGAAATGGGTCGCTTTTGCACATCAATATAATGCCTACGTTGCCCCTTTTGTCGATACGGGTAAGCGCGTCAATATTGGCCCTAAAATGTCTTCATTGCCGGTAAAAAAAATATCAAGTCGTGCGGGTGAATACCTAACTTGGAGCGCCGATAACCAATCAGTCAGTTGGTACCATGGTGCCACTTTTTATGAGCAAAAATTAAAAAATGCCTTTGATTTTTTTGCAGACTCACCAACAGATTTACCAGAGCCAGTGAGTGAAGGTATTAACTTATCTTTCCAACAAAAAGCAGACAAACCATCAGGTTATAAAGCTTTAGTAGGCGGCACAATAGTCACCATGCGCGATGCTAATAGGCAACGAGAAGTAATCGAAAACGGCGTGGTCTTAATCAAAGACAATAAAATTGTCGATGTTGGCAAATCTGAAGACGTATCGATCCCTGATGAAGCGTTACTTATCAATACCAAAGGCAAAACTATATTACCTGGGCTTATCGACACTCATGCCCACGGCTCACAAGGCAGTAGTGAAATCATACCTCAGCAAAACTGGAGCATGTTTTCTAACTTGGCATTTGGTGTGACGACTATCCATGACCCATCAAACGATACCACTGAGATATTTTCAGCGGCCGAATTACAACGAGCAGGAAAAATAGTTGCGCCAAGAATTTACTCAACAGGGACCATATTATACGGAGCTGAAGCACTGGGCTACAAAGCCATCATCAACAGTTATGACGATGCCCTATTCCATATGCAAAGGTTAAAGGATACTGGGGCGATTTCGGTCAAAAGCTATAACCAACCCAGACGTGACACACGCCAACAGGTTGTGGCTGCAGCAAAAGAACTAGGTATGATGGTAGTACCAGAAGGTGGCGGTAAATTCCAACAAAATATTTCTATGTTAGTTGATGGCCATACGGGACTTGAGCATTCGTTGCCAATTGCCAAAGGATATGATGATTTAACCGCTTTATGGTCAGCGACAAAGTTCGGTTATACCCCTACTTTTGTCGTTTCGTATGGTGGCATGATGGGCGAAGAATACTTTTACGATAGAACTGAAGTATGGAAAAACCCACGCTTACTGCGCTATACCCCAAGCTTTTTGGTAGACAGACGTTCAATAAGACGCCCTACTGCACCAGATAATCAATACAATCATGTTGCAGTGGCTGAGTATGCCAAAACATTGCGAGATAAAGGTGTAAGTGTAAACATAGGCGCTCATGGTCAGCGCGAAGGTTTAGCCTCTCACTGGGAATTATGGATCATGAATCAGGGCGGATTTACTCCTTGGGAAGCTCTTCGAGGTGGCACAATCGACGGTGCGACTCATTTAGGTATGGATAAACAAATAGGTAGTATTGAAGTAGGTAAAATAGCCGATTTAATGATTATAAATGGCGACGTACTCAGTGATATTCGTCGTAGTGAGTTTGTTGAGTACACGGTCTTAAATGGCCGTGTATATGAGACAGCAACCATGAATGAAGTGAGTAGTAAAAAACAACGGGAGCCGTTTTTCTTCGAACAAAACAACCAATTATTTATGCCCACAGCGACGCAAAAAGCCATAAATAATAAGGCACAAAAGCATCATTGGGTACATTAGCCTTTTCTCTAAATATGCCTAAACACGTTTTTGTTAAGGCATATTATTTGACTTAAAATCTGAAAAAAGTCTTGTTATAAAAAGTCTCGTAAAATAGCCACCTGGAAAATAAACAAGTCTTTATATGAAAGAAAACTTGGTTTGGGATATCCCTGTAAGATTATTTCACTGGTTATTGGTGCTTTGCCTGTTTGGACAATGGTTAACTGCTGAAGTGTTAGAAGATGCCATGGATATCCACTTCAACATTGGGTATTTCACCTTAGGATTAATTATCTTCCGGCTAATATGGGGATTGGTTGGTACCAAATACGCTAAGTTTAGTAGTTTTATTGCTGGCCCTAACTCAATGCTAGCCTATTTGAAAAGTGTGATCTCTAAACAGCATACCTTGAGCGTTGGTCATAATTCGGTTGGTGGGCTGATATTACCTACGGTTATAATATTAGTTGGTTTACAGGCAATTAGTGGTCTATTTACTTCTGACGACATTGTCTACTCAGGTCCTTATTACGACAGTGCAAACACAGTTTTACAAAAATGCATGCAATGGTTGCATCATAATATTTTCGATATCCTGTTAGCCATTATTGGATTACATTTGGTCGCTATTGGATGGTATTTAGTGTTTCTTAAACACAATCTTATAGGGCCAATGTTAAATGGTAAAAAAGTGGTATCACAACAACAGGGTATTGAACATTCTCAACTTATTAAGGCCATACTGATAATATGTTTAGTGGCGATATTTGTTTATTGGTTGGTAGAAGTCAATCCGCCTCCATTAGACGACGGTTACTATTATTAAAATAGATTAGGCCACTCGGTATTTGTCAAGTAGCTTAGTCGATATTAGTCTTTTTTATAATTGTCGTGGCAACCTTTGCAACTTTTAAATACCTGACCAATAGCTTGCTTAAACTGATTTGTATCATCTGCTGTCGCCACAGTATTTAAGTGAATTGCAGCTGCTGTCAAAGCATCTATTTTGTCTTTAAAATCCGCCTTGTTCTCCCAAATATTATCCAAAGCAGCAGTATCAACATCAAAACCGGTTGTGTCGGTGTCAAAATAGTCTGTCAACATCAAAGACAATTGTTTAAGACGTAATGAATTAGTTTGTATCGTTTCCACATTAAACGGGATAGCACCTTTATTCATCGCCCCTAAAGCACCCACGTTGCTCTTCAAAAGCTTCAGGACCGCTTGTCTATACTGTGTTACGGCTATAGCTTGTTTAGCCGATTTAGCCGATTTGGCGGGTTCTGCAAGCACCGTAAATGTGCTTAGCATCGATGTACTTATAATGACTGCAATAGCCTTTTTTAACATAGCCTACTCCTGTAGTTAAAGTTAATTAAATATAAAGCTATAATAACGGTTTTTATCCTGCCATCACCACTATTTTGTGTAAAATGCTCAATCGATATAAATAGGAAATATAAAGATGGCAGACAATAATTTAGAGAAATCTTTCAAAACATTAAAACAAACTATCCCATTGTTACTGAAGCATAAAATTTCTGCTATTCCTACTAACTATGCGCTTTGGTATACCTACGTATCTAACGAGTCTCCTGAGTTAAAAATTGCGATTGATCATGTATTAGATAACGAAATACAATTGTCCGAGATAAAAACAAAAGCGCTTTATCGCAAATATCTAGCAGATAGCGAAGAAGTCTCTGCGTGGGAGTTGCGTCAATCTGTTGAAGCGATGTTAATTGAGCTATCTCAATCCTTGCAAGATACTCGCTCTGAAACCATTAATTTTAAAGAAACCATGGACACTTGTGTTGATAGCCTTGCTAAAATCGATAAAGAAGGTTTATCCATAGAAGAAGTCATGGCCTTAGTGAGAAATTTAGTTAAAGACACACAAAATATCAGACACAGCACTATGAGCTTTAATACTGCCTTAAAGGAAGCACAAAACGAAATAGAAGCACTCAAAGCCAAACTTGAGCAAAGTCAGCAAGACGCATTGTATGATGCGCTAACAGGGCTATGTAACAGACGTTTTTTCGATGAAGAGTTAGCAGCTCAATCGTTAAAACCAAATTTATATTTAATGTTGCTCGATCTTGATCACTTCAAAAAAATCAATGACAACTATGGCCATATAATGGGTGACTTAGTGTTAAAAGCTACCGCTAAAAAGCTCCAAATAACATGCCGTGATGGCGCTCAAGTCTTCCGCTTTGGGGGTGAAGAGTTTGCTATTATTGTACCTAATTCAAACTTTTCCAAAGCGAGAAGCATGGCTGAATCGATGCGTAAAGCAATTGAAAAAATAATTGTAAAAGACAAACGTACAGGTGAGGTATTAGGTGATATTGCAGCCTCAATCGGCGTGGCTGGGCTTATAAAAGGTATGAATCCCCTAGCCCTAGTCGAAAAAGCCGACAAACAGCTCTACGAAGCAAAACGATTAGGCCGTAATCGTGTGATGCCTATGACTTAACAAACACCAATGCCTGATGTTATCTCCTTTGACTATGGCACCCTAAACAAACCCTAACTATTGTTTATAAGGGAATTTATAAGAATTGCCTGCAAAATTAGAAAACCCATTTATATTCAATTCTTCCTTTTTACAACAAAATTTAATTTGCACGTTTTATGATCAAATTATGATCGAAATTCAAAAAACACAAAAACACAAAAATTAAAACAGAGGATTCACCTTTATTTTATGCTTCATCCCTTTGAGATTAAATAGAAACAACATGCTAAAATAATTTCGTTTTTAAATTATTGATTTATATACAAAATAAAATCGGTATCACATCGAAATATCTTGTATAATCTTGCGCAATTTTTACTCATACTGAAGTTGGAATAATGACAGATTTAGCGAAGTACAGAAACATCGGTATTTTTGCCCACGTTGACGCGGGTAAAACGACTACTACAGAAAGAATCCTTAAACTTACTGGTCAAATTCATAAGACCGGTGAAGTGCATGACGGTGAATCAACTACCGATTTCATGGAACAAGAGGCCGAGCGCGGCATCACTATCCAATCAGCAGCAGTAAGTTGCTTCTGGAAAGATCACCGTTTCAATGTTATCGATACTCCTGGACACGTTGACTTCACAGTTGAAGTATATCGTTCACTTAAAGTGCTAGACGGTGGTATTGGTGTATTTTGTGGTTCTGGTGGGGTTGAACCTCAATCAGAAACCAATTGGCGCTATGCGAACGACTCAAGAGTTGCACGTATTATTTTCGTCAATAAATTAGACCGTATGGGTGCTGATTTTTACCGCGTTGTTGATCAGACTAAAAAAGTACTCGGTGCTAACCCGTTAATTATGGTTCTACCAATCGGTATCGAAGATGATTTTGTTGGTGTTGTTGACCTTCTAACTCGTAAAGCATTCATCTGGGATGACACTGGACTTCCAGAAAACTATGAAATTACTGATATCCCCGCTGACATGGTTGATAAAGTAGAAGAATATCGTGAAATGCTTCTTGAAACTGCGCTTGAGCAAGACGATGACCTGATGGAAAAGTATCTTGAAGGCGAAGAACCCTCTTTAGAAGAAATCAAACGTTGTATCCGTAAAGGCACACGCACAATGGAGTTATTCCCAACTTATTGCGGCTCTGCATTTAAAAACAAAGGTGTTCAAAATATTCTTGACGCTGTTGTTGATTATCTACCTTGCCCAACAGACGTTGATCCACAACCTCTTACGGATGAAGAAGGTGAGCCTAATGGTAAATTTGCAATTGTTTCTACAGCAGAAACGTTCAAAGCCTTAGCATTCAAAATTACAGATGACCGTTTTGGTTCGCTAACCTTTGTACGTGTCTACTCAGGCACACTTAAGAAAGGCGATACCATACTTAACGCTGCTACAGGTAAAACTGAGCGTGTTGGCCGTATGTGTGAGATGCAAGCAGATGATCGTAACGAACTTAGTTCAGCACAAGCTGGTGATATCATCGCTATTGTTGGTATGAAAGGTAACGTTCAAACTGGCCACACGTTATGCGATCCAAAAGATCCTATTATCTTAGAAGCAATGGTATTCCCTGAGCCAGTTATCTCTATCTCTGTTACACCAAAAGATAAAGGTTCAACTGAGAAAATGGGTATTGCTATCGGTAAAATGGTGGCTGAAGATCCAACTTTCCGTGTTGAAACTGACCAAGATTCAGGTGAAACAATCCTATCTGGTATGGGTGAACTCCACTTAGATATCAAAGTTGATATCCTTAAGCGTACTTATGGTGTTGAATTACAAGTAGGTGAGCCTCAAGTTGCTTACCGTGAAACTATTACTCAAGAAATTGACGATTCTTACACCCATAAGAAACAATCTGGTGGTTCTGGTCAATTCGGTAAAATCGATTATCGCATCAAGCCTGGTGAAGCCAATACTGGTTTCACTTTTACCTCTAAAGTTGTTGGTGGTAACGTTCCTAAAGAATTCTTCCCTGCGATTGAGAAAGGTTTCAAGAGCATGATGGACACTGGTGTTCTAGCTGGCTTCCCAGTACTAGATGTTGAAGTAGAATTATACGACGGTGGATTCCACGCAGTTGATTCATCAGCGGTTGCATTTGAAATCGCTGCTAAAGGCGCGTTCCGTCAATCAATTCCTAAGGCTGGTCCTCAGTTAATTGAACCTATCATGAAAGTTGACGTGTTTACGCCTGACGATCACGTAGGTGACGTTATTGGTGACTTAAACCGTCGTCGTGGCATGATCAAAGATCAAGAGCCTAGTGCTACAGGTGTTCGAGTTAAAGCTGACATTCCTCTTTCAGAAATGTTTGGTTATATCGGAAGCTTACGTACTATGACTTCTGGTCGTGGTCAGTTCTCTATGGAATTCTCTCATTACAGCCCTTG
>JAWUXU010000106.1:0-10989 GCA_034111145.1 Paraglaciecola sp.
TTGTGATACCTAAATTCCTAGACGCCTCGACTCGACTGTATTTTTGTTCTACGACCAATGCGATGGCATCCAATTTAAATTCTTTTGAATATTTCTTACGTGCTGTCATTATCGATCTCCAGTTAAGCTTATTATGTCTTAACTGGGGTGGTCGGATCTATTCAACCACGTCATTATTATTGTCGACGCCCAGAAGATATTTGAACTGGTTCTTAATGAGCGCATTGCAGTCGAAGCGGTAATCACTGCAACTATTTACGAATATTTACGAAGATTCTCATTGTAAATCGTCGGATAAAATTGATATGAACTACGAATTCATCAGATTCAACTAGAGTTGCCGGATCCATTCAACCACGTCCTAGCTTATTAAAGCTAGGAACTCTGTAGAACACTTTGCCTCGCTGAACGCTTCGACTTTACGCAAATGAACTATCTTATGTGATAATGGTTGTACATGTTTGACAAATTACATCTTGTTAGGTGATCATAATGTCACTACGAAAAATATTTTATAAATTTGGATTGATACACCATTGTGATTAATTTTCTTAAAAAAGTTGGCGATTGTTTTCCATATTGCCTGACAATTGTAAATATAACCGATGAAACTAATCGTCCCTGTGTTTATGCAAATAAAATGTTTCAAGAGAACACCGGTTATACTGCTAGTGAAAGTATAGGCCGAAATCTTTCGTATCTACAAGGAGAGCTTACTTCTCAAGATACAATCGAATTTATGAGAGATAGTTTTAATAAAAAACTGGCTTGTATCCAAGATATTATTAATTACAAAAAAGATGGAACACCTTTTCTTAACCGTCTTTTAATGCTTCCGATAAATGATCAATCTACTGGTGATATTTTTTATCTGGGTATCCAGAATGATATAACGCATGAAAAAGGACTTGAACATAATAATAAGTCTTTAAGGGAAGTTAATAATTCAGAAATTCGTCATATGGTGAATAATCCTCTTGCCATTATTTTAGGGAATTTTGAACTATTGGTTATGAAATCTAATTCACCAAAAGAAATTGATTTAGCCGCTAAGGCACTTTCTGAAGCATTTAATAGGATCAATGAGTATGCATTAAATATTGAAACGTTATCAGACTTTGCTTATTTTGATCCCCCAGAATAATGAGTTCTACTCCTAGCGCGAACGACTGTAGCGTCTCATAACCCGTTCCATGAGTTAGATTATATTAACAGATCCTCTTGGCTAGCAAACATCTGGTGTTAGCGACCTAGATGCATACTACACTGCAACAATTGATATGCTATCGTGCTCTCGCACCCTAAAGGAGCGGATCATCAAGACCGTTTCGACCTTAATTACGGAAGCGTTCGACATCACTCTAGAGGAAAGTCAGATTAAACATTACAGTCACTAAATCGTGCAGAAAATTAATGAGCACTAGCATTACAACGATCAAGTAATCGTGGACACATTGCATCACACTAATTAGGTCTGCTTTGGAACTTTTTTGAGCTAAAAGTCAGAGCTACACAAGATAAGTCGTTCACACTAAACAGCCATGAATTATTCAGTTTTCAAATGTCAGTCTGTCGGAAATACTGTTATTAGAGTAGCAATCGAAAATATTAATAACGTCTTGTAGAGTGATAAAAATATACAGTTTGTTCTATGATCAACTCACGCTCTTAACTGACTATGGGACTATTATTTAAACCGTTAAAGAAAACCTTTAGTTTTCAGTCTTGTCTTTGAAATCACATATATCTTCAATAATACATGAGCCACAACGTGGTTTACGAGCTACACATGTATATCTTCCATGCAGAATTAGCCAATGATGCAGATTAAAAAAGAACTCTGTTTTTTTGGGTGTATTGTTTATGATGCTTTTTTCCGTTTCATCCACGGTTTTACCTTTTGCATACCCGGTCCGATTTGCGACTCGTTGAATATGAGTATCAACAGCAATAAAGTATTGACCTTTGTTATCCTTAAGCCAGCCAAAGGCTGTATTTAGCACTACATTCGCTGTTTTTCGCCCTACGCCTGGCAAGGCTTCTAGTGCTTCTCTGTTACCTGGTACTATAGAGTCGTGTAAGTTGATTAACATGCCACAGGTTTTTATCACGTTTTCTGCCTTGGCATTAAACAAACCAATGGTCTTGATATAGTGTTTTAATCCATCTACACCTAACGCATAAATAGCTTCTGGAGTATTGGCAACAGGATAAAGTTTATCTGTGGCTTTGTTGACCCCTACATCTGTGGATTGTGCTGATAAAATAACAGCAATTAACAGCTCAAAATGGCTGCTGTAATTAAGCTCTGTAGTGGGGTGGGGGTTAGTATCGCGCAAGCGAGTCAACATTTCTAAACGTTTTTGTTTATTCATTGGATATCAATTTATACTCTAAAATTCTCGCATTACGCGGTGAGCGTCACACGGTGAGCGTCACATACCTAGTCGCTCGAAACCCTTAGCTGCTAACCTTCAGTTGTAACGCGTGCCCGCTGAACCACTTTCTCTTCAGCTTTAGCTGCAAACAAACGTTCCATATGGTCGTCTAAAATATTTTTAAGGGCAATTAACAGACCCATGCATAAAAAAGCGCCCGGTGGTAATATGGCTAACAAAAATGGACTATCGGTTTCAAACACCGTAATTTTTAAGATAATTGCCCAATCGCCTAGAAGTAGGTTGGCGCCGTCAAACAAGGTGCCATAGCCCAGTAATTCTCGCATCGCGCCTAATAATACCAAGACCAAGGTGAAGCCCAGTCCCATCATCAAACCATCAAAAGCTGATTTGCCAACCGTGTTTTTTGATGCATAGGCTTCAGCCCGTCCAATGATGGCGCAGTTTGTGACTATCAGTGGAATAAAAATACCTAAGGCTTGATACAGAGTGAAAGTGTAAGCATTCATCAATAGCTGAACTATGGTTACAAATGCAGCGATTATCATCACAAAAATTGGAATGCGGATTTCGCTTGGTACCCAATGACGGATAATCGACACTGTGGTGTTCGAACCAATTAATACCAAGGTAGTCGCTAGGCCTAAACCTAACCCGTTGGTAATAGTGGCCGTTACGGCAAGCAAAGGGCATAAGCCTAATAACTGTACTAGGGCAGGATTATTTTTCCATAACCCTTGCCAGCTTAACTCTTTAAATTCATTCATCACTTTCACTTAATATCATTCATTCAAGTTTGCTCACCTTCACTCGATTCTCCAGTCATTGTATTCACTGAATTATTCGTAGCACAGGCATTAGGCGCATTAAAAATAGTAGTCTGATTTGCTAAGTAATATTCGATACTTAACTTAACCGCGTTGACTACTGCTCTAGGAGTAATAGTGGCACCAGTAAACTGATCAAACTGTCCACCATCTTTTTTAACTGCCCAATTTGAATCTGTCTCAGCAGTATAAATTTGATTATCAAAGTCTACGATCCAATTGTTAATTCGCAAATCAATTTTGTCACCTAATCCAGGTGTTTCTTTGTGTCCAAGTACTCGCACACCAGTCACCTTGGCCGAACCTGCTCGAGAACTAGTAATGCCTACCACTAATTGTATTTTTCCGCTGTAACCATCCGGCGCAGTGGTTTCTATAGCAGCCGCAACCGCTTGTCCTTGTTTAGTGGCACGATAGATGTGATGGGGCTCATTAGAGCCTAATAAGTCAGCAGAGGTAACCAATGTACAGTCCAACTGGATCGCATTGTCATAGATACTTTCGTCAATGACTGCATTGAGTATGGATAACAATTTTTGTTGCTGCTGCAAAGCAATTTGCTCTTTTGTGCCAAAGAAGGTGATCGCAATCAGTCCTGTTGTGATTATGGCAAAAACCGCTAATATCAACCCATTTTTGGCCATGGTAGCTTGCATACTTCTTATCATGACGGGTCCTTGACTGTTGGTTTTTGCTTGTTTGAAGCGTGTCCATAGGTACGTGGGCGCGTATAATAATCAATTAAGGGTACGGCCATATTCATAATCAACACCGCAAAAGCCACTGCGTCAGGATAGCCTCCCCACTCCCTAATTAAGTAAACCCACACACCAATAGCCGCGCCAAAAATTATTCTACCTTTGTTGGTGGTCGAGCCCGATACGGGGTCGGTGGCAATAAAAAATGCGCCTATGATGATACTACCGTTGAACAAGTGGAACAGGCTGGATGGGTATAAGTCACTGTCTACTAGCGACATTATCAGTGCGCAAATGAAAAGGCCAGAGATCATACTAATGGGTATATGCCAATTAATAATTTTTTGTTTTAGTAAATAAAAGCCGCCAAGCAGATAACCTAGGCTTATCCAACTTGATGCCACCCCTAACCCAGAAATGACACTATCAAAAATAGGGAATTCAATGCTTTCTGAATAGGTAAGTCCTTGTGCAAGGCTGGTTTTGACCGTATCTAGCGGGGTAGCCATAGTTATGCCATCTATGCCTGTCTTGAGTTGTGCAAGGCTAAAACCTTCAACACTAAAATCAGTGAAAACTGCGTACAGGGCATCCATAAAGTTATGATTATATTGAGCCAGATTTATCGGCGGTAGCCATTGAGTCATTTGTACTGGAAAGGAAACCAACAGCATGACATAACCTGCCATTGCAGGATTAAATACATTAAAGCCCAAGCCGCCGTAAAGTTGTTTTACTATTGCAATAGAAAAAAATGTACCCATTACAATTATCCACCACGGGGCAAAAGGTGGGATGCTCACTGCCAGTAAAATAGCGGCTAACACAGCACTATAATCTTTCAATGCTCGCTCAAAATCGCGCTTACGTAGCTCTAAAATAGCTGCCTCAGTCACAACTGCGGTAATGACTGCAAGCACAATTTGAATAATAGTGCCCCAACCAAAGAACCATGTTTGTAATAATATGCCTGGCACCATGGCTAGAATGACTAAGCGCATTACTTGACCGGTATCACGTCGAATATGTTGATGTGGTGAGCTGGCCAACCTAAATCTCATCAGAGTTTATCTTCTCTGCTAATCGCTTCTTTGTGAGCTGCTTTTTTAGCCTTGGCTTTTGCTACTGCCGCGGTAATTCTGCGTCTTTTCATATCTATATCTTGCTCTTCTGTTTTAATTAGATCAGCTGGATTGTTAGTTTCTATGCTACCCACATTTTCTGCTAGCGCTTGATTTTTCGTCTGATTGGGTGTGTATTGAACAGTCGCAATTCTTTGGATCTCACGTTTGGCTTTGGCTTTGGCTACTGCGGTGGTTATTTTAGCTTGCTTTCGGTAAGTTTCAGTAGGCTCCTGTTGTTTTTCTTCAATGTTACTTTCTTTTACGTCACTCGCTTCATTTGTATGGACTACCTCGGGTTTCCTGCTTGTTGCTTCAATGGTCGCTTTTTTTGCTTTAGCTCTAGCGATTGCAGCTTGAACCCTTTGATTTGAACTGGCTATATTTGTGGATGCAGCAGTTGTTTGCACCATTGATGGCGACTGTGATCCATCAGCAGGCTGCGCTTCAGTCGGCTCTATGGGTTTAGCAGTGACTTCAATGGACGCTTGTTTTTTTGCTTTTGCCCTAGCTAGGGCTGCTGCAATCTTGTCTTTGGCGTTGTTGCCATTACTTTCCATAGCTTGTTTTCTTGCCTGAGCCGCTAAACGATGTTTTTCGTCTCTGGCTTGTTGCTCAGCAATTAATCTAGCTTCGCGTTTTTCAAAGCGATCTCGTGCTTTGTCTGATTTTTGTTTTTCTTCTTGTTCTACTCTTATTTCAGATTTTGCTATGCGGTAATAGTGAACTAAAGGTATTTCACTGGGGCAAACGTATGCACAAGCACCACATTCAATGCAATCAAATAAGTTATAATCTTGAGCTTTATCTAATTCTTTAGCCTTTGCATGCCAAAATAATTGTTGTGGTAACAAACTAGCCGGACAAGCATCTGCACATGCACTGCAGCGAATACATGCTTGTTCATTGTTACCTGACATTTCATTATCACTCGGTGCAAAAATACAGTTTGTAGTTTTTACCACGGGCACCAAGTCGCTAATCACAGTGAAGCCCATCATAGGACCCCCCATAATTATGTTAGGTTGTTTCTGCATCGCCTGTTTATAGTCAGCATTATCCAGCAGGTGAGTAACGGGGCTACCAATTAGAGCCCAAACATTACCTGCCTTTTCTGTGGCTTCGCCTGTCACTGTTACGACACGTTCGATGAGTGGTTTACCTGAAAAAATTGCATCTGCTATGGCAAAACAGGTGCCCACATTATGCATTATCACGCCCACATCAACTGGCAAACCTTGAGCAGGGACTTCCCTGTTAGTTAATACTTGGATTAACTGCTTCTCGCCACCAGCAGGATATTTAGTAGGTACATTACAAATACGATAATTAGAGTTTTCTCGACACGCTACTTGCATCGCTTCGATGGCTTCAGGCTTATTACTCTCAATACCAATCAAGACGTGTTTGGGATTAAGTAGTTGGCACAATACATCTATACCTTGGCGGATTTGCCAAGCATGTTCGCGCATCAAACGGTCATCAGAAGTTATGTAAGGCTCACATTCAATGCCGTTAACTATCAAAAAATCGACATCTTTTTTAGGTGATGACTTAATATGAGTAGGAAAACCAGCGCCGCCCATACCACTGATCCCGGCATCACAAATGGCTGCGAGCACTTGCATTTTTGGTATGTTTTGATAATCAGCCAAGGGGCTAAGTTTTATCCATTTATCTTGTTGGTCGCTGATTATCTGAACCGTCAACTCGGGCAAACCAGACGGATGAGCTGACACGTGTTCATCAATCGCTGCTATCTCGCCAGACGTCGGAGCATGTATTGGAACGGCAAAAGGGTTCATACTTTTGGTCAACGCTTGGCCTTTAAGCACTTTCTGACCCACCTCGACGATGAGATGGCCCTCAACACCTATATGCTGTTTAACGGTAACGTAAAGTCGCTCAGGAATAGGTAATTTGCCTATTGGAGTTTGATTAGACAATGTCTTGCGTTCAGCAGGAAACACACCACCAGGGAAGTCCCATAATTCGTGGTTGTCTAGTTTCTCAATAATATCGTCGAAGCTATTTTGCATAATTAAATTTAGCCTACCTGCTTAATGGGAATTGCATCGATATCCCAGCGCCAGGATGAGGCATTATTTGCCACAGGTAACATATCGATACAATCAACAGGACAGGGGTCTACACACAGATCACAACCTGTGCACTCGTCTACAATGACGGTATGCATTTGTTTGGCAGCGCCTAATATGGCATCAACAGGACAGGCCTGAATGCATTTTGTACACCCTATACATTCGTCTTCACGAATGTATGCAACCTTCTTGATATCTTCTTCGCCATGTGCTGCATCTAGGGATTTGGCTTCTACGCCCATAAGGTCTGCCAGTTTTTTTATAGTGGCATCGCCACCCGGCGGACATTTGTTTATTTCATCACCATCTGCTATTGCTTGAGCGTAAGGCTTGCAGCCAGGGTAGCCACATTGCCCGCATTGGGTTTGTGGGAGTATTTGATCAATTTGTTCTACCAAAGGATCGCTTTCAACTTTAAATTTTACTGCCGCAAAGCCCAGCACAAGTCCAAATACGAGGGCTAAAAGTCCTATAGCCAATAACGCGGTTAAAATAGCAAAACTGAGTGACATTAAAACTTGACCAAGCCAGTAAAGCCCATAAAGGCTAAAGACATCAATCCTGCAGTAACCATACCGATAGAAGCTCCTTTAAATGGTTTAGGTACGTCAGCTACGGCTAAACGTTCACGCATAGCAGAAAATAAAATAAGTACTAAAGAAAATCCTACAGCCGCACCAAAACCATAAATGACCGATTCGACAAAATTATGCTGCTGATTGATGTTCAGCAATGCTACGCCTAATACAGCGCAATTAGTGGTGATAAGCGGCAAAAATATGCCTAGCAGACGGTATAAGGTTGGGCTGGTTTTGTGCACTACCATTTCAGTGAACTGCACAACGACTGCAATGACCAAAATAAAACTAAGAGTACGCAGGTAACCGATGCCAAGTGGGAGCAATATATAATGTTCAACCAGATAACTGGAAAGAGAGGCTAATGTTAAAACAAATGTAGTGGCCATAGACATACCTATCGCCGTTTCTAATTTTCCTGATACTCCCATGAATGGGCATAAGCCTAGGAATTGAACCAACACAAAGTTGTTCACCAGTACAGTGCCAATGAGGAGTAGTAAAAATTCGGTCATGTAACGTGGATATTAGCCAGAAGTAGATAATAAGCCGCTATTATCTTGATTTAAGACACCATTAACAACTTCATATTAATAATTTCATTGCTAAAAGGGGTTTATTATTAATAATAATTCGATAAAGGGTGAAAACAAAGAGAATTATGGAAAATTATTGAATTGGCTCCCCCTCCCCGACTCGAACAGGGGACCTGCGGATTAACAGTCCGTCGCTCTAACCAGCTGAGCTAAGGGGGAATTCAATTTCACATTAAATATTATTCGCTAAAATATATATAACGCTTGGTATAATTTGGCTCCCCCTCCCCGACTCGAACAGGGGACCTGCGGATTAACAGTCCGTCGCTCTAACCAGCTGAGCTAAGGGGGAACATTATACTTACGCTGAAGGCATTAATCATTTGCAAAGTTGCAAACCAAGGTGCTTTTCAACGGTGCGGAATACTAATGAGCATAGTGCTCGCTGTCAACACTCAAATTGAGGTTTTAAGTATATTTTTATAAACTTTCACACAATCCATGCGTATTACCTGTGTATGGAAGTAAGCAGCAATTTATTGTATTAAACTTGAACAATTTAAGTTTGGTAATTTGATTATAAATCAAGGACTATTTTTTAACTTCGTTATAGCAAATTGTTATTAATAATTTGTTGAATACTGTATGTAATACCAGCTTTTAATAAAAGTGTAACCTTTGTTGGCTATGCAAAGGTGAGTGGTCACCAACCAAAATAAAAATAGATCATGGTCTCAATGTACGCAAATTAAAGGGCGAGGGCAGTTATCCACGAATACTGTGGATAACCTTGTGGATTAAATTAATGGCAGTAAAAAAATACTTATCAATTCAATGTCAAGAGTTGAAATTAAAAATATTATATAAATTTAAAAAAGTTTTATAAAACAATTGGATATGTTTTTTAAAGCTTCCAGTGACAAAGTAAAAATTAACGATTGAATATGTATAATTATGCTTGTGTGTTGTTTTTAAAGAGAAAAGCAAAAATAAAGAAAAATATACGGATTATTTTTTCATTTTGAATTCATTGTATTTAAAACATTAAAATATATTTTACAATGATCAGCATAAAAGAATTGTAAACTGTCAATAAATAAACAGTTAGGTGTATTTAAAAAGATACACTTGTTAGAGATTAACATGGTCAACAAATTGATAACAAAGCAGTAACATTAGCGCGAATAAAAATAAGAAAAATGCAAGAAAAATCGCGTAACATGTGTATTTGTAAGACCCTGCTAAACATGCCATTACAGATGGTTAAAGTCTTTTGGTTAATACCTGTGCCATATGATGTTGAGCTAGTCGACTTACTTATCCATCAATATATCCATTTAAGAGAGAGTAGTATTGACCTCAAACATTAAAATACCGCCTCCTGCAGATTTACTGAACGATGATATTACTATCACACTGCGTAAAATGACCCTGCCGATGATCGCGGGTATGTTAGTACTCATGACGTTTGGGCTGGTAGATACTTTTTTTATTGGCATGTTAGGTACTCAAGAACTGGCTGCTATTAGTTTTACTTTTCCGGTGACTTTTACTGTCATCAGTCTAAATATTGGCTTAGGTATAGGCACTTCGGCCATCATTGCTAAGTTGCTTGGATCAGGGCAGCAAGACCAAGCAAAGGAAACGGCAACAGGCGCTTTGATGTTAACTATGGTGTTAGCTATGGTTCTAGCCATCATCGGTATAATGGCCATGGATCCTATTTTTCGGTTGATGGGCGCTGATGAAGAGCAGATATTCTTTATTAAAGAGTATATGGTGGTGTGGTACGCAGCAGGGGTGTTTTTGGCAATGCCAATGGTGGGTAACAGCGTGTTGCGCGCTTATGGCGATACGAAAACACCTGGCTACGTGATGGCATTTGGTGGGCTTATTAATGCAGTATTAGATCCCATACTTATATTTGGATGGGGGCCATTACCAGCCCTTGGCATACAAGGCGCGGCCATCGCTACTTTAATAGCATGGGCTGCTGGATTGTTTTACATATTGTTTGTATTGGCTGTAAAGCGCAAATTAATTGAACCTAAATTACTTAATTGGCAACAGTTAAAGCGAAGTACTGGTGGTATTTTAAAAATTGGATTGCCCGCCGCTGGAGCAAATATGTTAACCCCACTCTCTGCCGGTATAGTCACATCAATAGTAGCAGGTTATGGGCCTCAAGCTGTTGCTGCTTGGGGAGTGGGTGGACGATTGGAGTCTATTTCCAGTATCGTGGTGTTGTCCTTATCCATGTCGTTACCGCCCTTTATTAGTCAAAATTTTGGTGCCAATAAACTCGAGCGAGTAGGTGCTGCTTACAGTCTATGCGTCAAATTTGTGATTGTGTGGCAACTTATTATTTTTGCTATATTAGCCCTTTTATCAGGTCTGATTGGTAACATATTTAGCAATGAGCCAGAAGTCGTTTCCATCATAATATTGTTCCTGGTGATTGTGCCCTTAGGGTACGGTTTTCAGGGGATCACTATTTTGACCAGTTCATCCTTTAATGCGATGCACATACCGATGTCAGCTTTATTATTAAGCGTTGTGCGTCTATTTGTATTTTTTGTACCCTTTTCTTTTATAGGCAGTTACTGGTTCGATTTACCCGGACTTTTTTGGGCAGCAGTACTAGCAAACCTTGCCGTTGGCGGTATTGCCTTTATTTGGTTTAAAACCATTCTTGCCTCTCGATTTGAACAAAGTGTAATGAGTAAAT
>JAWUXU010000107.1:0-20903 GCA_034111145.1 Paraglaciecola sp.
GCGCCATCAGTAGCCACATATATATAACCATCTGCGCCCTGTTTCACATTGCGTACCCGGCCTATACCAGGAAACAATATTTCCTGACTGACTACTTTATCGCCATCTAATTCAAGTGCCACTAAGTAGGCAAATTTTAACGAGCCGACTATGACCTTACCTTTCCACTCGGGGTAAATATCACTAGTAACGAAGGTCATGCCTGATGGGGCAATTGAGGGTACCCAATACCAAGCAGGTTGTTGCATCCCTTCTTTTTCAGTCAGTTCAGTAAAAGACGATCCACTATAATTGACCCCATAGCTAATCACGGGCCAACCATAATTTGCACTTGGTTGAATTATGTTGATTTCATCACCACCTTTAGGCCCATGTTCGTGAGTCCAGATATCACCGGTTTCCGGATGCATTGCCATTCCTTGGGGATTACGATGACCGTATGAATAAATAGAAGGGTTTGCGTCTTTCTGACCTATGAAAGGATTATCTTCAGGGATACTGCCATCGCTGTTAATTCTATGAATTTTACCTGCGTCTCGATCTAGGCGTTGCGGGTTAACGTCGCGGTTTCCTCTATCACCGCTGGAAATGTACAAATAACCTTGTTTATCAAATGTCAGGCGGCTGCCGTAATGTTGGCCTTTAGTTGTATTGGGGCCTCCTTCAAAAATAACAGATTGTTCGGAAAGCTCAAAACCTTGTAATTTTGCGCGCATAACTGAAGTATGCGCACCTTCACCCTCACCCTCTAAACCAGAATAAGAAAAATATATGAGCTTATTCTGTTTGTAGTTTGGATCTACTGCAACATCTAATAGGCCGCCTTGGCCTTGCACCATAAACTCAGGTAACCCTGAAACCTTTTCGTTTAATAACATTCCATTTCTGATGATCCTTAGTTCGCCCTTACGATCAGAAATAAGTATGCTGCTATCATCTAACCAGGCCATTCCCCATGGAATATCTAACCCTTTAGTGACTAATATATACTCATAAGGTTGGTTACTGTCTAAGAGTGGAATTTCCAATTGCTGGGCGGAAGCTGATCCAAATATAACACCGCAACTAATTATGCCCAAGAGGCCAGTTATTTTTACCATCAATGATCCCATTTACAAAAATCTCACTATAAAGAAAGTTGTATTCAGAATACATATTCTGGAATGACTATGCGAGTATCAAGCAGTTAAGCAATCCAAAAACACAACATTTACACAGAAAATACGAATTCAGTTAGATTTTTTGGTTAAATAGTTGTTCAGACAATATTTGTAGTTATAATCTGTTTCAGTTTTTTGGGAAAATAAAACCTAATTTGGAGAATTTTGTGACATTTAAAGTCTTTTTATGTATCTGTATGGCTATTTTTAGCGTCTCGGTGTTACAAGCACAAGAAATGAGTGAAAATGATATTAGGTCACGCATTCAGCCTATTGGCAAAGTGCATATGGCAGGTGCAAAAGCAGTAGTAGCATCCGGGCCTAGATCGGGTTCAGACATCTACGCTCAAAATTGTGTCGCGTGCCATAGTGTTGGTGTTTTAAATGCACCTAAATTGAACGATTCAGCAGATTGGGCTCCTCGTATGGAACAGGGCTTTGATACAGTGTGGCAAAATGCTATCAATGGCATAGGATCCATGCCAGCCATGGGTACATGTGGTAATTGTTCAGATGATGACATTAAAGCCGCAATCGAACATATGATTGAAGGTATCTAGTAATAAATACAATCATGCTATAAATCCAGCCTTCTTAGATGGTTTTTTTGATGTAGATAATCTAGTTTTACAATTGGATTTCTTACTTTCAGTAACATAGAGAGCCATCGACCTAGCAATGAATTCTAAAAATAGCACCGATCAACTTTCATTAGAGGAACTGCGAGAGCTTGTTCCTCAGTTACATCAGGTAACACAAAAATATAAGCGCTCTGAATCAATCCAGAAGTCATTCTTTGACATTTCGGAACTAGCCAGTTCAATCAATGAATTATCTAGTCTTTACCCCGCAATTCATGAAATCATTGGCGATTTGATGCCAGCTCAAAATTTCTTTGTAGCCTTTTATGAAGAAGAAAAGGGTGTTATTGATTTTGCCTATTTTGTGGACGAATTTGACGAAAAAGTAGTTTCACAAGTTTCTGCTGACGACCTAAAAAATAGTCTTACTGGTTACATACTTCGCACCGGTAATCACCTCTTCCTTACTCAAGAAAACTATCATCGACAACTTAACGAAATATCCGTCAAAGATTTAGGTGCAACTCCTGTTGATTGGATCGGTGTACCTTTAAAACACGGCTCACAAGTGATGGGTGCGATGGTCATACAAAGTTACGACGAGTCAGTTCGTTACAATCAGGAGAATTTAGAAATACTACTTTTTGTTTCTCAGCATATTGTTAACTGTGTTGATAGAGTCAAAAATCGGGAGTTAACTGAAAAAACCATTCGCCAGCGTACTAAGCAATTAAGGCAAATCAATCATGAATTGCAAGTAGAAATCAGTGAAAGGCAAAAAGCAGAATCCTTGCAGCAGGCCTTGTTTGAAATATCCGAACTCTCGGCCTCAGTTGAAGGGGATATGGATCATTTTTATTCGGCCATTCATGACACTCTATCGCGTTTAATCGGCGCGCCTAACTGTTATGTCGCTATGATAAACGATGAAAATCAAACTCTGCAATTTCCTTATTATAAGGACGAGATGAAATCGAAGATTGAACCTCGTCCAATGGGCTTGGGCCTCACTGAGTATGTTATTAGGCACGGCAGCGCTGAACTTATAGACAGCACTAGGGTGCAAAAATTAATCGAAGCCAATGAGCTATCTGTGGTGCTGGCTGAAAGCATGTATCAAGAAATGGATTCATGGATTGGGTCGCCACTTATAATAGAGGGTGAAATTTGTGGTGTTATAGCTGTGCAAAGCTACAGCAAGGAAAAGCAATACGGCCCTAAAGATTTAGAATTTTTACGTTTTGTTTCTCACCACATTGCTGTGGCACTAGGCCGCAAACAATCTTCCGATGCAATCAAAGCCTATAACCAAAGGCTTGCAGAAGAAGTGAAAGAGCGAACAGAAGAGCTAAACACCACTAATTTATTTTTACAAAAACAAATTGAAGAACGTTTACAAACACAGCATCAACTGGAACATGACGCACAACATGATTCGCTAACAGGTTTGGCAAATCGCGTTTTATTCAATAGTCGCCTCGAACTAGCACTTGCCAGCAGGCAACGTCATGCAACAATTAATTATGCAGTAATATTTATTGATTTAGACAGATTCAAACAAGTCAATGATTCATTAGGCCACATTGCCGGAGACCACTTTTTAAAAGAGGTGGCGATTAGAATTGGCTCATGTATTCGTGGTCATGATCTGCTTGCCCGCTTAGGTGGTGATGAATTTGTTGTACTGTTTGATAATTATGACTCTCCAACCGATGTTAAAGACATATCTACGCGTATTATCAACTCCATCGCCAAACCGTTTAATATCGAAAATAAAGATATGTATTCAGGCGCAAGCATAGGCATCACCTATATTGAAAGTGGCTACCAAACAGCTGGCGAAGTCCTTCGAGATGCAGATGCTGCCATGTATCAAGCAAAGTCATTGGGCCGCGGGCGCTATGTTGTTTTCGATAAGACTATGCGAGAAAAGCTGCTTGAAGAATTGGAAATCGAAAACGAATTTAGAAAAACACTCAAAGCTAAAGACTTCGAAATTTATTCACAGCCAATAATTAATTTAACCAACCGAGAAGTAATATACCAAGAATGTTACGTCCGTTGGGAGCACTCCAGTATAGGTAAAATCAAGCGGGAGCAGTATTGGCAGATTGCCGAACAGTTTGGCCTTACTGTAGAAATGGATAAGTTAATGCTGAATAAAGCTTGCGAGATACTGCAAGATTGGCAGTTGAGTGGGGTTGATGACGATAAACAAATTGCAATCAACTTATCCACCCATCACCTCACACAAGCATCATTAGCTAAACAACTGGTTGAGCGGGTAAAAAAGGCTGGCGTTAACCCTAGACAATTAGCCCTTGAATTTGATGAAAATGCACTAAATCAACGATCTCAATTTTTTTTACCTGCAATTAAAATCCTAAAACGCGCTGGGATCAGCTTAGTATTAGATAACTTTGGTAGTGGCTTAGCTTCTTTAAGCTATTTGTATTCTTATCCTTTCGATTACGTAAAAGTGGCTCATGATTTTGTAAAAACTCTGCCTCGTTCTGAAAGAAACTTAAAGCTAATTCAGTCTGTATTATCTATTTCTGAACATTTGAAGTTTAAGTTGATCGCCGAAGGCATTGATACCCAGGAACAACATCAAGCATTGCTAGATGCAGGCTGTAAGTTCGGGCAAGGTAAATATTTACAGAATGCCGATAAAATTGAACTTTCTCAGATGAAAAAATGAAGTAATCCTTAACTCTTATTCATCATATTACGTAAGTTTGCGATCCCCACTTGGGATTTTTGCTGACGTTCTTGAGCTGACACTTTTGGCTTTTTGTGCTCCCACACCAAATCATCTTGCGGCAGTTCGTGTAAAAACCGACTGGGTTCAGGATTGATGACCTCACCATATTGACGCCTTTCTTTGACTAACGTCATAAACAAAACTTTTTGTGCACGAGTTATGCCCACGTAAGCTAGACGCCTTTCTTCATCGATATTGTCTTCTTCAATGCTGCTTTGATGTGGCAATAATCCTTCTTCCATACCTACCATAAATACATAAGGAAACTCTAAACCCTTCGACGCGTGTAAGGTCATCAGCTGTACTTGATCTGTTTCTTCAGTATCTTCGCCTCGCTCCATCATATCGCGAAGAATTAGCCGATTAACTACCTCTTGTAGTGTCATTGGCGGGTCTAGTTCTGTGCCTTCAAGCATATTGCTGATCCAACCAAACAGGGTGCTAATATTAGCCATACCCATCTCCGCAGCCTTGGGGCTGGTGCTTGATTCATACAACCATTCTTCGTACCCCATGGTTTTTATCATTTCACGGATGGTCGCAATGCCGTCACCTCTGACAGCTCTATCTGAGAGTTCGACTATCCAGCGGCTAAATTGTTCTAACGACACCAGTGCCTTGCCTGTTAAAACATCCTGTAAATTGGGATCGAAGGCGGCCTCAAACATAGAAGTACGATTGTGATTTGCTAAATTACCCAGTTTTTCTAAGCTTACTCGGCCGATACCACGAGTAGGCGTATTAATCACTCTCAATAGCGCATTGTCATCGTCCTGATTTACCAATAGGCGCAGATAAGCCATGATGTCTTTTACTTCAGTGCGACCAAAAAATGACATGCCACCGCTTACCTTATAAGGGATACGGTTACTCATTAGCACTTTTTCGAACACCCGAGATTGGAAGTTGCCTCGGTACAAAATTGCATAATCTTTGAATTTTGTGGCCTGCATAAACTTGTGAGCCATCAACTCAGCTACCACACGTTCAGCTTCATGTTCTTCATTTTTGGCAGTAATCACCTGCAGGGGTTCGCCGTATCCCAACTCAGAAAATAGCTTTTTCTCAAACACATGGGGGTTGTTCTGAATAAGAATATTGGCACAGTGCAAGATCCGCTCAGAAGAACGATAATTTTGTTCAAGCTTGATGACTTTTAGTTTCGGAAAATCTGTTTGTAACAACACTAAGTTTTGCGGTTTTGCCCCACGCCAAGAATAAATCGATTGATCATCATCACCTACGACAGTAAACCTAGCTCTTTCACCGACCAAAAGCCTAACGAGTTCGTATTGGCTGGTATTGGTATCTTGATACTCATCCACCAGCAAATAACGTATTTTATTCTGCCATTTTTGTCTGACTGTCGCATTATTTTTTAGCAATACGGTAGGCAACAAAATCAGGTCGTCAAAATCTAGCGCATTGTAAGCTCGTAAATGCTTGTAGTAACGATGGTAGAATTCTGCATGCTCGACTTCGCTGGGAGACAGGGTTTGGTGTTTTAAATCTTCAGGTAAAATAAGAGCATTTTTCCAGTTAGAAATACAACTTTGCAGGGAAGAAAGCAGTTCTTTGTCACCATCAAACTCTACCTCCGTCAGATCTTTGAGCAGCGACATACTGTCTTTATCATCGAATAAAGAAAAACCGGGTTTCAAACCCAATGTTTTTACTTCAGATTTAATAATATTTAACCCTAGGGTGTGAAAAGTAGATATTTTTAAGCCACGCGCTTCCTTCTTACCCAAAGTTTGTGCCACACGTTCTTTCATTTCGCGTGCGGCTTTATTAGTAAACGTCACCGCGGCTATATATCTCGCTGGAAGCTCACATTCTGTGACTAGGTAAGCAATTTTATTAATGATGACGCGGGTTTTGCCACTGCCTGCGCCAGCTAAAACTAAACATGGGCCAGAAATAAAATTTACAGCTTCGTTCTGACCGGGGTTGAGTTTCATGCTAAATTAAACAGCCAATTATTATAGGACTACGATTGTAAGAGTATACGCGTTTTAGTCCAAGTAGATTATCAACGTATAGTATTTTAAACTTGAGCTCAAACTTATATTTTTTCGTTTTAAGAAACCAATGTGAATTCGAAAGGTAAACAGACCATTATGCTAAATCCTAAAAAATTAGAAGAAATCGCTCAACAAATTTCTGATGCTTTACCTTCAGGTGTGAAAAGTATGGCAGAAGGCGCAGAAGCAAAAGTTAAGCAAGTATTACAATCTCAAATCAGCCGCTTAGATTTTGTTAGTCGAGAAGAATTTGATATTCAAAGCCAAGTATTAATACGGACTAGGGAAAAACTAGAAGCCTTGGAAACACGCATTGCTGATTTAGAAAACCCAAAAGGTGAAGACTAACCACCTTGGCGATTTGTAATTCACTCATGTCATTTTAAGTGGTTTGGATATATGCCCACTTTATAAGCCACTCACGCCTTAAGAGTGGCTCATACTGATCGTACTTAAATTTAAGTTAGAACAATGATGTAATGTCCAATTATCCCTAACGCTAATACCAAGCCCACATAATGATTGTGCAAAAAAGCCTTGAAACATAAGCTTCTATCTCGGTCTTTAATCAATTTTTGTTGATATAAAAATAACACCGTGCTGATAACTAACGCTAAGTAAAACGACCAGCTTAGTTTTAGCCATAGTGCTACTGTGGTAAGCAATAACAAGCTAAATATTTGTAGCAAAATTATGATCAACTTATCGTATCGGCCAAATAAGATGGCGGTTGATTTCACACCAATTTTAATATCATCGTTTTTATCAACCATGGCGTACTGTGTATCAAAAGCAACAGTCCAAGCTAAGTTAGCAATATACAAGGCCCACACTGTCCAATTTAAGGGTTGTCCTGTTGCTACAAAAACCATAGGGATAGACCAGCCAAAGGCAGCGCCAAGTATGACCTGAGGCAAGTGAGTGTAACGCTTCATAAAAGGATAAATAGTGGCCAACATTAAGCCACCAAGTGACATTATTAGTGTTTGCCAATTTAACGTCAAAACCAGCATTAATGCGAAAATCAGGAGTAGAAAAAATAAACCCAAAGCCTCTTTTTCAGTTACTTCCCCGGTCACCAGCGGGCGAGTCGAAGACCGTTCAACTAAACCATCTATGTTGCGATCGGCATAATCGTTAATCACACAGCCAGCCGACCGCATCACTATAACCCCTAATATAAAAACGACTAATATATGTAAGTCTGGAACTCCTGATGAGGCTATCCACAGTGCCCATACGCAGGGCCACAACAGTAAGTAGATACCTATAGGTTTGTCAGCACGCATTAAACGCCAATAAGCGTTTAACTTTGCAGTTGTTAAATGACCTGAATTTTCCATAACAGTCTATTTTATCTCTTTATAAGCTGGTGAGCCGGGTAAAAACACCTCACTGACCGTCATTTTAAGATTTTCAAAACTAAATGCAGATCTGCGTCCCCACAATGCCATTTCAGAAGATATATGCAATTGTGCCAGAAAAGCTTTACTTGAACACATAGTAGTGAATTCAAATGGCATACGTTTGAATCGCCTATCATTAAAAATCAATTGACCCAAAGGTTTAGTATTGAGGTTAACAAAATCACTTTCACATAATTTTTGCGGAATAATCGAGCGAGCAAAAACCCAAGGTTGATTATCGCCCCACAACAAGACTTCTCTGACCTGCCACTCTTGTGGATTTAACTGTTGCTTAGGGGCACATACTCGTTGAAACTCTTCGTGGGTTATATGCGCCTGCTTTTGACCTATCAAAGTTAAGTGAAATGACACACATTGTGATTGTAACCTTTCGGTTAACGAGCCAGTGTCTAGCAACCAGTTTTTTAAACATGGGCTAGGAATAGTAAACACCTCAGGATCAGCCCATATCGATGGAATACCCACCGGAAAAGTATAAGATGAAATCAAATTTATAACGTTATTAATTAGCAATAATGAATAATAACAAGTCAATGACTTAGACTAAAGTTAAATACCGTTATGATTAATTTAGTTTTGTTCACCTAACAAAAGTTGCTAAACTTAGTTTTAGTTTGATAATACCTAATAAAAGAAATCTAACGATGAAAAAAACTATATGGCTATTTGCTAGTTTGCTCACCCTTCTAAGCTACCACAGTATGGTACACGGACAGGACATGGCTATAAAAAAATACGCTTACTTTAGTCTTGAACCAGATATTGTGACTAATTTTTTAGGCTCTAGCGCAAGAAAACTAGGCTTTGTTAGAGTCACAATAGAATTAATGTTAGAAGATTCAGAATTTCTTGTAGCGGCCGAACATCACTCCCCACTAATAAGGGCCGCAACGATTGAAGTATTTGGTAGCCAGACAGCAGAAAAAGTTAAATCCCTAACTGGCCGTGAGGACATTCGGCTTGCCTGCTTAAAAAAATTAAAAGAGCTCATGCTAAAAGAAACGGGTTCTGAAATGGTTAAGGATGTGATTTTTACTAAGTATCTTTATTACTAAATCTAAAACCCTACCTATCGAATGTTAGCGCTTTTGCCCTAGTGACCAAAAGCCAAGCAAACAGGCAACCACAAATTAGACCCACCGTATGGGCGGTATTTGCCATATGCACAGGTAAAACATCCAAGTAACCCACAACTAACCAAACTAACAAAAAACCGACTATGGGTTTAGGCAGTGATAACCCCCAACTGGGCTTTAACCATCCCAACCACCAAACACAACCGACTAACGCATACACCACACCTGAAAGACCACCAAAGTTGGGGCCACTAACCCAAAACTGAGCAACATTGGAGACAGTAGCAGAAAACACGAACAATATTAGCAAGCTAATGAAACCAAATGTTTTTTCAATTTGTTTACCTAATGTCCACCACCAAAGCAAATTAAAAGCAATATGCAACACCGAGAAATGGATCAGAGCGGGGCCCAATATTCGCCACCACTGCCCCGTATCTAAAAGCATCGCAACAGGCTGAATTTTCAGCCATGAATAAGGTGATGAAACGCCTACCATCATCAATAAATAAATCATTAAGCAAATAATTAATACGCTTGAAGTAAAAGGGGCCTGTTTTAAGTCATAAAGAGTTTTAGCTGCAGAGAAATATTTATCAGGAATTAGATTAACTGTTTCGCCGGTTTCCCAAGCTGCCGTTTGGTATTTAGCGTTACTAGGGTTAAGAACAAATTCTTCTGCCAATTCTTTGGCTTTGATTTGATCCGATGACTCAAATAACATAACAGAGTGAGCATTGTCATTCGCTGAATGTTGATACTCTGCCTCAATACCTTGTTCTATAAGGTAAACAGTGAGTAACCTTGCCGGCTGTTCTTTAGAAAAGGTAACTAATTTAAGCAGAGTAGACAAACGTATTTTACTTCCTATAACATTTCAAATGACTGACTATAATATTTCAAATGACTAACTATAAAATATCAACCATCTGACTGTGATGTCTCAAAGGACTGGTCTTTGCGCCATGCCTCAAATCCACCGTCTAGGCTATATACTTCTTCAAAACCTTGGTGAATTAAAAACTGTGCTGCTTGTTGACTACTGATACCATGGTAACAGCATACTATAACGGGCGTATTAAACTCCACACCAGACATAAAACTATTCAAAGAACCATTGGTTAAGTGTGTGGAATCCTTAATATGACCTGCTGCAAAAGCTGCTTCGTCGCGGATGTCAACAATTCGAACGGCACTTTCGGACAGTTTCTGATGTGTCTCTTGTACGGATATATGGGCAAATTGCTCCATTTAAATGACTCCCCTCAAAATTGTATACTTGCTTACTATTGCCAATTTAAGATCACCTTACCAGATTGACCTGAACCCATAACATCAAAACCTTGCTGAAAGTCATCAACAGAAAACTGATGCGTTACCATAGGCTTTAAATCTAGCCCTCCTTGGATAAGGCTAGCCATTTTATACCATGTTTCAAACATTTCACGGCCATAAATGCCTTTTATCAAAAGGCCTTTGAAAATTACTTGATTCCAATCTATCGCTACATTGGTAGCTGGAATGCCTAGCATGGCTATTTTGCCGCCATTGTTCATCTTGTCGAGCATATCATGCAATGCTATCGGCACGCCTGACATCTCAAGACCCACATCAAACCCTTCGGTCATACCCAATTCATTCATCACATCTTTCAACTGAGTATTGGATACGTTAACCGCACGAGTAGCGCCCATTTTAGAGGCTAAGTCTAGGCGATATTCGTTTATATCAGTGATGACCACATTTCTTGCACCCACATGGCGAGCCACGGCTGCTGCCATTATACCAATAGGGCCAGCACCTGTTATCAGGACGTCTTCACCGACCAGATCAAAAGATAAAGCAGTGTGAACAGCGTTGCCAAAAGGATCAAAAATAGCAGCTAAATCACTGGATATATTATGCGGCATTTTAAAAGCATTAAATGCAGGAATGGCTAAGAACTCGGCAAAGGCACCTTGCCTATTCACTCCCACCCCAGTGGTATTTCTGCATAAGTGGCGGCGACCTGCTCGGCAATTTCGGCAATGACCGCAGGTAATATGCCCTTCACCAGACACTCTATCGCCAAGCGTAAAACCTCGCACTTCTTGGCCCATATCAACCACTTCTCCCACATATTCATGGCCTACGACCATAGGCACTGGGATAGTTTTTTGCGCCCACTCATCCCATTGGTAGATATGCATGTCGGTACCACAAATTGCAGTTTTATGAATTTTTATTAATAAATCATTGTGGCCAACGGTCGGTTTTTCACACTCAGTCATCCAAATACCTTTTTTTGGATGTAACTTGGCTAAAGCTTTCATCAGATAACCCCCAACTCTTTGCCGACTTCAATAAAAGCATCAACGGCTAAATTCACTTGTTCAAGACTATGCCCAGCAGACATTTGGGTACGAATTCGCGCTTGCCCTTTGGGTACAACTGGAAAAGAAAATCCGACGACGTAAATCCCTTTTTGTAACATCTTGTCAGCCATATCGCTGGCTAATTGCGCATCACCTATCATCACAGGAATAATTGCATGATCTTTGCCTGAAAGTGTAAAACCTGCATCTGACATTCGCTGACGAAAATGTGCCGTGTTAGCGGCCAATTGTTTACGCAACGCATCTCCATGTTGCATCATTTCAAACACTTTAATAGAGGCTGCAACAATAGGCGGAGCAACAGAATTTGAAAACAAATAAGGACGAGAGCGTTGACGAAGCCACGTGATCACTTCTTTTTTACCTGATGTATACCCGCCAGATGCACCGCCTAAAGCTTTACCTAATGTGCCGGTTAGAATGTCAACTCGCCCCATCACATTACAATGTTCATGACTACCGCGACCGTTTTCGCCAACAAACCCGGTGGCATGACAATCGTCTACCATTACCAGTGCCTGATACTTATCAGCCAGATCACAAATTGTTGCCAAATCTGCAATTACGCCATCCATAGAGAACACACCATCCGTGGCAATAAGCTTAGTACGGGCTCCATCAGCGTCTGCTTGAATAAGCTGGGCTTCTAAGGCTTGCATATCATTATTTGCGTAACGATAACGTTTACATTTGGATAATCTCACACCATCTATAATACTTGCATGATTCAGCGAGTCGGAAATAATGGCATCTTCAGCATCTAATATGGTTTCAAATAAACCGCCGTTAGCATCAAAACAAGAGGGGTAAAGAATAGTCTCTTGTGTACCTAAAAAGTCGCTTATTGTAGCTTCTAACTGCTTATGAATATCCTGTGTGCCACAAATAAAACGTACAGAAGCCACCCCAAAGCCATGGCTGTCCAAACCAGATTTTGCGGCGTTTATCAGATCTGGGTGATTAGCTAATCCCAGATAATTATTAGCACAAAAATTAAGTACTTTTTGCTTATGATCAACTTCAATATCAGCTTGCTGGCTTGACGTAATGATGCGTTCATTTTTGAAAAGCCCTTGGGCTTTAGTGTCTTCAATTTGCTGAGCCAAGCGAATATAAAAGTCTTGTTTCATGATAAATCCTATGTCTGGGATATAAAGAAGCTGATCATATATATTCAATATGATGAATGATAATTTTTAGAATAAAAGACTATACACAAGTGGCAAATTTTTTGTACACCTTAAGAAAAGCACTATTAGAATATAGTATCTAGTTTATCCCAAACGCCAAATTGTAACTTTCGGGTATAAGAACATATAAATTTCTCTCTGGTATTGAGTGAAAAATATAATATTCTCGGCCAGTTCACCATTTTAGGCCTTTTAACAACTTAATTTGAGCTAAACCTTAAACATTTTTTCAACTACATGCATACCTTATACAAAAATTCTGGCAATTCTAATATTTTATTACTGAAAGCTTAGTGTGTTTGGTATTGGTTTGGAAGGAGATAAATAATGACAACTTGATCATAAAGCCAAACATTTTAGCGCACAAAGAACCTTCTAATTAGTTCTACGCTGAGATATTAGATTCAACCGAGGAATTCACTAAAACTTGTAACGTAGGCACCTGACTATCGACTGTAAAAAGTACATGCGACAGACTGCAAAGGAAAAAACAAGAGCTCCATAGTGTGGATTTTCATACTAAATGAGTCCTGAGACAAAGCTATAACTTGGCAAAATAATTACAGTTAAGTCAATCTATCAACAATCGTATTTTTCCATTTAAACTAATCACACTTCCTCAGATGGCAAAATCTGCTAAAGTAACTTTTCTCTCTTTACTCTCTCTTATACATTTAAATTATGACTACATATTTCCAACCCAGTAACAAACAAAAAATTACGTTACATGGTTATTCATTATTATGGTTACTGATTGTTCCTTTTTCCCTGTGTCACTTTGTTTACCAACTTATCAGGCGTAAACCTGGATACACCAAAGCCCGTCTATCTCGCTATGGCTTTACACTCGCTCACGATAGACATGAGAATAGTCTACTGATCCATTGCGCATCTGTAGGTGAAGTAGTGGCAATACAAAATTTGGTTGAACAGCTATTAAATAACAATTCCAGGCAACGTATCACCATCACTACTAATACCACCACAGGTGCTGATAGGGTAAAGTTGCTGTTTGCAAACCGTGTTGAACATGCTTATCTGCCTTATGATTTTCCGCTTTTTATAAAATTGTTCCTGAAAAGAAAACGTCCAGAAAAATTGCTGATTAACGAAATGGAATTGTGGCCGAACCTGTGTCATCAATGCTGGCGTTCGAACATCCCTGTTTTTATTATAAATGGCAGAATGAGTGAAAAGTCGACTAAAACTTATCAAAAATTCCCCTCTTTATTTCAGCCTATGTTCGAAAAAATCTCTGCTGTCTGCGCCCAAAATCAAAGAGATTATCAGAACTACCTAGTCCTTGGAGTGAGCCCAGATAAGCTAACCTTAACCAATAACATTAAATTCGATTTGACCATTACAGATGACGACATCGCACTAAGCCAAACAATTAAAACCAACTTCGCCTTAAAGCAGCGTTCAGTGCTTGTAGCGGGTAGCACCCATGAACCAGAAGAACAAATTATATTGGATGCTTATTTGGCTCTAATAACAACTTACCCTGAGTTATTGCTAATTATTGTGCCTCGTCACCCTCAACGCTTTGAAAAAGTTCATCAACTACTAAAAAAACAACAAATTGAAACTATTTTGATGAGCAATGCAAAACCATGCCAGAGCAATACCCAAGTACTGCTATGCGATCAAATGGGCAAGCTGCGATCTATATATGCCTTGGCAGATATTAGTTTTGTTGGCGGCAGTTTAGCTGATAGAGGGGGGCATAATGCATTGGAGCCTGCAGCCCTAGGTGTGCCGATATTAATGGGTGAATCGACTTATAATAATCCTGCTATTTGCAAGGCCTTAGAAGATAGTGGCGCGTTGCTAACGGTAAAAAATGCTCAGCAAATTGAATCCGCTTGCAAGGAGTGGTTAAACAAGCCTGAAAAAAGGAAACTGGCAGGTGATGCTGGCAAACAAGTGTTAGGGCAAAATAGTGGTGCTATTCAGAAAACCCTAAGCGTTCTAAATTCGTAATACCCTCCTTAAAAATGCCCTACTGTAAACTACGAAAAAACTCAATTAAGCGTATTGCTTCGTCTTCCACGCGATAACTAGTCTCTACTCGTTGTCGCCCTTCTATGCCCATTTGTATTAATTTCTTATTGTCAGATAACAATAATTCCATCTTTTCAGTAACGGCTTGCTGATCATTTACTGGCACAATATAACCATCTACTGCTGGGCGAACAATTTCCTCCCAAGCCCCAGCTTTGGTTGCCAGTACCGCCGTTCCACTGCTCATGGCTTCTAAAACAGTTAAACCAAAGCCCTCGTTATCACTCAGAGCTGTGACTAAAGACAAAGAGCTAAATATTGTAGGTATTTTTTCAAATGGTAGCTCACCTGTAAAGGTAATCCGGTCAGCCATATTAGCTTGTGCAGCTTTGCTTTTTAATTGTTCGACAAACTCTTTGTTACTAGATGAAATTGCGCCGACAACAACACAATGGAAATCAGAATATTTGTCAAACAGCTGAATACACGCCTCAACAAATAAGTGCACCCCTTTTTGTTTTCTAACGCGGCCTAGAATACCAACGCCATATTTACCTCCAAGGCCTAAATCAGCCCATGCTTGCTGTTTATCCTTAGCAGGTAAATAATCATTAATCTGCACACCGTGAGGATTAACTAGGTCTGGGGGATCACATAAAAATTCAGCTGACCTTTTACTTACTGCAACCACAGCGTCCATTTTTCGAGTTAACCACACTGTTGATGCTGAACGTTTGCGCTGAGCTGCAGAACTAAACACCAGCTTGATTTTTGCTCTGAACAGATATTTAAGTAGTACGCCTTGGATCATTTCATCTACTCGGCGAGCATGAAAAACCCGCCATTTACCGTTTTTGAGCGGCGTTCGACACATTTTTGCAGTTTGCCAAAAGTTGATAGCTAAAGCTGGATCAGGCAAAAAGTGAGTGCCCATGACGCGTAAATTGATCAGTTTTTTTTGGTAGGACATGACCTGTAACATAGTGGATGTTACACCTGAAAAATTTGAGTTTGAATTACCAATAATTAACTCAATTTCGCCTGACTGTGCTTCTTTAGAAAAGTGATTATCCATAAATGCGGTTCTCCCTATGTCAATATAGCTATCGCCTCAATTAACTACACAAATAAACGGGGAGCAGTGAGTAAAAATTAGTACATAACCAAGTGCATTCAGGGCAATTTAAAAAAGGAATATAAAATAATTTACATGCCTATGCAGTGAGCGCAGGTAATGTAATGAACTTGGTAAAATCTAACTCTCTGCACAAGATAACCTTACTATTTAGAGTTTTTCTTGACTTGAATCAATTTTATATACGTTTTTAAAGTCCATTCATCACACTTCCTGAGTCAGGTACGGAGTCATGCTAAGTTATGTCCAAGTAATTTATTTGTTAGAAGGCTTGCATAATAAGAAGCCATCAACATTTTAAATTTTTTATAGTTGGTAAAAAGATAGCCGACAAAAGCGATTCAATGGATCAAGTATTAATGTGTCAAAAGTAGGTTCGTCAGATATATGTACAACTGAGAACAAGTTCTCAGTTGTGTTTGAAACGTCAACGTTATTGAAAGTTGAGTTAAGTGAATATAATCGTATATAAAGCTTATATTCTGAGCAAGAAAAACTTGGAAACAAGCGTGTATGCGGGTAATGCCTGGCAAAAAATTGCAGGAATGAACGCAGGCTACTTATCCATTTAGTCGACAACTACCTGAATCTGCAGTTATCTGCAGTTACTCTGAAATCACATAAATATTATGTATACAATACATATACTTCTCCTGTGTCTAAATTGAAACATGGCTAATATCCAACATAAAACCGCTAACTCACACGTCATGTTGTTTGATGTAGAACATTTCTCTGCACCCAATCCAGCAATGTTTACAGGCCAATATTGGCAGACACAAGATGCTATAACAGGGCAAGCAGAAGGACGTGGCACCACCTATTTTTTTCAACATAATGAAAATGAATATGTATTACGTCATTATCGTCGAGGAGGCTTGATTGGTAAGGTACTGAGTGATCAATATTTTTATACCGGTATTGAACAATCCCGTGCATGGCAAGAGTTTAAGCTGCTGCAACATATGCAAACGCTGGAATTACCTTGTCCCATACCTATTGCAGCCATGTTGAAAAAAAGTGGCGTGTATTATCAAGCCGATATTATTTCAATAAAAATCCCTAATGCTCAAGACTTACACCAATTTTTGCTAGAAAAAGCCTTAACCAAGGATGTATGGCAAAAAATAGGTCAAACTATTGCTGAATTTCACCACCATCAAATTTATCACCACGATCTAAACATTCACAATATTATGCTCGATGCCGAGCACCGAGTTTGGTTAATCGATTTTGATAAATGCGGAATTAAACAAGGTCATAATTGGAAAAAATCAAATATGGCAAGGCTAAAGCGTTCGTTTGAAAAAGAAAAACGCTTACGGAATATTCATTGGCAACTTTCAGATTGGCAAATTATAATGTCTGCCTATAACGGAGCAGTTGAACCTAAGTAAGCCGATATCATACGGAAATATATCAAGGGAATGCTAAGAACTATACCCCTTAGTAACGGCTTTAATAGAGTTTTAGGTTTTTAAATGGTAAGTGAGCAATGAGCAGAATCATAACATTTGGTACATATGATGTGTTGCATATCGGACATATAAGATTGCTGAATCGTGCAAAATCACTAGGAAGCCACCTAATAGTAAACGTCTCATCTGATGGGCTTAATAGGAATAAAAAAGGACGAGAACCTATTTACCCACTAAAAAGTCGATTGGAAATAATCTCATCACTAAGGTTTGTTAACGAAGTATTTGTCGAGGATTCATTGGAGTTAAAAGCAGAATACATTACTTCAAAAAATGCAGAAACCTTAGTCATGGGGGATGATTGGCGAGGCCGGTTTGACCATCTAAACGAATACAGTAAAGTGGTGTACTTACCGCGAACACCTTCCAATTCAACCACCGAAGTAACTGAAATAATTAAGGAAACCATGTGAAGCAATATCTATTTTATATCGCTCACAATTACGCTTTTGAAATATTACGTCCCTTGCAACAAGAGATTCTTTCTCGCGGCGATAATGTTGCTTGGTTTGTTGAAGGTGATGAGATAAACCTTAATTATTTTAATACTAATGAAAAAGTCATTGAATCTGTTGAGGAGGTGTTTTCTTATGACCCTTATGCGACATTTGTGCCTGGCAATATGATTCCATCGTTTTTCCCTGGTTTTAAAGTATGTGTATTTCATGGGTTTGTCGGCTTCAAAACCCGAGTAAAAGGTAATGTTAACTACCACTTCATTATTCGTGATTGCTTTGACCTCTACTGCACTCATGGTTATTCATCTACAGCCACATTTAAAGAGCTTGAAAGTAAACATAAACATTTTAAGGTGAGCGAAACTGGGTATTGTAAGATGGACCCATACTTTGACAGTACATATCCAGAAAAAGTAGAAAATAATAAGCCAGTGATCCTATTTAGCTCAACATTTTCGCCTCGCCTCACTCAAGCGTCAACGTTACTTAAAACTATTGAAAAGTTATCACTTAATCAAAAGTGGAAGTGGAAAGTTACCTTCCATCCCAAAATGGATATCAATATTGTTGAAGCTTATAAAGCCATTCAACATGAAAACCTAGAATTTATTGAAACCGACAAGTTGGCACCTCACATGATTGAAGCTGATTTAATGTTAGGTGATAACTCTTCCATGATTACTGACTTCCTCTTGTTAGAGAAACCGGTAGTAACCTTTAACAATGAGGCACCACAAGAACATCTTCATAATATAACGCAAGTTGAACAAGTTGAGTCTGCAATAGAATATGCACTGGAGTATCCTGATAAATTGATGTTATCAGTTCGTAAGTTTATACAAAACACACATCCATACAAAGATGGAAAATCTAGTCTAAGAGTGTTGGAAGCTGTTGATGAATTGGCATCATCTTTTCATAAACTGAAGAGCAAACCGCGTAATATTATTCGTAATTTAAAACTGAGAAAAAATCTAAACTATTGGAAATTTTGATTTATGACACTAATGCAAATAAATTAGTCAAATTCATCCTAATCGGGTTAGCCTAACAAAAAATGAAACAATAAAGTCAATTATGCATAGAAAAGCGATATACCCGGGTACGTTCGACCCTGTTACTAACGGACATACAGACCTCATAGAACGCGCAGCCAACATGTTTACCAATCTGATTGTCGGTATAGCTGCTAATCCAAGTAAAAAGCCATTGTTTAGCTTAGAAGAACGAGTCGAATTAATTAAACAAGTGACTTCACATTTGGATAATGTTGAAGTGGTAGGTTTTACAGGATTGCTTGCCGATTTTGCAGAGAGTCAAGGAGCCACTGTTTTAATTCGTGGTCTTCGTGCTGTATCCGACTTTGAATATGAGTTCCAACTGGCAAATATGAATAGAAGGCTCAATCCCGACCTTGAAAGTGTGTTTATGACCCCAGCTGAAGAAAACTCATTTATTTCCTCTACCCTAGTCAAAGAAGTAGCCTTGCACCGAGGCCGTGTTAACGAATTCTGTCATTCTGCAGTGATTGACGCTTTGCAACAAAAACTACATAACAAACAGCCTCTTTAAGAGCCCTCTCTTAGCGCTGACAGGTTTCACAGTAAAAAGTATTACGTTGCCCTATGGTCACTGACTTAATGGGCGACAGGCACGCATCGCAGTTTTCACCTGCACGGCCATACACCAGCAGTTGTTGGGAAAAATAACCAGGTTGTCCATCTGCTTGCATAAAGTCTTTAAGAGTGGTGCCACCTTGTTCAATGGCGCTAACTAAAACCTTTTTAATAATCTTTGCAAGTTGAACATAACGTTTTTTAGTCACTTTGCTAGCGGACTTTCTAGGGTCGATACCGGCGATAAACAATGATTCGTTAGCGTAAATATTACCCACTCCCACTACCACTTTATTGTCCATTATAAATTTTTTCACCGCGACAGATTTACTGCGTGACAATTCAAACAGCCTGTCTCCATCAAATTCGTTAGTCAATGGCTCAGGACCAAGTGATGCCATTACACTTATCGTAGGTTCATTTACCCCTTGCCATAAACATGAACCAAACCTGCGCGCATCATTGAAACGCAGACAAACGCCATTTTGCATAACGATATCCAAATGATCGTGTTTCTTTACTTCAGTGTCGCAATCCACCACACAAAGTTTTCCCGACATACCCAAATGCAAAACAATACTGCCTTTGCTGGTGTCGAGTAACAAATACTTCGCTCGACGACGGATCGCAGTAATAACTAGACCTTCAGCTTGATGTATATCCTCTGGAATAGGCCAACGTAATTGGCGTTTACGTACTATAATTGTTTGAATTATTTGATTTTCAAGGTGAGGGCTGATGCCCAACCGACTTACTTCTACTTCTGGTAATTCAGGCATGTTTTACTCTGATAAAATTAACATTTGATAACTGGGGCTGATTAGCTGGAATGTCTGCTTGCCTATTCTCACTAAGGTTTTGTCCCCTAGTTGAATAAATTGATACTCAATGGGCAACGCTTGACCCGCAAACCATATTTGTATTGTTGAGTTAGCCGACTGCCAACTAGGGCCTTGGTCAAAAAGTCTAATTTCTGCGTTATTCCAATGTTCGACTAATCTTGCAAGCTTCTCATTGCTATATGTTCCAGATATTGTACGCCAGCCTTGGCCAATTCGTTCTACTTTTTCTTGTTCGAAAATCATGGTAGTAATGATCATATTAGCAGGCACAAGTTTGGGCAAAGATAGATTTTCATGACTGCCTTCATTTAAAAAATGACTACTGAAGTTGAATAACATGATCAGTATCAGCATACTGAAAATAATGACATTGTTCCAAGCGCTTTGAGATAACTTGATCATGTAAAATAAAAACCTAGAAAATACGTACAGCGGATTATGACATAAGGTGTAAACGCAAAAAACCCGGCAAAAGCCGGGTTTTTCTGGAGACAAAACCAATAAATTTACTTGATTTTGGCTTCTTTGAACAAAACGTGCTGACGAATTTTAGGATCAAACTTTTTGATCTCCATTTTGCCAGGCATATTACGTTTGTTTTTATCTGTAGTGTAATAGAAGCCTGTACCAGCACTAGACACTAATTTAATTTTTTCGCGCATAATCTGCTTCCTTAAACTTTAATACCGTTGGCACGCATATCAGACAACACTGTATCGATACCTTTTTTATCAATAATACGCATACCTTTAACAGATAAACGCAACTTCACG